>CAZFXA010000001.1:0-12201 GCA_964522825.1 uncultured Legionella sp.
TGAAGGTGCTCAAGAAATATTTTTAGAACAATATTTAACATTCATGCAAAACAAAACGGAAAAAGAAGCGGTGTTTTTTGTTGATGCGGTGCATCCGACCCATAACACCTTGGCGGGTTATGGTTGGATTAAGAAAGGGGAAGAGCGTGCTCTCAAAACAAACTCTGGCAGGTCTCGCTTTAATATTCATGGTGCTATGAATGCTGAAACTTTTGAAACAACAATTGTTGCCAGCGAAGAAAATGTTAATGCGGATTCAACGATTGCCTTATTCCAGTCTTTAGAAGCGAGCTATCCTTTAGCCTCCAGCTTATATTTGATAGTCGACAATGCGCGCTATCATTTTTCAAAACCAGTGATGGAATATCTTAAAGACTCTCGGGTTAAATTAGTACGGCTGCCTGCGTATTCGCCAGAGCTCAATTTGATTGAAAGATTGTGGAAAGTGCTTAAAAAGAAGGTTTTGTATAATAAGCACTACGAAAGTTTTAAGGCGTTTAAAAAAGCATTGTCAGCTTTCTTTAAAAATCAAGCTGAACATCTTGATGAAATTAGATCTATCATGGGTGATGGTTTGGCAGCGCTCGCATAACGGCTATACCTAAAATTGGATTGCGATCGGTATAGTGACAATGATAGCATTGGGCGAGATGTATTTCGTGCGGCTACTTCGACAACGGTGATGGCACTATTGAGCAATGGCACGATTCAAAGTCTGGCCACGAGTCTGATGGCGGCAGGTGTCGGTGCTAGTGCGGGACGGATGGCAGCCCAACAAGGGGAACAACACGGTACGGTATTGCATCAAGGTCGTGTCTTTAAGAAAGAACTGACACGAGTGAGTGAGCATGCCTCGCAAGCCTTAGTGGCAGAGGGTATTCATGTGCCTGCCAAGCAAATCAAAAAGCAGCTGCAACGACACCCCGCCTTACAAGGCAGCCCTGAAGAGGTGCAAGCACGATTAATACAGCGCGGCGCTATAGAAGAAGGCGATTCTGTCCAGACGGGCGCGGCTGCATCACTGGCTCGCGGGGTAGCGAAGGTGTTGGGCGCTACGCTGGATTTGCTGATTCCTTCGGCCCATGCCTCGGAATTTACGCCAGAAGAATACAATCAATTGCATGGGTATACAGATAGACAGCACGAGGTGAGGTATGCTCCACTCGAGCTCGCAGTGCCTAAGACACCAAAACCTCTATTGTGGCAAGCACCTCAAGTTGCTCCTCATGAACCAGAGAATCATCAGAGTTTTATGCAACAATGGGATGATTTGATAGACCAAAGCAGTGGAGGCTATTATGAGAACTCTGTTGGACCAACGATGGTGGCTGGTTCTTTGTATCAAATAGGCGCTCAGGTGGCGCATGGTCTGGGTGGAATGGCAAGATTTGCCAGAGATGCTTATTTGAGTAGTGATGGGGATTTGAGGCTCTTGGCTCCTGAAGCGCACCAAGCTGCCAGGGACCGTCTGACGAATAGGTTCAGAGCTGTGGGGGATGCGGTGGTTCATTATGAAGATACGGCACAACACATGATGCAAGCCATGCAAGCTTCCTTTGCGGCTTATCAGCTTTTTTACGAACGTGGTGATTATTTTAGGGCGGGTCGACATTTTTCCGATGCATCAATGCCTGTATGGTCCCTGGTGCCTGTTGTAGGTACTGGAGCCTCCTTGCTAAGGTTTGGAACACAGCTGAGTGTGAAAACCGCTCGTTCTTCAGGCAGTGCAATCCTGAAATTGTATGATGCGCGTTTAGGAACACGTCTTGTGCCTGGATCTGTTACTGGTACCTCGGTGGATAGTGCTTTAGCAGGCGTGGCACAACGGTCCCAAGCATTAACACTACCGGGTCAGGTTCATAGGATTAGACACACGCAGACTGGCTATTTAGAACTTTCCCTTGGTACTCCAAAGCAGTCTGCAACAGCACCTAAGATACGAGTAAAAACGCGAGGAACGGGCGAGCAGCAGCTAACAGAGGCTGGATTATTAAGACCTGAACTTTTATCAAAATCCGAGTTGGCTAAAGTGCAGCGATGGGAGCAGGCTAGAAATCAATATTTGAAAAAACAAAGAGAGTTGAATGTCTCTGGGTTACCAGAAAGCACTAAGGATTTATTAGTGGGTACGAAAGCAGATAAAGTTATCCAAAAAAGTATGACTTCCGATGATTTAGCAGCTATATTCAAGGAATCAAGAGGAGTTGAAATAGTTGGAAAAGTAGATGGGAGGTCTGTCAAACATAAGCAAGAGTTGAGAGATTCACACACTGCAATAAGCAATGTTATAGTAGAAATCAAAGCCAAACTGGGTCAATTGGAAGGTACGGGACAAATGGCAACAAATGAAGCCCAGCTTTTACAACAAAAATTATCGAATTTAAGCAAAATAAAAGACTTACATGCGGATTTAATACGGGAGATAAAATGTCAGACAGCCGGACCCAGAAAATTAAAGCCTTAAGAAAAGTTTTTGAAGATGCAAAAAATGCACCAAGGAGAAACAATTTTCGTTTATTAGATAGAGATCTCAATTATGAATTGGGATGTGCTTTGATTGAAGTTGGAAAAGATCATATTTATGAATTAAAAGATGAAGTTTATCCTTATCTAAAAGATCCTTTTGCCGAATTTAGAGCTGAAGCTGTTAAAACACTGGGATGGGATACCCGACTATTTGATAAAGATTTTTGTGAAAAAGAAGCCTATCAAATTTGGTTAACAGATTCGGACAATGATGTAAAGAGGGTGGCTCTAAGTGCATGGGCTGATTATTATAGAGACACTAAGGATCCATTTGTTTTAAAAAATCTATATGATGTTTTTGTGTCTGATCGTCATACGCCTTTGATGAGAGCCTGGGCCCTGGATTGTTTTATTAATGTTGCAGAAGCATCTGATTACCCACAAGGATTTTGTGATGATAGTGTCTTTGACAATTGTTATTTAGAAGATCGGGAGTATTTAGGTAACGATCAATTTTTGAGCGAGCAGGTTGATTGGCAGAAAGTTCACAGCATTATGGAAAAATATGTTCCTGATTGGAGGGCAACGACTAAAGTATAGGTCTACAGGTAAGTCAAGCAAGCGACAGTGTTCAAACAACAACATCCAGACTTACAAGGCAGCGCAAAAGTAGTATAAGCGCAGTTAATACGGCGCGGCGCTATAGAAGAAGGCGATTCTGTCCAGACGGGCGCGGCTGCATCACTGGCTCGCGGGGTAGCGAAGGTGTTGGGCGCTACGCTGGATTTGCTGATTCCTTCGGCCCATGCCTCGGAATTTACGCCAGAAGAATACAATCAATTGCATGGGTATACAGATAGACAGCACGAGGTGAGGTATGCTCCACTCGAGCTCGCAGTGCCTAAGACACCAAAACCTCTATTGTGGCAAGCACCTCAAGTTGCTCCTCATGAACCAGAGAATCATCAGAGTTTTATGCAACAATGGGATGATTTGATAGACCAAAGCAGTGGAGGCTATTATGAGAACTCTGTTGGACCAACGATGGTGGCTGGTTCTTTGTATCAAATAGGCGCTCAGGTGGCGCATGGTCTGGGTGGAATGGCAAGATTTGCCAGAGATGCTTATTTGAGTAGTGATGGGGATTTGAGGCTTTTGGCTCCTGAAGCGCACCAAGCTGCCAGGAACCCCGAACTGAGCTTGTGGTCAGGATCTCCATCAGCCTTTGAGAGGCTTGAGCTAAGCGCACACAGGCTGAGTGTGGCCGAGCTCGATCGTTCCTATGCACAACAACAGGGCATGGATAACACACCATTCTCTAGCTCTGTTGCGCCTAGAGTTGAGCTATCGGGCAGTGTGCTGCGATTACATCCTGGCGTGCAACAATCTAGAAGCAGAGTGCTTCAGTTAGGTGATCCGATTCCCGAATACAGTTCGGATGCGATTTTGTTGCAAAGCCCCGAAAGTACTGCATTGATGTTCTCAATAGCAGCCAGAGTTGCTTTTGAATTTTCTCGTGGTGTTGGATCTATCTTAAGCAGTTTCGATCGAGCAGAAGCAAACATTGACGCATTGTTGGCTGGTGATGTAGATGCGGGTGAGCGTTTTGTGAACAGTGGATTAGCGTTGAGACAATTTATAGAAGCTCCGATAGCGGTTGTTGGTCGAAGTGTTGGGCAAGCTATACGGAATGACTGGCAAGAACACTTACAACAGGCACAAGCGGATTATATAGCTGAACGACCCTGGGTAGCTGGTTGGCACTCTGGGAAGCCAGTATCCGATATGGTAGGGTTAGGGTTGGTCAGTTATGGTGCAGGCAGAACGGTGTTATATAGCGCTACACGTGCTGTACAAAGCGCAACGCCTTTAGCAAGATTAGCAGCTCGCTCTGCAACCACAGTGCCTTTGGGGGAAGTGACGTCAACAGAGCTATATCATATGCAGCGCATACAAGCGGCTGTGGGTGGTCGTAGGATTCCATTTGTAGATACCCCTGCTAAAGCGGGAGCGATTTCCAGGTCGCCGATAACTCCAGCATTTAACCAATTTCGAGCAGAGGAACGCATTATTAGGCCTATGATAGAACGAGAGCATTACTTATTACAAACTGCTAAACCACCAAAACCACTTGCTGATGTTCCAGGGCCGAGATCATTAAGTGGTATTGAAACTAGGCGATGGTATATTAAGCAAGACAATAGTTTAGAATCTAGAATTAGTCTCGAGGTTTCTTTAGAGACAAAAGGGGTTCAAATGTGTCATCTGCGAAATGAAATTCGAGCAATAGCCAGGGACCTAATGGCTGATCGATTGGCATTAAAAGAACTAAAATTATATCCTCCAAAAACATATGAAAAGATTTTAAGAAAAGGTTACCGCAAGGGCACCCATAGCCAAGAAGAGTTGTCACAATATGTAATTGAAAGTGCAAAACGCACAAGCGAAAAATATAATAAGCGTTATAACATACATCAACAAAAGCACACCCCAACCCTAAATCCAAAAGGTAAAAAACCATGAATAAACCACTGGACATCTATAGAGAGGAAGATAGGCTGATTGTAAATATTGATGCCATACCAAGCTGGGATGGATTCGATGAAATAATTGACTTTTTAGTTGATGAATATAATGCGTTTATTGTAAAAAAAATTGATGGGCCCGATGCAAGAATAGGAATATTAAAGATCGATAATCATGAATTTAAATTAGGATATAACGATGATTTTGGTAATGAACTCATTGCTGAAACAAAAGAAAGCGAAGAAATTATTTTGAAAATTGCTATGGATATAGAAACTCGATTAAGTGGAAAAATAGTATCCTTAGGAGATGGCATTGAAGTACGTATATCAGAAGGTGAAAGCGCTTTTTTAACTTTCTGGAATTTAAAGCATGATGTTACGCAAAAAATCTATGAAAAATTAAAAAATAAGCCTTATTTTGATTTTTTAATACAGGGAGGAGCGCGATGCTCATATGGGTTAATGGAAGTTCCTTTAGAAAATCTAGATGAATTATTAAAGGATGTTAAACTAATGGATAAAAGCGATCTAAAAAAATAGCGATACAATTGTAGTGCACACTCGGATTGCAAAGGTAAAAAACCATGAATAAAATCGTAGAGATCTATAGAGAGGAAGATAGATTAGTTGTAGACCTTGATGCCGTGCCACACTGGGATGGCTTTGATGAAATGATCGATTTTTTGGTTGAAGAACAGGGTGCATTTGTTGTAAAAAAAATGGATGGTGCTTTTGAAAGACTGTGTATATTAACCGTTAATGGACATGAATTTGAATTGCTTTATGATGATGATTTTGGAAATTTATTAATTGCACGAGTCAAAGAAAGCGAAGAGATTGTTTTGAAAGTCGCACAAGCTGTAGAAACGTGGTTAATGGGCGAAGTATTATCCTTGGGCGATGGCATTGAAGTTCGTGTTTCAGGCGATGAAAGCGCTTTTTTAACTTTTTGGAATTCCAAAGGTGATGTCACTAATGCAATATATGAAAAATTAAAAAATAAGCCTTATTTTGAGTCCTTAATATTGGGGGGATGCTCATATGGTTTAATGGAGGTTCCTCTAGAACATTCAGATGAATTATTAAATGATGTTAAACTAATAGATGAAAGCGATCTAAAAAAATAGCGATACAATTGTAGTGCACACTCGGATTGCAAAGGTAAAAAACCATGAATAAAATCGTAGATATACCAGTTACACCTCAAGATGCGAACCCCCTATGTCAGGCAAGTTGTCGCCTCTGAATTAAACTAACTTAGTAGAGGCGATAGGAAGCCTCTTATGACAGTCCCACTTGAGGAGGTGCATTATGAAATTCTAGGCTTGTGTTATTAAACGGCTGCCGACCCAGTTATGAGGGATCTGATAGTGAAACAATCGTTCTCCCTTTAGGCTACCTCTTCATCCCAACTTAAGGCACCACCGGCTTGATATTCTGTGACACGGGTTTCAAAAAAGTTCTTTTCTTTCTTCAGATCCATCATCTCACTCATCCAGGGAAAGGGATTCGTCGCCCCTGGATATTGTTCGGGTAAACCAATTTGTATGCAGCGTCTATTGGCAATAAATTGTAGATAATCTAAAAACATGGCTGCATTCAGTCCCAAAATACCCCGTGGCATCGTATCCGTCGCATATTGATACTCTAAATTGACACCCGTTTTAATCATTTCAATGATTTCTTTTTTGAAAGAGTCTGTCCATAGATGCGGATTTTCAATTTTTATTTGATTAATCACATCAATACCAAAGTTAAGATGCATGGATTCATCACGCAAAATATACTGAAACTGCTCGGCAGTACCCGTCATTTTTTGGCGTCGTCCCATCGATAAAATTTGGGTAAAGCCCACATAAAAGAAAATACCTTCGAATACTACATAAAAGGCAATCAGATCGCGCAATAAGCGTTGATCATTTTCTGGCGTGCCTGTTTTAAAGGTAGGATCCGATAGACTTTGTGTGTATTGTAAGGCCCAAATAGCCTTGGTAGAGACAGCAGGTATTTCGCGATACATGTTAAATATTTTGGCTTCATCCATCCCTAGACTTTGAATAATATGCTGATAAGAATGCGTATGCAGGGCTTCTTCAAAAGCCTGACGCAACAAATATTGTCTACATTCTGGATTGGTAATATGTCTATACACAGCCAGTACCAGATTATTAGCGACCAAAGAATCGGCCGTTGCAAAAAAGCCTAAATTACGTTCAATAATCATTCGCTCATCTTCTGTTAGCCCATTAGGGTAGAGCGCAATATCCGCAGACATATTAATTTCATTGGGCGTCCAATTATTATTTAAAGAACTTAAATATTTGTCCCACGCCCAAGGGTAGGCAAAGGGCACTAATTGGTTCAAATCGGCGTGACAATTAATAATTTTCTTATCGTCCACTCTAATTCTGGCAGCACCAAACTCCAGCGACTCCAAACCAGTATTTTCTACGAGCATATGCTATTTTCCTATGGTTAAATGGGTTAATAAATCCTTAAAATTTACTGACAGGCCTCACAATCGGGATCATCGATCGAACAAGCTTGTACCGTGGTATCCGACATTTGGTTGGACTGCTGCACTGCATTCAGTGCGCCATCATGAATGGTCGATTTCTCCGCATCGCTTGCCCCAAGGGTGCGTAAATAGTAGGTCGTTTTAAGACCCCGTAGCCAGGCTGTGCGATAGAGCACATCCAACTTCTTACCCGAGGGTGCACTGAGATAAAGATTTAAGGATTGGGCTTGATCGATCCATTTTTGTCTGCGAGAGGCAGCTTCAATGAGCCATTGTGCTTCCATTTCAAAGACCGTGACATATTTAGTCTTTAAATGCGCAGGGATACGGGTAATACTTCGGACACTGCCATTAAAGTATTTTAAATCTTTGACCATGGTCGAATCCCAGAATCCCAGTGCCTTCAAGTCTTTTACCAAATAGGGGTTAATGACCGTGAATTCACCTGAGAGGTTTGATTTCACAAACAAGTTTTGGTAGGTGGGTTCAATGGATTGTGAAACGCCACAAATATTCGAAATAGTGGCGGTGGGCGCAATCGCTAAAAGATTAGAATTACGAATCCCAGAGGTTTGTACCCGTTTTCTTAAAGCATCCCAGTCTAAAGTCTTGGATCGATCTTGATCCAAGTAAATGCCACGATTTTTTTGTAAGCGTTCAATCGAATCAATAGGCAAAATACCTTGGCTCCATAAAGAACCCTCGAAAGTAGGATAAACGCCACGTTCAATCGCTAGGTCACAGGAGGCACTAATAGCGGCATAACTAATATGCTCCATTGAGCGATCGGCAAAGTGAATGGCTTCCTCCGATTCATAAGAGATATCCAGCTGGTAGAGGGCATCTTGGAAGCCCATAATACCCAAGCCCACCGGACGATGCTGTAAATTAGAACGTCTGGCTTGTGGGACCGCGTAATAATTAATATCAATGACATTATCCAACATACGGACCGCTGTTTTTATGGTGCGTTTAATTTTCTCGGTATCGAAGGTACCATGAGTAATATGTTGTGCCAAATTAATACTACCCAGATTACACACGGCAATTTCATCCGCTGAGGTATTGAGTGTGATCTCGGTGCATAGATTAGAGCTATGGATCACGCCTACATGGGGTTGGGGCGATCGAAGATTACAAGCATCCTTAAAGGTAATCCAGGGATGTCCCGTTTCATAGATCATGCCTAACATTTTACGCCACAAGGTGATGGCTTTTAGGCGTTTGAAATTTTTAATTTTACCTTGATCGGCTTGATCTTCATACGCGGCATAGGCTTGTTCAAAAGCATCGCCATAGATCTCATGCAGATCGGGTACATCTTCGGGTGAAAAAAGGGTCCATTCTTTATTTTCAAGCACACGCTTCATAAATAAATCAGGAATCCAATTGGCCGTATTCATATCGTGGGTTCTACGTCTATCATCTCCGGTATTTTTACGTAGTTCTAGAAATTCTTCGATATCCAAATGCCACGTTTCAAGATAGGCACAGACAGCCCCCTTACGTTTACCACCTTGATTCACAGCAACAGCCGTATCATTGGCAACCTTTAAGAAGGGTACAATCCCTTGGGATTTACCATTGGTGCCTTTAATACGAGAACCCATGGCACGTACCGAGGTCCAATCATTACCTAAGCCGCCTGCAAACTTAGATAGCAGGGCATTATCCCGAATGGCATTATAAATACCTGATAAATCGTCGGGCACGGTGGTTAGAAAACAACTCGATAATTGGGATCTTAAGGTGCCTGCATTAAAGAGGGTGGGTGTGGAGCTCATATAATCAAAAGACGATAAAAGCTCATAAAATTCAATGGCACGTCTTTCTCGCTCTGTTTCGGCAATGGCAAGCCCCATGGCAACCCGCATAAAGAAAATCTGGGGCAATTCAAAACGTTTGTCTTGATGGTGCAAGAAATAACGATCATACAAGGTTTGCAAGCCCAAATAGGTAAATTGCAAGTCGCGTTCGGGTTTCAGGGCCTTACCCAATTTGTCCAGATCGAAAGATAGAAGCTTAGCATCTAAAAGCTCGACCTGTACCCCTTTTTTAAGGGTTAAAGCCAGTGTTTTACCATATTGTTTGGCCATTTGTGCCGTACTCTTGGGGACGGGCACATTTAGAAGATGGCAGGCCTCATGTTGTAAATCGTTCAGCAATAAACGAGCAGCCACATAGCTATAATTAGGTTCTTGTTCGATCAAGGTACGCGTGCTCATAATAAGCGCTTGATGAACCTGTTCCAACGGAATGCCTTCAAAAATATTGCGAAGGGCATCGGTCACAATAAAATCGGCTTTGACTTCTTCCAAACCCGCACACGCTTCTTCTACACGATGGTAAAGCCGTTCCGTATCTAAGCGCGCGGTTGTGCCATCTTGCAAGGTAACATGCATCGAGGTTTTAGCCACTTCGCTGGTTTTTGGTAGTTTGGCCTCTCTTAATTTTCGACGTTCTTCACGGTAGAGCACATAGGATCGCGCCACTTGTTGAAACTCATGGCGCATTAAGGCTAGCTCGACCTGATCTTGGATTTCCTCGACGTGGACTGTCCCGCCATTAATCGGCAGGCGGCGCACAAGAATACTCGCAATTTCTTCGGTTAATTTATGCACAATTTCGCTTACGCGTGCGGAATGGGTACTATCGTCACCTTCTACATCCCAAAAGGCTTTGGTAATCGCCAGCGAAATACGGGTATGATCAAAAGGCATAGCATGACCATTACGTCGAACAATCGTTAAGCTACCAGGGCTGGGACTATGCGGTGGCAGGTTTTCAATCATGTCATGATCGAGCGATGTTTCAGGTTCTGTGATGGGTGCGGACATGCAGTTCTCCAAAAATAAATAATAGTTACCAAACTTTAGTTTTACGACTACAGGACAGCTAACCACAATATGTTGTGGTACTTACCCAGTATCAAACACAACATGATGTATTGGTACCTCTGTATTCTGGGATAAGGCATTGATAACGTCAAGGGATAACTTAAGAAAATTTTACAGTGAAAGCCTAAATTTTTCCTAGGTGTTTCTAAGCCAGAGTACTAGGTCTATGTTTGAACTATTTTTAAATCTAAAAGAATCAAAGACTTCTAAAAAAGCCCTCTCTCAATCGGAAAGGGCTTTGGCGGTTTTGAATGGCGCAATCTTACAGTGCGTTCATCAAGCGTTGCGCTTGTGCAGCACTTACCGTTTCATCCTTTAAGGTTAAAGTTAAAAGACTAAGACCTTGCAAGCTAGCGATGAGCGCTACGCTCAAGGGTTTAGCGTGTTCACCCTTACCCATCGCCTGGAACTGTTTTTCAGACCAACTAAGGATATTGCTCAGCAATTCAGCAGCACTATGGGCAATAGGACCTTGACCTTTGCAGAGTTCCTGGCACAGGCTACCAAACCAATCCCCAAAAGCCATGGCTTGGCCACTTTGTGTCAGATGCTGTTGAATCAGCGCCTTGAGCTGCTCGACAGGGCTTAAGGTAGACCACTGTTCGAATTGATGACGCAGCATACGCTGACGTTGCTCAATCACAGCGAAGATGATGGATTCTTTGGATTTAAAGTAATAATACACATTACCGAGGGGTACCTCAGCCAGGGTTGCGATATTGGCCAGGGTGGTGATATTCACGCCTTGCTCGTAAAAGAGCTTATCGGCGGCTTCTATCAAACGTGTTCGTTTATCAGTCTTCTTCTGCATTTCTAATCCTCTCCGACCTATCATGTTTATTTTTAATAAGATAACTAAAGTAAGTCATTATACGAAGTTGAAAATAATATTCAATACTGTTCGCAAACGCAGTTATTGTGAGTTTTTTGGCCAAAGTCTTTGGTTTTATTTGAATAGCGCCCGCGTACAGAGCGAGCTAACTTAATAATTCTATGAATTTTGTATTCTAAACAATACTGCGGGTTGTTCTATCCGTGATTGATACGATTTTTGATAAAATAGAGCCAACATGAAATGATGTAGGGGCTTCCATGATTGTTCGCATCTTGAAGGAACGGGTATAGTGGCCTTAGGTTGAGCGCCTTGTTGCAGGCGGTTTTGTGTGTCCCAAAGCAGCCTGGCATTCCTGAAGAATTTTTGGATCTGTAATATGAGCCTTCATCAATTGTTTGGCATGGTTGTCTGAGAAGTCAGCATTCGGGAAATTCTCTTTAATAGCATCCATGTCTTCTTTTAAAACAATCTCCAGACGACTTTGTGTGCCGAATATTTTGGTCCAACGAAACTCTTTTTGTAAGTCTTCTTGAATAGCCTTCATAACCCCATATAAAATGATTGCTCTGTCTTGGTCATGGTCGTTACTGCTGATATTGGGTGCAGGTAATGCTAAATATTCCCGAATATCATCAATCAGATCCATTTGTTCTTGTCTTGTTTTTTTCCGACTAAAAATGTCTATTTGTGCAATATTTGAATTTTTTGAAAAGTAATCATATTTAATAGAATGATTAAATATTTTTTTCACCGCGGGTGTAAAATGGACGGCAGCATCTGTAGAATTGACGCGTTGTTCCGAAAAGGTTTCCTGTTGCACAAGTTTAGGATCTTTATTCTCTAAAGCGGAAATAACCCGACGTATATCTTCGCTAACATCTTGTGCTTCATGTGCTTCAGGGTGCTCATCGATGGTGCTTTCTGGCACAAAATCTGATTCGATAACCGCAGATGCTT
>CAZFXA010000001.1:12301-128327 GCA_964522825.1 uncultured Legionella sp.
GGTGGTTCTGGTTGATCGGCTTGATTGTCAGATTCAAGGGCATGAGATATCAATGCTTCAGGTGCTTCAGGTGCTTCAGGTGCTTCAGGATGCTCATCGATGGTGCTTTCTGGCACAAAATCTGATTCGATAACCGCAGATGCTTCTGGTGGTTCTGGTTGATCGGCTTGATTGTCAGATTCAAGGGCATGAGATATCAATGATTCATCAAGTTGATCAACCTTGTGTTTGGAGTCAAAATTGGATTCAATCAGCACCGCTGGTGGATTTTCAATGAGGTCCAATAGCGCATCACGATCATCTTCTGATGCTTGGATGTAATCTAGAATGGCTTCTTTGAGTGTCTCAGCATCAACCTCACTGTCTTGCGATAAGCGATCGATGGTTTCTTGATCGAAAAGCATGTTGTCTTCTGGCTGCCATAAACCAGCTTCTAAACTTTCTCGATCTTTGCCATCTACGGTGTATGCTGCTTTTCCATACAATACCGCGTCCATATCGGCTTGAGACATAGGCGTTTTCATGGGCGGTTCTGTTCCTAATCCTTTTGTATAGCCTTCTCGGTAGGCTGCTGCATAGGCAACTTGGAATGCTTCTTGCATTTCTGGGTCCATGTCTTCCAATAGGCGTGGATCAATAGTGCTGCTTGGATCAGCAAGGGTTTCCTGTAGCTCAAATTCGTCTGCGGGTGTCCGAGCAGCTCTGGGGCTGTTTCGACGTGATTTTTGTGCATAAGCTGCGGCATAGCCCGCCATATGTCCCTGTTCTGCCCCCTGTATTTGAGTGTCTAATTGGTTTAAATAGTCTTTAAACCTATCGCGGGGGCTTAATCCCGTTTCATCCGGGTCCTGAAGTTGACCTAGTTTTAGGAATAGTCTCTGAATATCTATGTTGGCCATAAGATGCACTCCTGGATGATTCTTCTTCTTTGACCTGCCCTGAAGGATTTAGTTGCATACTTCTTTATGCATCCTGGTTTTGTGTATAATGAGGTACTAAAGTGTAAATATGTAAGCTTTACAACAAATTTCATTATTTCTTAGGGTACAGCCAATGACAAAAGTTCCTATGACAGAGCAGGGTGCAGAGCAGTTGCGCAAAGAGGTGGAGCACCTTAAAAGCGTAGCGCGCCGCAAATTTGGCTTCTTACTGGAAAAAGGAGAGTCTATCACCTAAGCTAACTTAATAAAAGTCTATATTTCTGTGTTTTAGAGGGCGGCATGCCATTAGATCAACCTGAAGACTATGTACAAAATCTTCTTGCGCTAAAAAGCTTTGTTGAAACAAACTTAGATGAAATAAAAAAGGCAAAAATAAAAATAGATCCCTTGAAACATTCAGCAACATTAGCGGATTTCGATAAATTTTTAAAAGCAGCTGAAGCATTAATCGAGGAAACACCTTCGGCAGTAGTAAGTGATCCATTAGCACTTGAAAACATCAAAAGTTTTTTTGATGAACGCCAAGGAGAAAGCCAGTGTTATTTGCTAGAGAAGACTATTGGAAACAGAGCGGATATTCCAGCAGTTGAATTACTTTATTTTATTCAAGGTATTGTATTTGAACTTGATCCCAAATTAGAAAGTGTAGCGAATCGCGATGCAAGACTGTTACACATGGTCGAGTCATCAAATGCAAATGGAACTTCGTTACAAAGTCCAGAAGATGACGCTCAATTACTAAGACGCTTTGAAGCATTAAGAGAATCATCGGTTACTCCTATTGATGAGGTGTTAATTGCTGAAGGATTAGAAAAAAAGGGGGGTAAAAAAAGCATTAAGAATACAGAAGAATTTAAAACGATCGAAGCGTTTTATAAAAAATGGTTTTCTGACAGCGCCCCAGCCCAAAAAGTCCCTCCTCTTACACTTGTTGTTGGAAAGCCATCTGCAAGTCGATTGCCACCAGCTCTACCACTTCCACCCCCAAGCAACACACCTTTAACATTTATGCCTCATGCTGATTATGTAAAAAGACTTGAAAAAATATCAGGAAAAACGAAAAAAAGAGTCGCATTAACAACAGAAACAGCCTTGGCTCATTTGCAAGCCGCTGAAAAGAAAATTAATGCCATGCGTGAGTTGTCGTCAAAAGCGAATATGGATAAAACGGACGATTTTAAGGCAGCACTCGCAAGCAAATTCTCTGAAAAAATTGATAAATGGGAAAAGGCAAAATCAGACCCGACAGAGCAAGCTGCTCATATAAAAAATCATCTTGAGCACAAAGCCAACACAGCCCTTTTGCATCAAGATTATCATGCTAAAATTCAAGATTTAACAGATGGCAATAGTATAGATCTTGTTATTCAAAAGAAGAATGAAGATGGAACGCTTCAAGATTGTATAAAAGAAAGCTTTCATAAAAAAAGTCAAACTGTTACCGTTGACGTTTTTAGTATTGAAAACAATGATCTACACAAAGCTGTCGAGTTGGCCCTTAAAGCCTGCCCCGAAGGGGGGCATGTAACGATTGATGATGAATTAAACCCAGAAAGAGCCTTAAAGATCTTTTTGTTTGCGAAAGCTGCGGGTGGGAATGATAAATTTAGGTTTGGCACAGGAACGGAAAGCCAAGTGAAACAACATCTTGAAAAAACAGATCTAAATGAAGAGCAACAAGGCTTGAAAGCTTTGTATCAACAGGTTGTGGCCACGGTGCCTATGACGCCGGAACAGATTAGAGAATCATTGGTGAAAATAACACAAAAAGATATAAAATGCCCAAAGCTGTAGTGTTAATAATCTATATTTATCGACGATTAAGGGACTGTCATAAGAACTGTGTAAATAGCCAAAATTCGGTATCCTAGTCGAAGACGACTTGGATACGGTACTAAGAAGGAATTGAAGATGGCTATGACGAATGAACAGGTGCTTTTTTTAGTTATGTACTCAAAAATGGTATTGCAGATCGTCCATCATTTATCGTGAAAAAGCGTCCATCAAATACTGTGAGCACGCTCATTCTGCCCCCTGTATTTGAGTGTCTAATTGGTTTAAATAGTCTTTAAACCTATCGCGGGGGCTTAATCCCGTTTCATCCGGGTCCTGAAGTTGACCTAGTTTTAGGAATAGTCTCTGAATATCTATGTTGGCCATAAGATGCACTCCTGGATGATTCTTCTTCTTTGACCTGCCCTGAAGGATTTAGTTGCATACTTCTTTATGCATCCTGGTTTTGTGTATAATGAGGTACTAAAGTGTAAATATGTAAGCTTTACAACAAATTTCATTATTTCTTAGGGTACAGCCAATGACAAAAGTTCCTATGACAGAGCAGGGTGCAGAGCAGTTGCGCAAAGAGGTGGAGCACCTTAAAAGCGTAGCGCGCCGCAAAGTAATCGCCGATATTTCCGAAGCCCGTAAGCATGGCGACCTGAGCGAAAATGCCGAATACCATGCTGCCAAGGAACAGCAAAGTTTTATAGAAGGGCGTATTCGTGAAATAGAATCCAAGTTATCCAATGCCCATGTCATCGATCTCAAGGGTATGACCAATGAAGGTAAGGTGGTCTTTGGTGCAAAAGTGACCCTTATTCATGTGGAAACAGAACAGGCACTCAGTTACCAGATTGTGGGCGAGGATGAGGCCGACCTGAAAGTCTCTAAGATTTCTGTCGCCTCTCCCATTGCCCGTGCGATGATTGGTAAGCATCAAGGCGATTTAGTCGAAGTACAAACGCCCAACGGCGCGATTTCTTATGAAGTATCAGAAGTCGTTTATCTCTAAAATAGGAATAGCTAGAACGCAGTGCCTTCAACCCAGCATTCTGGCCTCTCTGTTGGACTCTAAACTTAGTAAGTTATAAGACTTTTCATGGTCAACATAGGACGCACCCGTCCCGGCCTTGGGGCTGGAAAAATTGTTCAGCCTTTGGGTTTTTGGATTCTGTGTCCTGGGGATTCCTCTCCTAGAATTTTAAAACAATCTTTTGTTAAATCGGCATTCCCCTTGAGATGTGTTCGTATCAACCACATTGCTTGCAATGGATTTGAATGAGCGAGACCCAAATCCTTTTTGATTATTTTTATATCATCACGTAAAACAGTCTCTAAACGGCTTTTGGTTCCAAATACTTGTGTCCAACGATGCTCTTTTTTCAAATGGTTTAACATGGAACTCATAACGGCCTCTAAAACAACACCTTTGTCTTTTTCACTAATAGCAGGGTTATTATTTAAAGCTTTCCGAACATCATCGATCAACTTCATTTGTTTTTCACGTGTTTTTTTATAACTCAAATGACGATGTGCAAATTGTTTCTCTTTTGCCGCATAATCCGCCGTAATGGCACGTTCAAAGATGGCCTTAGATTTCCCTGAAAATGCAATGGGCTTTATTGACGACTCGGTCCCGCTTTGTGATGCGGGATGACTCGGTTTTAATGCTTGGGTAACGCTATGCAGATCTTTTTCGAGAGATTCGCTCTTTCCATGGCCAGGTGTTAGGGGGGTGGAGTCAGGTACTGCAGCTGGTATTGCTGTATTAGGTGTTATTGCAGGTCTTGTGGAACCCGATTCTTCAGATTTTTTTATAGGTTTTGGTTCCTTTTCGTACTTCGGAAGTCCTTCGTGTGCTTTCTTCGGAAATCCTTCGGGTGCTTTGGTAACTGCCTGGTAGCCAACACGATCACGTTTTTTTCGTCTTTTGGCAGTTCTAGCAGCAATTTCCGAAGAGGCTTTTTCTTCTTTTGAATCAACAGGTTGCAAATTCTCTTTTGGCAAAGCATTTTCAACAATGTCATTATTTATCAAGGGGATAGGGTTGTTTTCAGCGGGAATTGCTACAGTTATATTAGGTATTGATGGGGGAGTGGCTGGGTTAGCGCTTGTATCTAATTTTCCATTGTCTGAATCTAATTCATTCGATTCTGGGAACGATTCTGGCAATAAATCATCTTGTGTTTTTTTATCGACGCGTGCATATAAAAGGATAGCTTCTTGAATTTTTTTAGGTGTTGTAGAGACTGCGTTAGCTAATAGATCAATCGTGTCTTGATCGAGTTCTACTTCCAGTTCGCTATGGAGTATTGCTGCAGTTGGTTTTTGAGAAATTGCTGTGTTCTTAGGCGCAATAACTTGAAAACCTTTTTGGTAACCTTCGAAATAGGTTCTTAGATACGCTTTAGAAAATATTTCTTGCTCCGCAGGACTCATAGCATCAAAATGAGTCTGCATGGGCACATCCATCTGTAGCATTGGGTTTGTTGTGGGAGTTGGCGCGACATTCTCTTCTTGCTTTTCTTGCTTTTGCAGTTTTTCTTGCTCCTCCAATGCTTCAAAGATTTCTTCTGCGCTTAAAGTGGGTGCTAAGCCTAGAAAAACTTTTAAGTTTTCCAATCTTTTGGGAGTGTGCTTACGATCCTTATCGTGACGCTGACGGGTGGCCATACCAGCTGTATAGCCTACCAAGTAACCTGCTTCGGCACCCTCTACCTGCGCTTTTACACCCTTTAAGCAGTCTTCCAAGCACTGGCGGGGGCTTAAATCTGTTGCCTCATCGCGTGTAGCAAGTGCGCGGAGTTTCGAAAATAATTCTTTTACCTTCTCTTCTTCCACTCGCTCTTTCTCTTTCTTAGTCGCCATGCTGATGCCCCCTATTGAATGTCTTCCTAATTGGAGAATCATTCCGAGATTTAGTTCCATCTTGGTTATGAGGCCTATGATGAGGGTTTATGAAAAAAGGTGTACGTGTTAAGATTCGGGCATGCAGCCTAAAACGAAAAGCAGCCATAGCTGGTTGCAAAGACAGCGAAGTGACCCCTATGTCAAGCTGGCGGTAGCCCAGGGGTACCGTTCTAGAGCGGCTTTTAAGTTATTAGAGATAAATCAGAGAGATAACTTATTTAAACCTGGTTTGCGGGTAGTGGATTTAGGGGCAGCTCCGGGTGGTTGGTCTCAGGTCGCAAAGGCCTGTGTGGGGACTAAAGGTTTTGTGGTTTCAATCGATATCTTAGAAATGGAACCGTTAAAAGATGTGTGTGCGATTCGGGGTGATTTTGAGCAGCCCACGGTCATAGCGCAGTTACAGAGCGCTTTACCAGGGGGGCAAGCCGATTTGGTGATTTCCGATATGGCGCCTAATCTTAGTGGTATTGCCGTGGTGGATCAGGCCAAAGCTTTTGCCTTAGTGGAAGCAGCCTTAATCTCTTTAGAAGGGTTGTTAATCAAAGATGGAACTTTTCTCGTGAAAATATTCCAAGGTCGTGGTTTTACAGACTATCTGCAAGCCGTTAAGCAGCATTTTAAACAGGTGATAATCCGAAAGCCTAAGGCTTCACGATCAGACTCTTCGGAGGTTTATATCGTGGCAAAAGGTTATCAACAGCACCCAAGGGTCGAAACAAAAATCGAATTATAGAGGGCGTCTTCATGAAGAACGATATGCTTAAAAGTTTACTCCTGTGGTTGGTCATCGCTTTGGTGCTTATGTCCGTTTTTAATAATTTTGGACCGGCACCCAAACAGGTAAGCAAGCTTGCCTATTCACAGTTTTTGGAAAAAGTACGGTCGGGTGATATTAAACAGATCGTTGTCGAAGATCGTAATATTAACGGCTCCACCCAAGATGATAAGCCCTTTACAACCTATATTCCACAGATGTCCGATAGCGTCTTAAACAATTTGGTTGCAAGCGGTGCAGTGGTACGCGGTAAAGCACCAGAACAACCCAGCCTACTCATGAATATCTTTGTAAGCTGGTTTCCCATTATCCTTTTTATTGGGGTATGGATCTTCTTTATGCGCCAGATGCAGGGTGGCGGTGGCGGACGTGGGGCGATGTCTTTTGGTCGCAGTCGGGCACGTTTATTAGGTGAAGATCAGGTTAAAGTAACCTTTGCCGATGTCGCCGGTGTGGATGAGGCCAAGGAAGAAGTCGTAGAATTGGTGGAGTTCTTGCGCGATCCCCTCAAATTTCAAAAATTGGGTGGGCGTATTCCACGGGGTGTCTTAATGGTGGGACAGCCTGGTACGGGTAAAACGCTTTTGGCCAGAGCCATTGCCGGTGAGGCCAAAGTACCTTTCTTTACGATTTCAGGATCCGATTTTGTAGAGATGTTTGTGGGCGTGGGTGCATCCCGCGTACGCGATATGTTCGAACAAGCCAAAAAACAAGCACCTTGCATTATCTTTATCGATGAAATTGATGCCGTCGGACGACATCGTGGTGCCGGTATGGGTGGTGGGCACGATGAACGTGAACAAACGCTCAATCAACTATTGGTTGAAATGGATGGTTTTGAAGGCAGTGAAGGTGTGATTGTGATCGCAGCCACCAACCGTCCCGATGTATTAGATCCCGCCTTACTAAGACCCGGTCGTTTTGATAGACAGGTGTCGGTGAGTCTGCCAGACATTCGCGGTCGAGCGCAGATCTTGGTTGTGCATATGCGTAAAGTGCCCGTCGGTGATACCGTCGATCCCCGGGTGATTGCCCGTGGAACCCCCGGATTTTCGGGGGCCGATCTCGCTAACCTTGTGAATGAAGCCGCGCTTTTTGCGGCGCGCCTGAATAAGCGCACGGTAGAAATGTCCGATTTTGAAAAAGCGAAAGACAAGTTATTGATGGGTATTGAGCGACGTTCCATGGTGATGAGTGAAAGCGAACGAAAACTAACAGCCTATCATGAAGCCGGACATGCCATTGTGGGCTGGTCGGTTGTTGAGGCCGATCCCGTCTATAAGGTTACCATTATGCCCCGTGGCAGAGCCTTAGGGGTTACCGTCTTTTTACCAGAAGGCGATCGCTATAGTCATAGTCGGCAGTACCTGGAAAGCCAAATTGCAAGACTTTTTGGAGGACGTGTGGCCGAAGAACTTATTTTTGGCAATAATAGCGTGACGACCGGTGCCTCTAATGATATTCAAAGAGCTACCGACATTGCACGCAGTATGGTCACGCGTTGGGGTTTATCGGAACGCTTAGGTCCTTTAACGTATGGCGATGAAGATCAAGAAGTCTTTGTGGGTCATGCCATGAATAAGCGTAACGATATTTCAGGTGAAACTGCCAAAATAATTGACGAAGAGATTCGAAGCATTATCGATCGCAATTATGCTTTAGCCACCAAAATTTTACAGGAAAATATGAGCAAGCTACATTTAATGGCCGAAGCTTTATTGAAGTATGAAACGATTGATTTGGAACAAATTAAAGATGCTATGGAAGGACGTGTGCCGCGTGAACCCAGCGATTGGAATCAAAGACCAAAAATAGGAAAGCCTGAAGACCTTAAAAAATCCTTAAGTTCAGCGAAGACTATTGGCTTAGGCGATCCGGCACCGAACGAACAGTAAGTAGGCTTTTTTCATGCAGTATTTTGGTACCGATGGTATTCGAGGGCGTGTAGGCGAACCCCCTATTTCAGCCGATTGGGTCTTAAAATTGGGATGGGCTGTAGGGTCCGTTTTAACGCAAAGCACGCTCAATCCCAAGGTGCTTATTGGTAAGGATACCCGTATTTCTGGTTATCTTTTTGAATCGGCCCTGGAAGCGGGGCTTTGTTCTGCAGGGGTTGATACCCGACTCTTAGGCCCTATGCCAACCCCCGGCATTGCCTATTTAACCCGTACTTTTCGTGCACAGATAGGCATTGTAATCAGCGCCTCTCATAATCCCTATTATGACAATGGCTTAAAATTTTTCTCAGCAGAGGGTACAAAACTACCCGATGCTATGGAAAATCGCATTGAAGCCATGATGCAAGAACCCATGCAGATGGTCGATTCGCGATCTTTAGGTAAAGCCTCACGTATCAATGATGCTGAAGGGCGTTATATCGAATTTTGTAAAAGTACTTTTCCCAGTCATCTGCAATTACGCGGTTTGAAAGTGGTCTTGGATTGTGCCCATGGTGCTACCTACCGCATTGCGCCTTGTGTCTTTAGAGAACTTGGGGCTGAGATTATTAGCTTGGGTGTACAGCCGGATGGTTTTAATATTAATCACGATTGCGGATCGACCCATACAGCCTTGCTCAGCGCAGAAGTGATCAAAACAAAGGCCGATCTTGGCATTGCTTTTGATGGGGATGGCGATCGTGTCATTCTAGTCGATGCACAAGGTGTGGTGGTCGATGGTGATCAGATTTTGTACATGATTGCTAAATGGTATCAACAGATCCAACGCTTACAAGGCCCTGTGATTGGGACCATTATGAGCAATTATGGCTTAGAAAAAGCTTTTCAATCGCTGCAGATCCCTTTTGAGCGTGTGGCCGTTGGAGATAGACATATTTTACGTCGTTTAGAAGAACAAAAAGGCAATCTAGGCGGTGAGGCTTCGGGTCATATCATTTGTTTAGATGCCAATAGCACGGGGGATGGTATTGTCTGTGCCTTAAAAGTCTTAGCCATTATCTGTGAAACAGGGCACTCACTAGCCACCCTCGTATCAGGCATGCGTAAATATCCCCAAACGCTCATTAATGTACCGTTTTCGATAGAGGCACAGTCGAAGCATCCTAATCCTAAGCAATCCATGGATCATCCAGCGATCCACAAGGCTGTTGCTAAAGTGAATCATCATCTTAAAGGACAAGGGCGCGTGTTGCTACGTGCTTCGGGTACAGAACCCTTGTTACGCGTGATGGTAGAAGGTGAAGATGCTGTTTTGGTTCAAAGCCTTGCCGAAAACTTAGCAGAAACTATTAAGGCTGCATTGGAAAACGCCTAGAATAAAGACTTTAAGCTAAACGCTCGTGTCGAACAATACAAAGCATAAGCAATCACACTGATGCTTAAAAAGCCTGTCAGCCAACCTGGTATATGAATATACTGATCCAGCAGTATAACCATGGCTAAAATCCCCAGTGCATAATGGGCCCCATGTTCCAAATAGCGATATTGCTTAAGCACAGACTTCTGCGTCAGTGCAATGGTCATAGAGCGCACAAAAACAGCACCAATACTCAGTCCTATAAAAATAATGACAAGATCGGGTGTGATGACAAAGGCTGTAATCACACCATCTAAAGAAAAGGATGCATCGAGCACTTCTAAATAGCAAAAATGGGCTAATTGATGATTGGACAAACCAAAGCGATTGGTTTTGAGTGAGCTTCGAAGTTTTTTTAATAGCATAAAAAGACAGAGCGCGATAAGGCCTGCATATAAAACAGGCATTTGATCGATACTGGGTGCCGTACAATAACGCAGCAATAAGACGATAGTGCTTAATATAACGGCCCAGGGTCCATATTTGCCCAGGTTTAGGGTTGTTTTTTCAAGCCACTTGAACCATCGTTCATGGGTTGTGGGTTTGAATAAAAAATCGAGAAAAACCAGTAGTATAAAAAGACCTCCAAACGTAAAAAAAACGGGTTTTGTCTTATTAACAAGTACTGCATACTGTTCAGGATGTTTCAACCCCAGGATTAATATTGAAAGCATGGACTGATCCGATTGTAGCGCTACCATAAAAACAGGTAGCCATAAACGTACAATAAACACGGCAATCAGGATCCCCCAATAAAGAAATCTGTCTTGCCAAAGCTTATCCATCTTCTTGAGCGTGGCGGCATTGAGTATGGCATTATCGAAAGAAAGACCGATTTCTAAGAGGCTCAAGGTGAATACCAAAACGAGCGCCTCAAAGCCACCCCATACAAAGGCTAGACCAAGACCTAGGAGAGAAATAAGCATGGATGTTTTAAAAATCATCATCTCATTAAGATAGGCTATTACAAAATTTTTCGCGATTTTTCGAATGATGTCGAACAGCTAACATAATTCATCGCTACAAAGAAGGCATCTAGTCTTTAGTAAAAGGACTGTGCTATAAAGTGTCCGATGCTATTTTTAAGAAACACGTTCAGACGCCGTGAATCTCCCTTGCTGCTTGTGCTAGGAATGGGTTTGTTGCACCTATGGATCGTATGGCCTGGGTTCTGGACACCGGATACACATTCGCAGTATGCAATGGCGTTAAGTGGTGTTTATACCGATCATCATCCACCGATGATGTCTTGGGTCTGGCACTATCTTAATAAGCTTGAACCCGGATCGGGTCTTTTATTAGGCTTACATCTTTCTTTTCTTTATGCTGCCGTTTTTTATTTCATTAAAAGTTTCGCGCAGCAAAAAATTCGTTTCGCCTTTGTGCTTCTACCGTTCATACCACAAATTTTTATTTATGCGGGGTTCATTTGGAAGGATGTGGGATTTGCCTTTGGTTTTTTATGTTGTGCAGCCTATTTAAGCTATATCACCTCGATGCAAAAGCCCTTGCGTTGGTATGCATTGATCAGTATTTTTCTGATATTGCTTTATGGTACAGCGTTGAAGTTTCAAGCACAGTACTGCGCGCCCATTTTATTAGTGTGGATCGCGCATAGTCTTGCACGTTATGAAATCAACTTTAAACGTTTTTTACCCATCTTTTGTGCTTTATCCTTCGTTTTTTATGGCAGCTTAAAGAGCTTGAATGCTTATTGGGTGCCAGAGAACCAACGCAATTATAGTTGGCAATATGTAAAAATTTATGATTTGGCGGCCATCAGCATCCATAGCGGTGTAGTGTTTTTACCCGATTGTATTAAAAATGAAAATTTTTCCGATAAAAAACTCCGCGATACTTTTTACCGAAACGGTGTTCCGGCGAGTGTCGATCATTTAGTTTTTGGCGCAGACGCTATTTTAAGAAAGGGAAACAATCCCGTAGAACGTACGCTTATTTATAAAGCCTGGGTTCGGGGCCTCATGTCACATCCGATCATTTATCTTAAGCATCGTGCCAATAATATGGCACATGCTTTACTCTCTAGACCTGGTTTTATGTATGTGCCTCAGGTGTTGTCGCACCTCAGTACACCTGAAACACCTTTGTATCGCGTGTTGTATGCTAGCTTTGGTATCCTTTTTTATGGGCTAATGTCGCATATGAATGCGGCTATTTTATGTTTAGTCTATCTTGTTTACAGTATAAAAATGCAAGCCCGCTCATGGGCTGCGATGCCTTTATTGTATTTGAATGCCATTGGTTTGAGTGTGCTTCTAATCTTATTCTTTTGTTCCATGGCCGGAACACCCCGTTATACCTATATTCTTGTTTGTATGGTGCATGCTTCCCATGTGTTTGCGTATCACTGTTACCGTGCTAAGCCTCTAAAAAAATTAGGGCTTTTTAATGAATAATCATCGTTCGTTTTACATTATTGCCAATTGGAAAATGCATGGGTCACGAGCCTTTGTACGCGATTTCATGCAATCTTTGCTAAAAACTTTTGTCCCCGATCCGAATGTACATCTTATTCTATGTCCACCCGCCCTGTATGCCCAAAGTCTTCTCGAACACATTCAACCTTTAAAAAGGGCTGCTATCGATTTGGGTGCACAAACGGTATTCAGTGGCGTTGAAGCAGCGGGTGCTTTTACGGGGGAGATTTCGGCCTCTATGCTCAGAGAGATGGGTTATCAGTATGTTATTACAGGGCATTCGGAACGACGACAATACTTTGGGGAAGATGAGGCAGCGATTGTGAAGCAGAGCCTGGCCGCGTACAATGCGGGGCTTATGCCTATTGTGTGTGTGGGCGAAACCCAACAACAACGGGAAGCAGGGCAAACTTTTAAGGTTATTGAAAATCAGTTAGAAAGTTTTCTCTCAAATGCTTCTCTACAGGATTACACACGTGGTATCATCGCCTATGAGCCTGTTTGGGCGATTGGGACAGGTTTAGTTGCCACGCCCGAGGAAGTAGAAGGGGTGCATGCTTGGATTCGTGCCTATGCAGCCAGTCGGGATACCCCCTTGGCAAAGGGCCTCTCGATTGTGTATGGTGGCAGCGTGAAGCTTGAGAGTGCAGAGGGTTTGTTGTCTCAACCCCATGTCGATGGCTTATTAATCGGTGGGGCATCTAAAGACCCTATAGCCTTGGTCGGTATTTATAATAGAGCGGTAGAAATATGGAACAAGTAGTTTTAGTGTTACATGTCTTAATATCCATGACCTTAATTGGCCTTATTCTGGTACAGCATGGTAAAGGTGCAGAAGCAGGTGCCTCTTTTGGTGCCGGCGGCGCTTCTCAAACGATTTTTGGTAGTCAGGGCTCTGGTAATTTCATTACACGGCTTACAGCCATCTTTGTAACGCTTTTCTTTATAACCAGCCTTGCCTTGGGTTATTTAACCGTGCGAAAGACAAAACCCAACGATTTAGATGCATTAATCGAACAGGTTCAAGTAAAATCCCAACGAGAAAATGCTGAGAAAATAGTTCAGCATGATGATATCCCCGTGAGTGCGCCTTAGCCGAAGTGGTGAAATTGGTATACACGCTACCTTGAGGTGGTAGTGGGCGAAAGCCTGTGTCGGTTCGAGTCCGTCCTTCGGCACCAACTTTCTTAAAGAATCCAGAAAATTTGTCTGGCAAAAAGCGAGAGGCTTTAAGCAACTTTTTAAATGTAAGGTGGATTAAAAATTTTCATAAACTACTTATTTTAGTGGTGGAGCTGAGGAGGATCGAACTCCTGACCTTTGCATTGCGAACGCAACGCTCTACCAACTGAGCTACAGCCCCCCGCCATGAACAAGTCCTAAGATACCCGTAGATCGCTTAAATGGCAACTGCCAATCAAATATGTTATTTATTTGACTATATACGCCTTAAGCACTATTCCTAAAGATAGGTATTCACGCTGACAAGGGCTATACATCATGACGACCCATAATCAAACACCTCTTATTGGCTGTAGTGCGGGTATCAAGCGGGTTCAACACCTTATCGATCGGGTGGCGATGAAGTCGACCAGCGTATTAATTTTAGGCGAATCGGGCACGGGTAAAGAATTGGTCGCCCGATCGCTGCATGCCTTATCCAGACGGGCTACAGGCCCCTTCGTGGCCCTTAACTGTGCTGCGATTCCGCTAGAGCTATTGGAAAGTGAACTTTTTGGACACGAGAAGGGCGCTTTTACCGGGGCTATTGGTACACGACAAGGTCGTTTTGAATTGGCGTCGGGGGGGACTTTGTTTTTGGATGAAATTGGCGATATGCCGGCTGGGATGCAGGCCAAGTTATTACGGGTTTTACAAGAGCAGGTTTTTGAGCGGGTGGGTTCTAATCGGTCGATCAAAGCCAATGTACGTATTGTGGCAGCCACCCATCAAGATCTGGAAAAGGCCATGCATCGGGGGAGCTTTCGAGAAGATCTGTTTTACCGCTTGAATGTATTTCCCATAGACATTCCGCCTTTAAGAGAACGCAAAGAAGATATCCCCTTGCTGGTTGATTATTTTATTGAGCAACACGGGCGTGCGCATAGTAGTGTGATGAAAATGGAACCCAAAAGTTTGAATGCATTGATTCATTATGATTGGCCTG
This sequence comes from uncultured Legionella sp., assembly GCA_964522825.1. Taxonomy (GTDB): domain Bacteria; phylum Pseudomonadota; class Gammaproteobacteria; order UBA6186; family Azoamicaceae; genus CADEGZ01. The sequence goes on from CAZFXA010000001.1 coordinate 26,627, forward strand.
GTAATGTACGAGAATTAGCGAATGTCATTGAACGTTTAATGATTCTTTATCCCAATCAAAACATTGCGCCGAAGGATCTACCTCAACCCCTTAGGGTATCGGAGGTGCCTACTCAGAAATCCCCACGTGCCAAAGCCTATGATCTAAAGGACTAAATCGTACTATTACCTCGCCAGACAAGTTTTTCCGAATGTGCATGAGGGGCGCGTCGATACCAGGGACGGTTAATCGTCGAATACAGGGATGTATGTCCCCGAGTGCCATTCGGAAAAAATGATTAAACAGATGACTATTCGATCTCGAAAAGCTCATCGAGCTTGGTAATGACCAGAATTTTTTTCACATCAGGGTTGGGGTTTTTGAGTCGAATATTGGCCGCATCTCCCCCCGCATAGTCTCTTAAGGCTAAGAGCATCCCTAAAGCGGAGCTGTCTAAATAGTCGGCTTTACTTAAGTCGATAATATAAGCCTGAGGCTTGGGTTGTTGCTTTTCATAGGCGCTCCTAAAAAGAGGCAGGGCACTAAAGTCGAAACGACCTTCAACGCTCATGGTCAGTGTAATGCCATTGGCCGAAATATTTGTGTGAATCGTCGTCATTGTGTACTCCTGCGCACTGTTTTAGGGGTGTGTTTCATCGATTAAGTGTACCACTTCTCCGATCGGAATGTGATTGAAAAGATCTTCGATATCCGTCGTATACATGCGCATACAGCCATGACTACTACGTTGTCCCACACTGGTGGGCGCGGTCGTGCCATGGATTAAAATACCGGGGATCCCTAGATGAATTGCATAGCGTCCCAAAGGATTATGAGGGCCAGGCGCAACCCGGTCGGGCAGTGGATGACCCTCGGCCTCGGCTTCGGCCTTAATCGAAGCAGGTGGGTGCCAGCTTGGGTTTGGTTTCTTAGAAACAACTGTGGTGGTACCACGGGGGGTTGTCCACCCTTTACGTCCGACACAGAGTGGATAAGTGCTCACATGTTGCGTATCAGGGTGATAATAATAGGCACGCATTTCACTCAGATTGACCACTAAACCTTGGCGGGGTGCATTGACAGGCAGGTAAAAAACACTTGGAATGGTGACCATCGTCCCTTGTTTAAGCTTTGTACCTTTTAGTGTTGGATTAGCGATCCGCATCGCTTGCTGCCCGATGCTAAATCGTTCTGCGATACTCGCAAGGGTATCACCCACTTTGGCAGGGATCTCTTCAACCTGACCAATCTGATTACCCGTTTTGGGAATCGTGTAGGTAAGCGCTTGCAGGGTGTTACTCACGATACTGAGAAGTATCACGGAAATAATGCCCAATACCTTGGCAATCTCTTTTTGTATCACATGACGTTTTGTATGAAACATGTATAAGCCCTTTATGATTCTGTTTGGGTTCATCAACCAACGGTTCTTGGTTGTTAGACAATCGTGCATGCATTGGTTCCGCTAAAAAATACGTGCTATTGCCTCGGAATGAGTCTTGCATAGATAAGCATGTGATCGAAATAAAGGAGCTTATGCATGCGATCTCTTGCAGCCTCACCAGAGGCTTTTCAAAAGGCTGTTATTGAACAACATGGGTCCTTGGTAACACAGATTGCCAAACATTTATGGAGACATTTATCCGCATCGCTTTCTGTGGATGATTTAACCCAGGCGGGAGTGATTGGTTTATTAGAAGCGGCACGAAATTATAATGCTGAAAAAGGGGCGAGCTTCGAAACCTATGCACGGATCCGTATTCGCGGATCGATTTTAGATGAAGTGCGTAAAGGGGATTGGGCACCACGTTCTGTACATCGCAATAGACGACGTATTTATAAGGCCGTGCGAGAGATTGAAAATAAAACGGGGCGTGATGCACGCGATCGAGAGGTGGCCGATCATTTAGCCCTTAGTATGCAAGAGCATCATCAAATTGTACAAGATACGCATAATACACGTTTAGCCATGTTGGGTGATTTAGGCATGGAAGAGGATATCGGTATGGGACTTTGCAAAGAACCCACGCTCTTAGAAGGTTTAGAATATGAACAATCCAAAGAATCCTTAGCCAAGGCTCTTGAAAAACTGCCAGAACGTGAACAACAGGTGCTTCAACTGTATTATCAGGAAGAACTCAATCTGAAGGCTGTGGGAAAAGTCTTAGGCGTGAGCGAATCTCGTATTAGTCAAATACATAGCAAGGCTATGTTGCGTTTACAAGACTCTATGAAAGAAGGTTTTTAAAAACGCAATCCCAAAACGCTTAAGATTTTAGAAGTTGTGCCATGCACAGCTGAAATAATCTTATCAAGGGTTCCTTCATGAATCACATAGGATACTTCAAAAATATCAGAGGCTTCACTTTTGTGCATCAGATAATCATCGCTGGTGATAATGCGATCGATAAGCTTCAGGGCTAAGGCTTTTGTGCCATACCAATGCTCGCCGGTGGCCAAGCGTGTAATATCTAATTGTGATCGGTGTTCCAATACAAATGATTTAAAAAGATTGTGGGTATCTTCCAGTTCCTCTTTAAATTTTTCACGCGCTTTGTCGGTGTTTTCACCCAGCATGGTGAGGGTTGTTTTGTATTCGCCGGCGGTATGTTGTTCGATATCAATCGAATGCTTTTTCAATAAACGGTTAAAATTAGGAATTTGTGCGAGCACGCCAATCGATCCAACAATGGCAAAGGGTGCAGCGATAATGGTATTGGCCACTGAAGCCATTAAATAACCGCCACTGGCTGCCACTAAATCGATGCTGGCCGTGAGCGGAATATTGCGTTGGCGGATCCGCTGTAGTTGCGAGGCTGCTAAGCCATAATGGTGCACAAAACCGCCTGGGCTTTCTATAATCGCCAGTACTTCATCAGCGGGTGTGGCAACCGATAGGATGGCCGTAATGCTTTGACGTAGATTTTCTACCTCTGAGGCTTGCATATCACCTTCAAAACGTAATACGAACAGACGCGATTGAGGGATTATTTCCCCCATTTTCTGTAGGCGTTTGTTGTTTTTTTCTTCCAGTTTTTCTTGTTTTTTACGTTCTTTTTTGAGTGCTTTTATTTCGTGTTTGCTAAAAAGTACCTCTTCTAAGGTCTCGCGCATAGCATCGAACTTATCGTTTATTTTCTCAATCTCGATGGATTCGCCTTCGCGATGACGCTGATCCATCATAAACATTAAAAAAAGAATACCCCCGAGACAGAGTAGGGCTACGGTTATGATTTTGGCACAGAACATACCATATTCTAAAAGGAAATGGGTCACGCAAGACTCCTCGGCTCTTTTTGAATGTGCTAGTCTAACCCTTCAGCGGTAAATAGCAAGAGGCCTGAAAGTGCTGCGTGTACAAAACTTAGCCTATGCCCGAGACCAACAGTCTATATTTAGCGGATTAACTTTTAATGTTGATCCAGGCACGATCCTGCATATCAAAGGGGCTAATGGGGCTGGCAAGTCTTCGCTTTTAAGGATCCTCGCAGGACTTTGTTCAGCATCTGCCGGTCGTTTGCATTGTACAGTCTCGCGTCTTTATATAGGGCATCAGATGGGGCTGCATCCAGCCCTTAGCCCGGTACAAAATCTTTTATGGTTCATGAAGCTCCAAGATCTGGGCAGCAGCCTTACGATGGCTATGATCCATCATGTGCTCAGCGAATTAGACTTAGCAGAAGAGGCACTCAGGCCTTGTAAGACCCTTTCTAAGGGTCAATATCAGCGTGTGGGCTTAGCACGCTTAAGGCTTGATCCCGCCAAGCTTTGGATTTTGGATGAGCCTTGTACAGGATTGGATGCCAGGGGGATCCATTTTCTCGAGGCATGCTATGAGAGACAGCTTCAGCGAGGTGGTGCCATTGTCTTAGCCAGTCATCAGGACTGCTTGGGAGACAGTTTACAAACACAGGTAATCACCTTAGCGTCTTTATCGAAGCCAATGCATGCAGGCACTACCCATGCTTAGGGCATTCTGGGGCCTCTTAAGGCGGGATTGTATGATTTATAGCCAGCATTCTGCCGATCCTTTAGCCGCCTTGGGATTTTTTAGTCTGATCACCAGCCTTTTTCTGATTCTTTTTGGTTTCCTACCCACACTGTTAGCGCAGATAGGCCCCGCCCTTATTTGGATGGCTGTTTTACTTTCTTTATTGATGACCATTGAGTCTATTTTACGATCGGATTACCAAGCGGGTGCCTTAGAACACCTTATTTTAAGCAGACATCCTCTGGCAGTTTTATGTTTTGCTAAAATGCTTGCCCATCTGTTGGTCATAGGATTACCTTTGTTGCTAGTAGCGCCTGTGGTTGGGGTGCTATTTCACTTCAATCGTGCAGCTGTGGTAGCATTAGCACTCAGTTTATTGTTAGGGATCCCTACCATCAGTTTAATCGCGAGTGTGGGCGCTGCTTTAACGCTGGGTTTAGAGCGAGGTGCTTGGCTGGTCATGCTGCTTATCTTACCTTTATTATTACCGCTCATCCTTTTAGGCGTTCATGCGGTCATCGGTGCTGCCCAAGGTCTGGCTTGGCAGGCAGATATTTTATTATTAAGCGCTTTATTAACATTTAGCTTAGTCACGGCGCCTCTGTTGATGGCCTTTACCTTAAGAGTTAGTTTGGAATGATTGCTTTAAAGCAGATTTACCGTCTTGCCCATTATACAATACCCGGTTTCGGGTTCTTAGCGCTCATCACACTCGGTTTTGGCTTGTATAGCGGATTCTATTGTGCACCGGCCGATTATCAACAAGGCGATGCTTTTAGGATCATGTATGTCCATGTGCCTGCAGCCTTCTTATCCTTAGGTATTTATAGTTTTATGAGCGTAAATGCCTTTATTTTTCTTGTATGGCGCATTAAATTAGCGGATATGCTAGCCGCCAGTAGTGCCTCCATCGGTGCTACCTATACACTGATTGCCCTTATTACGGGTGCACTATGGGGTAAGCCTATGTGGGGTACCTGGTGGATCTGGGATGCACGCCTAAGCTCTGAGTTAATCTTGCTTTTTTTATACTTAGGTTATAGTGCTTTACGGCGTGCAATACCCGGTGCCGATCGTGCAGCCAAGGCCTCTGCTATTTTAGCGATTATAGGGTTGGTCGATATTCCGATTATTCATTTCTCGGTGCAATGGTGGGCGACCTTACATCAGGGACCCAGCCTCGCGTCTTTTTCAAAACCCAGCATTGCCTTTAGCATGTTATATCCTTTAGTTCTAATGATCGTGGCTTTTGTCTTTTTTTACCTGACCGTGGTCAGTATAAAAGTGCGCACCCTGATCACGCTGCGTGAAAAAAACAGCCAATGGTTAAGGGCTTGTTTAGTATGATCCTAAGCCATACCGTTGCGATTTTTTCAGCCATGCTTACAACCTTTTTATTATTGAGTTTTCAGCTTGTTAGCAGTCTTATACAATGGCGTAAAGCACGCAAGCAGGTTTACGAGATGCTTTTAAAAGGCCCGCATTGGGGCGCAAGGAAAAACCATGAGTCCTAAGCAGAAGCATCGTTTAGTGGGCCTCATACTTTTAATTATTGCTTCTATGGCGACAGCCTATTTAGTGGTGATGGCACTACGGGAAAATGTTCATTTTTTTTTTAACCCCTTAGAAGTTAGCCATGCCAAAGCCGCGATAGGCACACGGATCCGGGTAGGGGGTATGGTTCAAGAAGGAAGTCTTATTAGAAAAGAGGGTTTAACCGTGGAATTTCTGATTAGCGATGGTAAAAACTTAGAAGCATCGAAACAGGCTATCAAAGTTCAGTATACAGGGTTATTGCCCGATCTTTTTAGAGAAGGGCAGGGTATTGTGGTGAGCGGCATTTTACAAAGCGCTACCTTTTTAATCGCAGAAGAAGTGTTAGCAAAACATGATGAAAATTATAAACCGAAAGAATAGACAATCGAGAATAAATTCAAAGAATCCCCCTTTGAAGGGGGAAGTGCGCTTCAGCGCGCAGGGGGATGTTTGGTGTTGCCCGAAATAGGTCTTTTCTGCCTTATTTTAGGGCTATGCTTAGCGATACTACAATGTGTCTTACCGCTATGGGGCTTGTTACGACATCGTACACGCTGGATGCAGGTAGCCCGTCCCCTGGCTGTGGGTCAGAGCTTTTTGATCAGCATCGCTTTTTTTCTACTATGTTATCTTTTTAGTGTGGATGATTTTTCGGTGCTTTATGTGGCCGAGCAATCCCATTCTGCACTGCCCTTCATCTATAAAATAGGGGCTGTATGGGGTGGACATTCGGGATCGTGGCTCCTGTGGGTTTGGCTCCTTAGTTTATGGATGCTTGTATTCACGCAAGGCTCACGTACATTACCGACTGTTTTTGCGGCACGTGTATGGGTTGTATTGGGTATTATCAGTGTAGGCTTTTTGCTTTTTTTACTCAGTGTCTCCAATCCTTTTTTACGCATCTTACCGGCACCCTTGGAAGGGCGCGATTTAAACCCTCTGTTACAAGATATGGGGCTTATGATCCATCCCCCTTTGTTGTATCTGGGTTATGTGGGTTTTGCGATGCCTTTTGCTTTCGCGGTGGGTGTTTTAGGGGGGAAGGATGTCGATTATCCTTGGGCCAAATGGATGCGTCCTTGGGTCTTATCGGCCTTTGCCTGTTTGAGTATTGGGATCGCGCTGGGGAGTTGGTGGGCCTATCATGAATTAGGTTGGGGTGGATGGTGGTTTTGGGATCCCGTGGAAAATGCCTCTTTAATTCCTTGGTTGTTAAGTATTGCCCTCATCCATGCGTTGATGATGTCGGATAAGCGAGCTTTAGCATTCGCCTGGAGTTTATGGCTGGCGATAATGGTATTTGCCATGAGTTTAGTCGCTTCTTTTTTAGTGCGTTCTGGGATTTTAATTTCTGTGCATACTTTTGCCAATGATCCGGGACGTGGTGTGTTTTTATTAGCCTTTATCTTTTTGCTTATCGGAGGGACGCTCTTATTGTATGCCTATCGGATAAAGCAATGGTATAGGCCCAAGGCACTGACTTTTTTTTCCAGAGAAGGCCTAATGTTACTGGGCAGTGCTTTATTAGGGGTGGCAGCTATGACCATTCTTTTGGGTACGCTATTTCCTCTCCTCTATGAGGCCCTATTTCATGATAAAATATCAGTCGGTTTACCGTACTTTAATAAAGTTTTTGTACCGCTCATACTGCCCGTTGTATGGTTGGTACCTTTAGGTCCAGTGATGCATTGGGGTGAAAATACCCAGGTTTTGGTCTGGCGCAGTTTTCGTAGGCTATTGCTGCTCAGTTTGGTATTGGGTTTTGGGATCTCTTGGTTCATGCAGGGCGGGGTTTATTGGCAAGTGGGCATCGGATTATCTACAGGTTTCTGGATTATTTTAGGTACCTTGAAACATTTTGTTCACAAGACAGGTGCTAAGATAGTCGCCATAAAACATTTATCTTTGGGTGCTTGGGGCATGTTATGGGCACATATGGGAACCGCTGTTTTAGTCATAGGTATTACAGTACTATCCCATTATTCTGTGGATAAAGATGTCTATATGCATCCTGGACAATCCTTCCGTATAGGGTCACATGATTTGCTGTTTAAAAAACTCACAGTTTTAGAAGGTCCTAATTATATTGCACATCAGGCTCATTTTGTGCTCAATCCAGGATCGAAGACTGTTAGGGATCTGTGGCCTGAAAAACGCATTTATATTGCGAGCGCTAGCCGTATGACCGAAGCGGCGATTGCCAGTATTGGTTTTGGAGATATTTATATTGCCATGGGATCGCTGATCAAAGATGATTATTGGTCTTTTCGAATCTGTTACAAGCCCTTGATGCACGGGGTATGGGTTGGGGCAGGCATGCTCATGGTGGGAGGGCTTTTATCAAGCGTAGGCCGTCGACGGAGGGTATAAAAATGATGCGTTTTCTAGGGCCATTTTTTATTTTTATACTGCTTTTAGGGCTTTTGTATAAGGGATTAATGCTTGATCCTGCACGCACCCATACGGCATTACTGGATAAGCCCTCACCTCGTTTCGAAATAGGTACGGTCTCAGACCCCCAGCAACGGATAACCGAGGCCCTATGGCAGGGCAAAGTAAGCGTTTTAAATGTGTGGGCGAGTTGGTGTTCAGTCTGTGAAGCAGAACATAAGCTATGGATCGATCTGGCTAAAACACAGGATCAGTCCTGTTGGCAGTTGGTGGGGCTGAATTATCATGATCCTTTAGAAGATGCGCGCCATTTTTTGAGTACGCAGGGGGATCCTTATAGTGTCAATCTTTTTGATGAACAGGGGACGCTGGGTATGGAGTATGGTGTTTATGGTACTCCTGAGACTTTTGTGATTGATCAAAAGGGTGTGATTCGTTATCGACATCCCGGGGGACTTACAAAATCAGCGTGGGATAAGGATGTTTGGCCTTTGATTCAAAAATTATCACAGAAGGACTAAGGCCAATGATAAGCAGTGATCAAGCTATCGATATCTATCCTTTTTCGGATCCAGGACAGCAAATCTTGTTTAACAAGATTATTCATGAATTGCGCTGTAGTGTGTGTCAGAATCAAAATCTAGCCGATTCTATGGCACCTTTGGCTCTCGATTTACGTGCAGCGATCTATAAACAAGTGTTGGCGAATTTTCAGGAACAAGCGATTGTGGATTTTGTAAGCCATCGTTATGGAACCTTTGTCTTATACGATCCACCGATGGCGTGGGGTACAGCATTATTGTGGGGGGGGCCGCTTATCATGCTGTGTGTGGTATTTATTTGTTTAAGACGGTTTTTTAAAAGATGTTAATACTTTTTTACTGCGTGATAACCGCTTTAACAGTCTTTGCCTGTTTCTTCTTTATACCCTGGATAGGTACTGGGCGTTCCTCCCTCGTTTTAAGTCTTTTAGTATTCCTTTGTAGCGTTTGTTTGTATAAACTTTGGGGCAGTGATCTTGATCTAAATAATTATTATGCACCTAGCGCTCTCAGTGAGAGGCAGCAGCACAGAGCACTGCGTGTACGCTTGGTTAATCTATCAAAGGCTGAATATGCTTTAAGGGTACGCTTAGAGCGCGCGCCACATGCACCGCGTCTCAGCTGGCAATTAGAAGATCTACTGGCACAACGTGCCATGCTTGCGGGGGCATGGCGGGAAGCCTATCGGCATTGGCAAACAGCTTTGCTTGCACTAGCGAAGGATCCATTAACGGATCCATTACGTACACAGAGTCAGCAAAAAATAGAGCAAATGGTTACTATCTTAAAGCCTTTTATGCAGGATTCACCGAACCCGCCGCATAAGGCACTTTGATAGAACCTAAGCATTAGGACGCTGTCCAATACGTTTTTCAGAGTGTGTGCATGAGGGGCTCGATTTAAGACCCCGTGTGTGTAGGATTATAACGATCTAAAATATCAAATAAAGCCTGATTGTCATTCGATTTCATGACGAATTCATTCATGCCTGCATTTTTAGCAATTTCCAGATCTCTTGGGTCTTCGCTCGCAGTCAGTGCGATAATGGGTATTGTTTTGCAAAGATCAGGCAGTTCTCGGATTATTTTTGCGGCTTCATGGCCATTCATAAGTGGCATATACAGATCCATAATGACCAGATCAAAAGCAGCTGCATTTGTTTTAAGATTTTCAATCGCTTCTTGGCCTGTACTGACTGCATGTACGGTATGGCCTCTCTGGCTTAAGACCATAGACATGCCTGTACGAATGGTACGGCTATTATCAACAAAAAGCAGCTTCATCAATAAAGTCCCAAGACTTTCCACCACAAGCCACCCACCAGGCTCCATATCAGAATATTCACAATGCTTAAGATCCCGCCTACACGCCACCAGTCTTTAAAAGGCACATAGCCTGCGCCAAAATAGACCGGTGCAGAACCTGTACCGTAATGGGTAATGCCTGCACAAAGGCTTGAGAAAAAGGCTAAGAGTAAAAGGACCAGCACCACCGGCGCATGGGCAGTAATCGCCACGGTGGCAAAGGCAGTATACATAGCACTAATGTGTGCCGTCATACTTGCGAAAGCATAGTGAATATAAAAGTAAAGAAGGCTTGCGATGATAAGCACCGTGACCCAAGGCAGATGGCCTACACTATTTTGCAGATGCTGACCTAACCACTGCATCATACCGAACTGACTCAAATAGCCAGACATCATGAGAAGGGTTGCCATCCAAATAAAGGTATGCCAGGCATTTTGTTCGCGTAGCACATCGTCCCAGGTAAGAACCTTTGTGGCTAGCAGGATGGATAGTCCAAGGAGTGCAGCAATCGCCGGATCAATAGAAAGATAAGAACCCATCACCCACAGTGTTAGTAAGAGGCCAAAGGTTAACAACATAATCCATTCGTCTCGTTTGAGAGGACCCATTTCTAAGAGTTTTTGCTTGGCAAAAAGCGGTGCATCGGGTGTGTGGCTCAGCTCAGGGGGGTAAATCCACTGTAAAATCCAAGGTAGCAGTGCAAGATTGAACAATCCGGGTACGAGGGCGGCCAAAGCCCAGGTTTTCCAGCTGATCTCAAAACCAAAAGAGCTGGCCAGACTGGCGATTAGGGGATTAGCCGCCATGGCGGTTAGAAACATGGCACTGGTAATCACATTGGCTTGGTAACCCAGTTTCATCAGATAAGCGCCAATTTTACGGGAAGAGCCTTCTTGCGGACTGCTTTGGTATTTCTCAGAAAGGGCTTGTACGATGGGGTAGACGATCCCACCGCCACGTGCGGTATTGCTAGGGGTGAAGGGGGCCAAGATAAACTCTGTTGTAATAAGCCCATACGCTAAACCAATGCTGCTTTTACCCATGCTTCGCATAAAATAGTAGGCTAAGCGTGCACCGAGTCCCGTTTTAATAAAGCCTCTGGCCAATAAAAAGGCCAATAAAATAAGCCAGATAATATTAGAACTAAAGGCGGAAAGTATTTCTGTGATTTTCAGGGTTTGGGTGATTCCGCACAAGGCCAATGCCATTAAACAGATCGCACCCATGGGTAAGGGATTCAGAATAATACTGATAATGGTTGTGAAAAAAATAGCGAAGAGATGCCAGGTTTGTGCGCTTAAGCCCTGGGGGGTTGGGATGCACCAGAGGGCACACAGCAAGAAGAGAGGCCAAAGCAGTGCAGGCACACGCTTAAGCCAGCCGTAAAAACAAGCTGTTAGATAACGAACTTCATCGACGGTGTTTTGACGCATAGCGCTATTTTGCCCTAATAGGTCGTGGCATAGCAAGGGATGAAATTCTGCGCTATGCTAGCGGCTCGTATTGATTAGGGTAAGGCGGATGCAATTAAAAAAGATTAAGCTTTCTGGTTTCAAGTCCTTTGTAGACCCCACTGTTTTAGAATTACGTAGCCCTTTAATGGCTATCGTGGGTCCCAATGGTTGTGGAAAATCCAATATTATCGATGCCATCCGTTGGGTTATGGGAGAGAGCTCTGCCAAACATTTGCGGGGCGAATCCATGTCGGATGTTATTTTTAATGGATCTGCCACACGCAAACCGATTAGTCAGGCATCCGTGGAATTGTGTTTTGATAATACGGCAGGCTTAGGGGGTGAGTATGCTCACTATGGGGAAATTTCCGTCAGACGTGTAGGCTCCCGAGAGGGAGAGTCGACTTATTTTTTGAATGGTACACGCTGTCGACGTAAAGATATTACCGATCTATTTTTAGGTACGGGCTTGGGGCCTCGCAGCTATGCCATTATCCAACAGGGTATGATCGCACGTATTATCGAGGCCAAGCCTGAAGAATTAAGAGGTTTTATCGAAGAAGCGGCGGGGGTTTCCCTCTATAAGCGACGTCGTCAAGAAACCGAAACCCGTATGCAGCATACCCGAGAAAATTTAGATAGGCTTCTCGATTTACAACAAGAAATTGAAAAACAACTCGAGCGTCTGAAGCGTCAATCGGAAGCCGCAGAGCGCTATCAAGGCTATAAACAAAGACAGCAGATTTTAGAAGCAGAGTTGGGTGCGCTGCGCTGGCAGGTATTAGAAGCGCAATCCAAGGAAAAGGCTTTAATCATCCAAAGCTTCAATACAGCGCTAGAAGAACAGAATGCTTTTAAAACGGGTATCGATCTCGATTTAGAAAAAGATCGTGTTCTATATACCGAACAAACCGAACAATGGAAGGTTCTTCAAGGAGCCTGGTATACCTTGGGTGCTGATATTGCCCGTATTGAACAGCAGTTGGAACATCAGCAAGAACGTAAAAAAGCGTGTACGCAAGATTTAGCACAAATCCAAAGCGAGCATCAGCGAGTCCATGAGCAGCTACAAAGCGACCAACAGCATGCGCATACCGTATCGGAAGCCTTAACGGTTTTAACACCGCAAATAGCGAGTAGGCAGACCTTGGTTTTAGAAGCTGCCACCGTTGTTAACGATGTTAAAAAAACACTACAGCAGTGGAGACAAAACTTTGAATTGTTCCAGACGGATGCCCAAAAAGCACAGCGTTTGGCTGAAGTAGAACGTGTGCGGATTGAACAGCTTAATCGTCAAAGTCGTGCGTCGACCGAACAACTGGAGCGTTTACAGAAAGAATATGCCTTAATCCAGTTGGATCCTTTAGAGTCAGAGCTTCGGCAAGTAGAAGAGGCTGTTTTAGCCCAAGAAAGACAGGCAACCCATTCAGCAACAGCCTTGCAAACCCTTTCCACAGACTTTCTGCAAGCCAAAGATCAGCACAAGCTTGTGACTGAAACCTTATCCACTTTACAAGAAGAGTATCAAACACTTCATGGGCGTTTGTCCTCAGTCAGTGCTTTACAAGCGGTCGTGTTGGGCAAAACAGATGAAGCGGTTCAAGGTTGGCTCGCCGCACAGGGATTTAACAGCTATCCACGTTTAGCAGAGATTATTCACGTCGAACCCGGTTATGAAAGAGCGGTGGAAACGGTCTTAGGGGATCTTCTACAAGCCGTATGTTTGCCTGGATTTTCTGGCATGGCGCGTTATCTTGAAACCTTAGAGACAGGGCGGCTGTCGTTTATTGATCAATCGATGGCTAAAGGATCAATAGCCCTCTCAAAAACAAGTTCGCAGACGGCACTTCATACAAAGCTGCGAACCGATCTCCCGATCCATCACCTGTTAGCGGGTGTGTATGTGGTAGAGGATTTGGCAGAAGCGCTTGAACACCTTGCCTTAGCTCAAGCAGACGAATCTTTTATTACGCGTGAAGGTTTATGGTTGGGTCCACATTGGTTAAGGGTTCAACGGGGTCAAGAAGGCGCGGTTGGAACCTTAGAAAGAGAAAGCACCATCAAAGCCTTAGAACATTCTTTAGAGACTTTAAGTCAAACAATTGATCGCACGAAGCAAGCACTTATCGATAAGCAGCAGACTATCGAAACCTTAAGCGCCAAACGAGAATCGTTGTACCGTGCGCAACAGGAAGAAGCACAGATTTTACAAAAACGTTGTTCTGAACGCAGTGCTTTGCGCGCTAATATAGAGCATTTAAGAACGCAATATATACGAAATCAGGCCGATGTTTTAGAACAGCAACAACGGTTGCAGTTATCAGAATCAGAAGCGGCCACCGCGCATTTACGTTTATCGGAAGCCTTAGAGCAGATGCACCTCGATACAGACAAACGCGTTGTGCTGCATAAAGAGCGAGAAACGCTAGAGCATTTATTAGAACAAGCTTTGCATAATGAACGTACGCATAAAGAACAGCAACAGACTTTACGTTTAGAAGAGCAAGGTTTGTTAACACAAAAAACAGCCATCGAACAAGGGCTCTTAAGACTGGAGCAACAGAAGAAAATAGTCTTAGAACGTGAGCGTAGTTTAAAGGAACAATTAGAAACACTTGTGACACCTGAAAAGGAATGGGTTGAAAAATTAGATACTTTGTTAGGGGAGCGTGCTGTTTCAGAAAAGTTGGTGAATGCCGCACGTTCAGCCTTAGAAGCCTTAGAGCAAAAAGTACGTATTTTAGAAAAAAATCGTATGCTGCTCGAAGAACGCGTGCTGAGTATCCAAACGCAAGGGGAACAGGCACGTTTGGCCTGGCAAGTGCTACAAACACGTGCGCAGACAATTCAAGAAAGTTTTGCGCATTTACCCCATAGCTTAGAAGAGGTTCTAAAGACCTTGCCGACAGCCGCGAATGAGTCTGAATGGGCAGCGCATTTAGAACAAATCAATAAACGTATAGAACGTTTGGGACCCATTAATCTTGCAGCGCTAGAAGAATACAAAAGTGAGCTAGAACGTAAGCATTATTTAGATGCGCAACAGGCTGATCTATCGGAAGCTCTGAAAACCTTAGAACAAGCGATTGCCAAGATTGACAAGGAGACCCGTCATCGATTCCAGACAACTTTTGATCAGGTGAATAGCGCGTTTCAAAAAATATTCCCACGTCTTTTTGGGGGAGGGCAGGCAACGCTCACTTTAAATGCAGACGATTCTTTAGAAGCGGGTGTCTCCGTCATGGCACGACCACCCGGCAAACGTAATAGCTCTATCCATTTGCTTTCAGGCGGAGAAAAAGCTTTAACCGCCGTTGCGATGGTGTTTGCGATATTCGAATTAAATCCAGCACCGTTTTGTTTGCTCGATGAAGTCGATGCACCCTTAGATGATGCAAACATTGGGCGTTTTTGTGATCTGGTGAAAGATTTATCAAACAATGTACAAATTATTTTTATTACCCATAATAAAATGGCCATTGAAATAGCGCATCATTTGGTGGGTGTCACGATGAAAGAAGCGGGTGTTTCACGTTTAGTATCCGTCGATATTGAAGAAGCATCGCGTTTAGTGGGAGCATAAACATGGAAACAGGTCTGCGCATTATACTGTTACTGATAAGTTGTATCATTATTGCAGGTATTGTCTGGGACTATCGAAGAAGACCTATTCGTACGATGACTAAAAAACATCCTCTGGCAACTAAAATGAAAAGTCCGTATCCACGATCCGAACGCGCGCATGTGGCCGCAACCAGAGAAAAATCCTTTATTGTCCTGCACCTACTGGCTTCCAAGCCCCCTTTTTTTTCGGGCCCCGCACTTTTGGCAGCCTTTGAAAAAATGCATTTATTTTATGGCGACAACCAAATTTTTTATGGTTATCAGTATCCCCGGGCTGCAGGCGCCAACAGGGGCGCTAAGCTTTTTTCAGTGGTATCGATGGTAGAACCTGGTTTTTTTGACCTGAGAACCTTTTCATCGTTTGTAAGCCCTGGTATCAGCCTTTTGCTGGTGCTGGATGATCAGATGCAGCCTTTTGCCTTTGAATCTATGTTAAAAACAGCAAAGGCTCTCGCATTGCTTTTGGAGGCCAAATTAACGGATCAGACGCTTCAACCTTTAAGCACTTCGCAGATACAAGCCTATAGAGAGCGTGTAAGTGCGCATTTAGCAGCCCTGGGTGCCCTTGATCTTGCGATAGATAACTAAACGGCGTACAGTGGCAAAAGAGCGTATAAAAACGAAGATAGTTGAGGGTTTATGGCTATCGAATTAGTAGCACGTGAGATTGTAAATGCTATCCTGTCGGCGGATACCGCGAGGGCTTTGTCTTTAATCCAAGATTGTCAGGTTGCTTTTTCCGATCCGGGGGGTGTCTATCTGCATGCAGAAGCGCTTTATGGGGCGATTAAAAAAGCCAATATGACCGTGATGAGTGCTTTATTTGCCATGCCCGTACATTCTGATGTGGCTTTCTTTAAATTTTGTGGTACCACGCCTTTAAGTGCTGCGATTGAGGGTGGTCATGAGGCATTGCTACCCTTACTCTTGAGCAAAACAGATAAAAACTTTGCGCTGCACATGGCTGTTAAATTAAAACGACAGAAATCCCTGGTATTTTTACGTAAACACTGTTTTTTTAAACAGAAGCTCTTGGTTTTTTTAGGCTTAGCCTAATTTTATTTTTTCGTGTATTGCGGGCTGCTTTTCCATTGGCTGGGGATCTGTTTAGGGATCTCTCCTAAGGCTCGAACACCCTGTTTCTTAACTTCTTTTTCTACATAAGTCTGAAACTGCTTAGTACTCGCCCGAAGTAATGCATCAAAATAATCCTTAAACTCGGGTTCTGCCGCCTGAATGCGCGCACGATCGTTAGGGTGAATGACAAGCTCTACATCGGCGAGTTTTGCGGCTTCTACGACTCTTAAGATCCGCTTAATATCCCCACCGGGTTTCATTTTGAGGGGGCCTAATTGGGGGGCGACGGCCGCCATCATCAAACATAAAGTCTCATCGCTTGGATCAGTATTCGTATGAATTTGAATATGATCATGATGATCTTTAAAACATCGAATATGATCGGCCGGCTTGGTTGTAGGCGTACTCGGATGCTCTAGAACAGTGTCCATCGCATGCTGCGCTGCTTTTTTGATTCTGGGTACTGTAATCAATAATTCTGGCTGATTGTCTGCCATCATTTTTTGGTCAAAAGAAATGCCTTGATAGATTGGATTGGGATCGTTCTTTAAGGATTCTAAGGTTTTAAGGGTCGATGTGGCGATGTGTTCATAATACTCGCCCCCTATAGCATGTGTGGCTTTTAGTAAAAGTCCCTCATGTTCATGAACTTTTTTTATTAAAAAAAGCGCTGGGTTTTCATGGCCATGCTTTCGATATTCTTGAGAAATGCCACGTGCTTTATCATAAATATCCTGCGCTTTTGCCAGTTTATCATGTATTTTCCTAAATCGTTTGGCATGCGGGTGATCTTTGAAATCGGATTGATCAACGGCCTCTTTGACGGTGCTTAAGAAGGTTTTTATAGACGTAATTTTTTTCTCGGCAAGCTTTTCAGCGAGTACAGAAACGAAGGCCGCCCCTAGGCCGACGGCGGTAATGATGGTGACCGTGCTACCCGCAATCGCTAAGCCAAAAGGATTGGAAATCGCAGCAACCAGGGATAGGATGGAAGCGACATAACCTGTGAAACTAGCCGCGTGCTTCACGCATTCCCAGACTTTTCCCATGACGCGTTGTTTGTGGTTTTCTGCACTTTCTTCAGGATCTTTCGTTTTCCATGCGTGGCGTAATTCGCTGAAGGATTGTCTAAAAGCCTTAAAACTTTTAAAGGCACCCAAGAAAAGCCCATAACCGGCAGCAATGCTAATGATTTGTTTGACAATAGGGCTCTCTAAAATAGTGCTGTCATTGGATAATGCATCAATTGCCACGGCTTTGGCTATTGTCGATGAACTGATTAGGTTCGGGTTGCTTGGCTGAGAGGGATGATGTTGACTATCTTCCGTCCTAGAAGGGCCCGCTTCAAGATTATCATCTTGCCTTTGAGATAGGCCTTTTTTCTTGCGCTTGCTGGTTGTCATCGATTGCCCCCAAACGGTCGTTTTTTAAGGCTGTACCCGTGTAACAGCACGAAAACCATGATTGTCGGATACCTGTTTAGAAAGGGTCTAGGGGAAAAAGTTCCTTCCGCCTATGCGTGGAATAGCCTATGATGCTACCGCACATTGATCATTGAGTCCTTTTTTAAAAAAATGCGGTGGGAGGGTGAAGCGGTGGGCATAAAGTCTGTTTTAAAGAGTTTCAAAGGTGTCTGGCGTCTGAAGCGAACCTTCGATCGGTCCGGTGTGTTGCTGGGTTCAGCACAAGGAACGGCTTGGTTTTATCCGCGAAAGCCAATGAAGGATGTTTTTAAAGGGTTTTCTGATGAAGAGCGTCTGAATACCCGTTGTTTAGGGGCTACAGACATAACAGGTTTTTCATCGAATGAGGTGATGGAGGAAAGCTTGGAGGTGTCTGGGGAGGCTGTATTGCATTATCAAGAAGCTTGTACCTTTACAAACGCTACGGGACACTGTTTAGCTGCCCATAGGGAATATTTCTATGCCTGTGAGGCGGATAAGGTCATTAAAAAATACTTTTCACAGGGCGGGTCCCCGCGGGGTTTATTTTACCAATTAACCTTCGAATCGCCAGAGACAGTCGACAATGTTTTGATTGCAAGAGGGGAGCATTTATGTGCACGGGATCTGTATAGGGCTACCCATCGCTATACTTACCGCGATAGTCAGACAAATCCTGGCACAAAGACCTTAGAAAGTATTGAATTAGACTATGATGTCGAGGGCCCTGAAGAAAGTTATAAAGCTAAGACTCTTTTTCTGCGCCAACCCTAGGGCACTTTGGTTTCTCTAGTATTGCAAATTTTCTCTAGGGGAAGTAGAATCAGCACCATCGACGCGGGGTGGAGCAGTCTGGCAGCTCGTCGGGCTCATAACCCGAAGGTCGCAGGTTCAAATCCTGCCCCCGCTACCAATATTTTTTAAAATGGGCCCCGCTAGGGGCTTTTTGTTAATAGGGGGAAACTAAAGTGGGCTTTTGGCCCATTTTTTGTTTAGGGGTATGCAAAGACCAGAACGAATCGATTTAAAGGCTCTGATGTTGCCCATTGTGGAAGGCTTAGGCTTAACATGGGTGGGGTTGCAGGTCTTGAAACAGGGCAGAGTACAGATTCTGTTAAGATTGTTTGTGGATAAAGTAGGTGGTTTGAGTGTGCAGGATTGCATACAGGCGAGTCGGCAGATCAATGCTGCCTTAGGGGTTGCCTCTGCGAACACACAGTACAACCTTGAGGTTTCATCGCCAGGCTTGGATCGACTATTGTTTGAGGCCGTGCAATGTGCACCTTATGTGGGTAGAATTTTGACGCTGCGGCTGAGGGTCGAGCGAGACGGTAAGCGACACTTTAAAGGTTGCTTGCAGGCCGTCGAAGGGCAGACGCTTAGTTTGCGTATGGCAGAAGGGGTCGTAGCATTTTTTGATTTTGCGACGATTAATGAGGCCAGATTAGTGCCGGAATAGACCAGGGGTTAAACGTAGTGAGGCTTGATATGACAAAAGATGTTCCTCTCAAACTAATGGTAAGTGCTGTTTCCAACGAGAAAGGGATCTCGGAGGAAATTATATTCCAAGCTATCGAGGCTGCTTTGGTCTCTGCCACTAAAAAGAAGTATATGTCCGATATGGATGTGCGTGTAACGATTGATCGCAAATCGGGCAATTATGAAACCTTTAGGCAATGGACCGTTGTGGCAGATCCGCTTCCTGCCGAAGTGGATGAATCCGATGAAGAAGGATCGGGTGAAGTAGCTGAAGCCGCTGCACTTGAATGTCCGCTCACGCAAATAGCCTTATCAGAAGCTTTAAAGCGTAATCCAAAGGCTATCGTTGGCGATATCATCGAATCACCGATGGAATCTGTGGAGTTTGGACGTATTTCGGCCCAAACGGCTAAACAAGTGATCTTAAAAAAGGTTCGTGAGGCTGAACATGAAAATGTGGCCGAGGAATTCCGCAAGAAAATAGGTCAGATTGTGATAGGGGTTGTGAAGAAAAGTAACCGAGAAGCCGTTATTTTAGATTTGGGTAATAATGCGGAAGCCGTTTTGCGCCGAGAAGATATTTTACCGCGCGAAGCCGTAAGACCTGGGGATAGACTCCGTGCTTATTTGGTCGATGTTGTAAAAGAAGCGCGGGGACCTCAGCTGGTCTTAAGTCGTACCGCAAATGAAATGCTGATTGAATTATTTAAAGTTGAAGTGCCTGAAGTGGGCGAGGGTATTATTGAGATTAAGCGTGCAGCACGGGATCCTGGTATACGTGCTAAAATTGCTGTGAAAACCAATGATGGTCGTATTGATCCGGTCGGTGCTTGTGTTGGGATGCGTGGTGCGCGGGTACAGGCTGTCTCGAATGAATTGGGTGGCGAGCGGGTTGATATTGTACTGTGGGATGATAATCCAGCCCAATTTGTCATGAATGCTATGTCACCTGCCGAAGTGATTTCTATTGTGGTCGATGACGATGCTCACACCATGGATGTCGCAGTATCGGAGGCTTATTTTTCCCAAGCGATTGGTAGAAATGGTCAAAATGTTCGATTGGCCAGCCTATTAACCGGTTGGGATTTGAATGTGATGACCGATAGCGATGCCAAGGCTAAAACGGAAGCGGAACAACAGAGCTTGGTTTCTGTTTTAACCCAAGCTTTGGAAGTGGATGAAGAAGTCGCTAATGTGCTGATCGAAGAAGGCTTTACGAGTTTGGAAGAAGTCGCTTATGTGCCAGTGGAAGAATTATTGGCGATTGAGGGATTTGATGAAGAAATCGTGAATGAATTAAGAACGCGTGCAAAAAATGCCTTATTAACAGAGGCCATGGCAAGCAAAGGGCGACTCGATAAAACAATCGCCGAAGATTTATTAGCGCTACCAGGTATGGACCCAGCCTTAGCAGCTGCTTTAGCCGATCGTGGCATTTTGACACGTGATGCATTAGCAGAGTTGGCGGTTGATGATATTAAAGATATTATGGATTTAGATCAGAGTAAAGCAGCTGATCTCATCATGGCCGCTAGAGCCCATTGGTTTGTATAGCAGGCTTTAAGATCGTGAGGAGAAGGGTGTGTCAGCGAGAACGCTTGAACAATTAGCAAAAAGTTTCGGGATGGAAATCCAAGACTTAACCGAGCGCTTCAAAGCCGTTGGTTTTGACTTAGATCCAACCGCTATTGTACCCGAAGAAGCCACGCAAGCCCTATTGGATCTCTTAGATAAAGACAAGCCTAAAACCTTAAGTCTTGGTTCTAAAAAAATCAGTTTGAAACGTCAAAGCAAAACAGAAATTAAGGTTCAACGATCTTCAGGTCAAAAAGGCACCGTGAGTGTGGTGCGCAAAAGGCGTCAGGTTTATGTGAAGGGTGCAGTACCAGAAGCCGCAGCCGAGATTGAAACAGAAACTTTAGCGGAAGGAATAGCCGAAACACCTCTAAACACTGAAGCTGCCAAGTCACAGGATCCGGTAGAAGCATTACCCGATACAGGCCTAGTGCCAGAGACTTTGAGCGAAATACCTACAGCCCAGACAGTGACTGAAAACGCTAAAAAAGATGAATGGGCCACCGTAAATGCACCCAAAAAAGGTGCACGTTCCGCCAAAGAATCATTGGATGATATCGAGAAAAAACGTCATAAAGCAAAGCTGAGAGCCCGAGAAGATGAAGCCTCCCAGTGGCATAAGGGCAATATTGTTAAAGTGATCGATGTATTATCGGCTGAAAATGCTGAACTTGAAGAGGATAGCGTGCTTGATAATCAGAGCCTGCAAACGAGTGATGCCATCGTCCCGCCTGCATCGGCTGCGTGGCGTGGGCCCAAGGTTAAATCCAAAGGTTCTAAAGTGGTCAACACCAGAGCACATAAAAAAGAAATTAAAACCTTGGTAGAAGAAATTCAGAGAAAGCATATTTTTGAGAAGCCCACCAAACCATTGGTACGTGAAATAGCCATTGCAGAAATCAATACAGCCAGCGAATTAGCGCAGAAAATGTCTGTGAAGGTTTCAGAAGTCATAAAAACGCTGATGAAGCTAGGCATTATTGTGACCATTAATCAACCTATCGATAAAGATGTGGCAACTATCTTGGTGGAAGAGATGGGCCATACGGTAACGCTTGAGAAAGATCAAAGCGCCGAAGCCTTTATACCCAGCGATAATACTGAAGTCTCATTGCCGCGTGCACCGATTGTGACTGTCATGGGACATGTGGATCATGGGAAAACCTCACTTTTAGATTATATTCGTCATACCAAAGTGGTCGATAAAGAGGCTGGTGGTATTACGCAGCATATCGGTGCCTATCATGTGAAAATAAAGGGAGGCACGATTACCTTCCTAGATACCCCAGGTCATGCTGCTTTTACAGCGATGCGAGCCCGCGGTGTTAAATGTACCGATATTGTTATTTTGGTTGTGGCCGCTGATGACGGTGTGATGCCACAGACTATCGAAGCGGTACAACATGCCAGAGCGGCCCAGGTACCCATCGTTGTGGCAATTAATAAGATTGATAAAAAAGAAGCCGATCTAGAGCGTATTCAGCGCGAATTATCCACCCATGGATTAGTACCAGAAGCTTGGGGTGGAGACGTTATTTTTGTACCCGTGTCTGCGAAAGAAGGCACAGGGATTGATACCTTGTTAGAAGGGGTTTTACTACAAGCTGAAATGCTTGATTTGAAAGCACCGGTTCAAGGGCATGCCAGTGGCTTGGTCTTGGAATCCCGTTTGGATAAGGGTCGTGGCCCTGTGGCTTCGGTCTTGGTTCAGATGGGAACCTTAAAAGTCGGTGATATCTTACTAACCGGTTCAGAATATGGTCGTGTGCGTGCCATTCATGATCAATTAGGAAAATCCATCACACAGGCCGGTCCTTCGATACCGGTTGAAGTCTTAGGATTATCCGGTATTCCACAAGCAGGGGAGCCTTTTGTGGTGATGGATGATGAAAGAAAAGCCAGAGAGCTTGCGCTCTTTCGTCATACCAAACATCGTGATGTACGCATGTTGAAGCAGGGCGCCGCGCATTTAGAAGGTTTCTTCGATCGCATGCAGCAGGGTGGCCTTAAAACACTCAATATTATGCTTAAAACCGATGTACATGGTTCTGCTGAAGCTTTAAGCGATGCTTTAGAAGCCTTATCGACCGATGAAGTTAAAGTTAAAATTATTGCGGCAGGTGTGGGTGGCATTAGCGAATCGGATGTTGCTTTAGCGATGGCATCCCAGGCAGTACTCATTGGCTTTAATGTGCGTGCTGATGTAGCAGCCCGTACCTTGATCGAGAAAAATGGGGTAGAACTTTACTATTCCAGTATTATTTACGATGTGGTCGATAATATTAAACGTGCCATTCATGGCTTACTCGAACCTCAATTTAAAGAACGTATTTTAGGCTTAGCCGAAGTGCGGGATGTCTTTCGATCTACCAAGATTGGTGCGATTGCGGGTTGTATGGTCCGTGAAGGGTTCGTCAAGCGTGGTTATCCGATCCGTGTATTACGCGATAATATCATTATTTATCAGGGTGAATTAGAGTCCTTACGTCGCTTTAAAGAAGATGCCAACGAAGTACGTGCGGGCATGGAATGTGGTATTGGCGTTAAAAATTATAACGATGTCAAACCCGGCGATCAGATCGAAGTCTATGAAACCGTCAAAGTATTAAGAACACTGAAATGATTGGTAATGTAAGTCGCAACAAGCGTGTCGAAGATGTGATCCACAAGGCGATTGCCTGTGCGATCCGTCAAGATTTTAAAGATCCGCGTGTGGGCATGGTCACCGTGATGTCTGTCACGCTCACCAAAGATTTAAAATCCGCCCGTATTTATGTATCTGTTTTAGAAGAAGAAAAAGTTGCCGAAACCATCGCTATCCTCAATAAAGGGGTTGGTTTTTTCCGTTCTTGTTTAGCCTCTGCTCTGCGTTTAAGAGTGGTTCCACGGCTACAATTTGTTTACGATGAATCGGTGGTGCGTGGTAGTCGCATGGAGACGCTGATCGCGTCTTGTGTATCGAGCAGTTAGACATTTTTCAAGTTTTCTTCACATTTCTCATTATTTTTTATACTTCTTGGAATCCCTCGTTCAATTAGCCGATAAAAACATCAAAATAAAGAAACAAAACTTTATAAAAGACACGCCTAAAGATCAAAGCATTTGCGATAAGCCTTGTATACAGCGAAAATTAAAACACATGGCTGAAGTGGATCAGATGATGAGGGTAGATGTGTGGAACGCACCCATCGTGAATGAAATGATCGGAAAGCATATTTTCGAAAAAAACAACCAATCTCTATTAAAGCTTATGGAAAAAATAGATAGCGAGAATACGGCTGAACTAAAAAAACTGCTTCTCCTAACGCCCTGGTTTACCATAAGCGAATTTGGGCAGTCAGCAGCAAATGATGCCTGGATCATCGTACAACATTCACCCGATGTTGATTTTCAGCACAGGGTGCTTTTTATATTAGAGCATTTACCTAAGCATGAAATGAGTCTTGCAGATTATGCATTATTGTATGATCGCTTATGTTCCTATTATCCAGCGCTGAATATCAAACAACGATATGGTACCCAATTTCACCTTGAAGCGGGTACATTGAAACTATACCCTTACGAAGGAACGTGGTTGGAACTCAATAAACGCAGAAAAACGATGGGTTTAGATTCTATGGAATCTTACCTTAGGTGCTTGAAAGCACTCTTTCCTCTAGCAGAGATTAGAAAACAGTGATTATCATGCCTGTTTATCCGCACCTTATAGTTGATTTATCGGAAATTTATCGGCATAATAAGAGCATCAGACAAGCTAGTATAGGGCGTTTATGATGCCGACGACTTTCAATCCAGTGTATATACTCAATCCAAATATCGTAAAGCACTTGATGCGTATCGAGGCTGCAAAACAAAAAGTTTGCTTGCTACCTATCAATCCGGGTGTTCTAGCTTCTTTGCGCGAAACCGCGAAATTATATACGACTCACTATTCTACGATGATTGAGGGTAATCGTTTAGGCGCTGATGAAGTAAGGGAAGTCTTAACTTTAAAAGGACATTTTCCTGGGCGTGAACGTGATGAACATGAAATTAAGGGTTATTACGCGGCTTTAGCGCAACTTGAACAATACGCTGCTCAAAACCATCCTATTACCGAAAAAGTCATACAGGTACTTCATGCCCTGGTTATGAGCGATGGCCGCACCAAGGTGACACCAACCCCCTATCGTGATGGCCAAAATGTTATCAGAGATGGCTCTACAGGCACTATTGTGTATATGCCGCCTGAATCTAAGGATGTTCCAAGTTTAATGCGAAATTTAATCGATTGGCTTAAAAAAGCTGAGGCGCTGCCATGCCCGGTGGTTGCGGCTATTGCGCATTACCAATTTGCAACTATCCATCCCTATTATGATGGTAATGGTCGTACTGCAAGATTGTTGACCACACTGATTTTGCATTTGGGTCAATATGATTTAAAAGGTTTGTATTCATTGGAAGAATATTATGCGAAGAATTTACTGGCCTATTATCGTGCAATCAGTATTGGTCCTTCTCATAATTATTATTTTGGTCGCGTTGAAAGTGATATTACGGGCTGGATTGAATATTTCGTTGAAGGGATGTCCTTTGCCTTTGAAAAGGTAGTCATGCAAATGGGTTTCTCTCAAAATAAAGGTGAGAAAGATCAGGCCGATTTAATGAGGACATTAGATCCCAAGCAACGCAGGGCACTAGAATTATTTAAAAATTATGACGTGATTACGAGTAAGCAGATTGGAGTGCTATTTGGCTTTCTGCCTCGCACCAATACTGCGCTGTGTAAAAAATGGGTAGAAGCTGGATTTTTGGAAATGATAGATCATTCTAATAAAGCACGAAAATACAAACTGGCAAAACCTTATGAGACTCTCATTACAGGTGAGGCATAACGCTGTTGGGCACAGTTCACGGTATTCTCATTCTCGATAAACCGCTGGGTGTCACTTCCAATCGTGCTTTACAAGAAGCTAAAAACTTATTGAAAGCCACTACGAAGGTAGGACATGGGGGCAGTCTGGATCCCACGGCCACGGGCCTTTTACCCCTTTATTTTGGCGAGGCGGTTAAGTTTTCTCGTTTTTCGCTGGAAGCGGATAAGCATTATCAAGTGACGGCTGCTTTAGGCATTCGCACAGACAGTGGCGATCTAGAAGGGGAAATCTTAGAGAGACGGCCCATCCCTGTGCTTTCTGAATCCCATGTAGAAAAAGTACTGGCCCAGTTTAGAGGGACACTTTTACAAGTGCCACCCATGTATTCGGCCCTGAAATATCAGGGAAAAACCCTCTATAAACTGGCACGAAAAGGCATTGTGATTGAACGTACACCCCGTGAAGTAAGCATTTATAAACTAAGCTTGTTAGCATTAAGAAAAGATACCCTCGATCTGGATGTCGTGGTAAGCAAGGGCACCTATATTCGCAGTCTGGTCGAGTCTATAGGAGAGGCTTTAGGATGTGGAGCCCATGTGAGTGCTTTAAGGCGGGTAGCAGCGGGGCCTTATCAGTCAGAACAAATGTTAAGGTTTGAAGATCTCAACAGCGTTTTAGTAGAAGGGGGGCGAGCGGCCTTAAAGGCCTGCTTATTACCGGTCAATAGTGGCCTTGATTTGCCTATTCTACGACTCGATGCAGCCTTTGCCGATCGGGCTATTAAAGGCCAGGTTTTGCCTCTGCCTGAATCGGGCGTATTATCTGAAGTTCCCATCATCGAATTAATGGCAGGACAATGGGTTTGTTTGCATACGCTGGAAAATCAGTTTTTAGGCATCGGGCAGATCTTGGATAACGAATGTGTTGCACCTAGGCGCATGCTATCAACAGACACCCTTACTCTCGCCTAATATTACGTGTTACACTACCGGCTATGTATGCTTTTTATTTTATAGTTAAATAACTTTTTGGAGGAGTCTCTATGCGCTCGAGCGCCCATATAAAAGCGGAAGTGGTAGAACAATTTGGACGAGCACCTGGCGATACAGGATCTTCAGAAGTTCAGGTTGCCTTGTTAACCACAACGATTACCAGCTTGACTGCACATCTGAAAATCCACAAAAAAGATTTTCATTCCCGTCGTGGTTTGATTAGCATGGTCAATCGTCGTCGTAAATTATTAGCTTATCTTAAGCGTAAAAGTATGAGCATTTATACAAAGTTAATCCAGGAACTCAAGCTGCGTGGTTAATGTTTTGTATGCCTTTAATCGTGTCTTAATCCCTTTGGTTTTTAGTAGTGTGTGTAAGGATTTTCTGTGAGTTTAATGAAAAAAACGCTTCAATATGGTGAACATGTATTAGTTTTAGAAACAGGTCTTGTTGCCAGACAAGCGACCGCCTCTGTCATGGTGAGTCTGGGTGATACGATGGTGTTGGTCACCGTTGTAGCGGGAGATGGACCTAGCAAAATGCAAGGTTGCTTGCCTTTAAGAGTCGATTACCAAGAGCGTTATTATTCTGCAGGTAAAATCCCTGGGGGATTCTTTAAACGTGAAGGTCGTCCTACTGAAAGAGAGACTTTAATTGCCCGTTTAATGGATAGACCTATTAGACCCCTGTTTGCTAAAGGTTTTTCTTCCGATATACAAGTGGTAGCGACCGTCTTATCGCTTGATCCCAATATTGATGCCGATATCCCCGCCTTGATCGGTGCCTCGGCAGCGCTGACACTCTCTGGATTACCCTTTAATGGGCCCATGGGTGCCGCACGTGTGGGTTACAAGAATGGTGAGTATGTTTTAAACCCCAGCCAGGCTGTACTCAAAGAATCTGAACTGGATTTAGTGATTGCCGGTACCAAGCGATCAGTGCTGATGGTTGAATCCGAGGCGCATGAACTTTCAGAAGCCATTATGTTAGGGGCTGTTCATTTTGGTCATAAAGCTTACCAGGCTGTTATACAGGCTATTGAAGAATTAGCCCAAACAGAAGGTGCTGCAAAGCCCGCACACAATTGGAAGCCTGTAGCAGAAGATACGCTTTTAGCAGAACAGGTGAAGCGTTTGGCTGAGCAAGATACCCTTGCGGCTTATCAGATCCATGAAAAAGGCGCACGTGCATTGCAATTAAAAGCCATTCGAGAAACAGTGCTAGAAGCTTTAGCCACGGCTGAGCATGCTGAAGAGCGTAAGGCTCAAGTCGAGAAAATCATTGAAAAGCTCGATCGTGCGGTGGTAAGAGGACGTATTTTGGATGGACAACCCCGTATCGATGGACGTGATTTTAAAACCATTCGTCCCATTCATGGTAAAGCGGGCTTTTTAAAGCGGGTCCATGGTTCAGCTTTATTTACCCGTGGTGAGACCCAGGCGATTGTGGCCTTAACGATGGGCACTGGCAAAGATGCACAGCTCATTGATAGCCCTTTAGGCGAATACAAAGATCCCTTTATGTTGCATTATAATTTCCCTCCTTATTCAGTGGGTGAAATTGGGATGATGGGCAGTCCTAAGCGCCGTGAGATTGGG
This sequence comes from uncultured Legionella sp., assembly GCA_964522825.1. Taxonomy (GTDB): domain Bacteria; phylum Pseudomonadota; class Gammaproteobacteria; order UBA6186; family Azoamicaceae; genus CADEGZ01. The sequence goes on from CAZFXA010000001.1 coordinate 54,470, forward strand.
CATGGGATGTTAGCCAAACGTGCGATGAAAGCCGTGTTACCTAAAGAATATCCTTATGTCTTAAGAATCGTCTCCGAGATCACCGAATCCAATGGTTCTAGTTCTATGGCAACCGTCTGTGGTGCCAGTTTAGCCCTCATGGATGCGGGTGTTCCGCTTAAATCGGCCGTAGCCGGTATTGCCATGGGGCTTATTAAAGAAGACGATCGTTTCCAAGTGTTGAGCGATATTCTGGGCGATGAAGATCACTTAGGCGATATGGATTTCAAAGTGGCAGGTACCCATCTGGGTGTAACCGCTTTGCAAATGGACATTAAAATTGACGGTATTACTGAAGCCATTATGGAAGTGGCGCTGGAGCAAGCCAAAGCAGGGCGCCAGCACATTTTAGGGGTGATGGATCAAATCCTGCCCGCACCCAGAGGTCAGACTTCTGCCTATGCACCACAGATTATTACCTTGAAGATTAACCCTGAAAAAATACGGGAAGTGATTGGTAAAGGTGGCTCTGTTATTCGGGCGCTGACTGATAATACAGGTGTGACCGTCGATATTTCCGATGATGGCAGCATACAAATCGCAGCGGTTGATAGAGCAGCTGCCGAGGCCGTGTGCAGCCGTATTGCCGGTATTGTCGAGGAACCCGAAATTGGTAGAATTTATGAAGGTACCGTCGCACGCATTGTCGATTTTGGCGCCTTTGTAACCTTCTTGCCAGGCCGTGATGGACTGGTTCATATTTCACAAATTACCGATGATAGAGTCGAAGCCGTGTCGGATGTCTTATCTGAAGGGCAGCTTGTGAAAGTGAGGGTCTTAGAGATTGATCGTCAGGGTCGGGTGCGTTTGAGTATGCGTGCGATTGAAGAAGATGAATCAGACTAGAAGTCGCGTCTATAGGTCCAGCGCGTCTGCTAATAAGTGCGTACCTCTCCAGTAATGTAATTATAAGTAACGCCATGTGCTGGATTAGCGGGGGTTGAACCATTATAGAGAATATAGGTACAAACACCATTAACGGCTACATTTCGCACATAATAACAAGGATTGTCGCTACAGGGTGCAGCGCCAGACTGGTAATAGGCACTTTGAGGGGGGGTAGCAAGAATTCTACCGGTGGATGTATTGGATGTCGTGCTAATAACTGATGCACAACTAGATTTGGGTATCGTTAAGTTGGAGATCCCCCAACCACCTGATGGCCATCCATTGTTGTTTAATCGTATAACAGTATTGCTATCGTTGCTATCCAGGGTGAGAGGGTTGTTATTTAAGGTTGGCGCACCTGCAATAATCCATGCAGCATGTGCCGTTCCTAAAGCTGCCTTGAAAGCACCGGCAAAAGCCCGATTAGCAGCGATATTAGCTTGGTCCTTTATATTGGAAAATCGCGGGAGGGCCGCAGCCGCTAAAATACCGATAATCACGATGGCGAAGACTAATTCAATAAGGGTAAAACCTTCTTCTTGAATAAGCTGATTTGAAAATTTATTAGCCTGCATTATAACTAATCTACTCCTGAGTGAGACTCACTTTATGATTACTTTAGTGCAGTATTTTGTCTTATACTACTACGAGTTCTTAAGGTATGGGTAACTATGATCGATCATTATATTCCGATCTTTGTTTTCATAGGCGTAGGGGTCTTCCTAGGCGCTGCACTCCTTATCCTGGGCGCCTGCCTAGGTCCCAGACGTCCGAATCCTCAAAAAGCCGCGCCTTATGAATGTGGTTTTGAGCCTTTTCATACAAAGCGGATCAGTTTTGATATCCGCTTCTATCTGGTTGCGATTCTCTTTATTATTTTTGATCTGGAAATAGTCTTCTTATTTCCTTTTGCCATTGCCTTGGATCAGATCCCTTGGTCTGGTTTTGTGGGGATGGGGATTTTCCTATCCTTGTTGATCCTAGGCTTTATCTATGAATGGAAGAAAGGGGCTTTAGAATGGGAATAGAAGGCGTATTAAAGGAAGGTTTTGTGACCACAACCCTTGATTCACTCATTAACTGGGCGCGTACAGGATCTTTATGGCCCATGACCTTTGGACTCGCCTGTTGTGCCGTAGAAATGATGCATGCGGGCGCAGCGCGTTACGATTTAGATCGTTTTGGAACGATGTTTAGGCCGAGTCCCCGCCAATCGGATGTGATGATTGTTGCGGGCACGCTGTGCAATAAGATGGCACCCGCTTTACGTCGTGTTTATGATCAAATGGCCGAGCCACGTTTTGTGATTTCTATGGGATCGTGTGCGAACGGGGGGGGCTATTACCATTACGCCTATTCTGTGGTGCGTGGGTGCGATCGTATCGTACCGGTCGATATTTATGTACCCGGTTGTCCACCTACCGCGGAAGCCTTGGTGTATGCCATTATCCAATTACAAAATAAAATAAAACGTACGAATACCCTTGCGCGGCCTTTGATCTGAAAGGGAGTTTTTTTTGAGTGACCTGTTATCGAATACTGTGGAACAATGCCTAGGCGCTAAGCTGCAAAGCCTTCATCTTGTACGCGATGAATTAACGGTTGTCATCCTCGCAGAAGATCTGCTGGAAAGTTGCCTATTATTACGTGATGATCCGTTGCTTGCTTTTGAACTGCTTATCGATCTATGTGGTGTCGATTATCTACACTATGGTCTTGCAGAGTGGGCAACCGATACAGCAAGTACAGAAGGGTTTTCTAGAGCGGTCACAGGGCTCAGCGTGGTTGATGCGCATGCCGAGCCAGACCCAAGCGCCGATTTACGTCAAAAACGCTTTTATGCGGTCTATCATTTGCTATCCCTTCGTCATAATCAACGATTGCGTTTGAAAGTCTTTGCGCCAGGCGATCCCCCCACACTACCTTCTGTCACCACCATTTGGAATGTTGCCAATTGGTATGAACGGGAGGCTTACGATCTCTTCGGTATTATCTTTGAAAATCATCCTGATTTACGAAGGCTATTAACCGATTATGGTTTTGTAGGACATCCTTTTAGAAAAGATTTTCCACTCAGTGGCACGGTGGAGGTGCGTTATTCAGCCAAAGATCAGCGTGTTGTTTATGAGCCTGTGAGCATTAAACCTAGAATTTTAGTGCCAAAAATCATTCGTGATGACCATCGTTATAAAGATTTAGATCGAAGGCCGGAACAACCATGAGCGAAATACAGCATTATACCCTTAATTTTGGACCCCAACATCCAGCAGCCCATGGTGTTTTACGATTAATCTTAGAAATGGATGGGGAAGTGGTCGAACAGGCCGATCCCCATATAGGCCTTTTGCATCGTGCAACTGAGAAGCTTGCAGAAACAAAACCCTATAATCAAAGCATTGGTTATATGGATCGCTTAGATTATGTGTCCATGATGTGTAATGAACATGCTTATGTGATGGCTATTGAAAAACTGCTGGGTATTACAGCGCCTCCGCGCGCGCAGTATATTCGGGTATTATTTGATGAAATAACCCGTATTTTAAACCATTTGCTATGGTTAGGTTCTCATTCGTTGGACATTGGGGCGATGTCCATGTTTATTTATTGTTTTAGAGAGCGCGAAGATTTATTGGATTGTTATGAAGCAGTCTCAGGGGCACGATTACATGCAACCTATTATCGTCCTGGGGGGGTGTATCGAGATTTACCCCTGCAGATGCCTCAGTATAAAGCTTCCAGATGGCGATCACAAAAAGCGGTTGATCAATCGAACCATAACCGAACGGGTACCTTATTAGATTTTATAAGCGATTTTACCGAACGCTTCCCAAAATGTATCGATGAATATGAAACATTGTTAACCGATAATCGTATTTGGAAACAGCGCACCGTTGGCATTGGTGTTGTTAGCCCTGAGCGTGCGCTACAATTAGGTTTTACAGGACCGATGTTACGTGGTTCAGGTATTGCCTGGGATCTCCGTAAAAAACAGCCTTATGCCGTCTATGATCAGATGCATTTTGAGATCCCTATTGGTACAGCGGGCGATTGCTTCGATCGTTATTTAGTTCGGGTTGAAGAGCTGCGCCAATCAACTAAAATAATCAAACAATGCGTGGCATGGTTAAAAGAAAACCAAGGACCGGTGATGATTCATAATCACAAGATAGCGCCGCCTTCTAGTGTGGCTATCGAGACAAAAATGGAATCCTTGATCCATCACTTTAAATTATTTTCCGAGGGCTATGTCTTACCAGTGGGGGAGACCTATGCGGCCATTGAACATCCCAAAGGTGAATTCGGCGTTTATCTTATTTCAGATGGTGCCAATAAACCGTATCGTCTTAAAATACGTTCGGCAGGTTTTGCCCATTTATCGGCCTTAGATGAAATGGTCAGAGGGCATATGTTAGCCGATGTGGTGACCATGATTGGGACACAAGATATTGTTTTTGGAGAAATCGATCGGTGAGCATTATAGTATGACAATCACTGCGAGGCTTGGGGTGTTATGACAACGCTTTTATCCTATAAAACCAAACAAGCGATTGATGCTTGCTTAGAAAAATTTCCTGTCGATCAAAAACAGTCGGCGGTACTGTTTGCCTTAAGAACGGTGCAAGCAGAGCAGGGTGGTCATTTAACACCCGATGCCATGGATGCGGTAGCGGCTTATTTAGGCATGCCAAAAATAGCCGTTTATGAAGTCGCCTCTTTTTATGATCACTTTAACCTTCAACCCATCGGTCGGCATACCATTAGTATTTGTACCAATATTAGCTGTTTATTACGCGATGCAGAAGCGATGCTTGCACATCTTGAAAATCGCTTAAATATTACCTGCGGACAAACCACAGCCGATGGACGTATTACTTTAAAGGCCGTTGAATGTTTGGCCGCGTGTGGCGGGGCCCCGGTCATGCATATCGATGAACAGTATTATGAGCATCTCACACCCCAAAGCATTGATCTTCTTTTAGAAGGGTTGGAGTAGGGCTATGGCCAATGAAGTGTGTTTTCGTACCCTCCATCATCCAGAACCTTGGAGCTTAGAAGCTTATCAAAGCGTGGGGGGGTACGAATCGTTCAAAAAAATACTGCAAGAAAAACAAAGTCCACAAGCGATTATCGATATCCTTAAAAACGCCGCTTTACGAGGTCGCGGTGGTGCCGGGTTCCCCTTGGGTACTAAATGGAGCTTTATGTTACAACAAAGCACTTTGCCACGTTATTTGCTTTGTAACTCCGATGAAGGCGAACCGGGTACTTTTAAAGACAGGGATATTTTGCGCTTTAATCCCCACCAGATTATTGAAGGCCTGCTTATTGGCTGTTATGTCACGGGGGCCCGTGTGGCTTATAACTATGTACGGGGCGAATTTCATGAACCTTTTGTACGGATGGAAAACGCTTTAGCAGAAGCCCGTGCCTTGGGCCTTGTGGGACCCTCTATTTTAGGAAGCGATTTTCAGTGCGAGATTCATAATCTTCGAGGGGCAGGATCTTACATTGTGGGTGAAGAAACAGCGTTAATGGATTCCATTGAGGGCAAAAAAGCCTTTCCCCGTTTTAAACCACCCTTTCCAGCGAGTCATGGACTCTATGGTTGTCCTACGACTATTAATAATACCGAAAGCATTGCTTCGGTGCCGGTTATTTTGCAGCATGGTGCCGAATGGTTCCTCGGTTTGGGCACACCCAATAATGGTGGCACAAAAATTTTTAGTGTCTCCGGGCATGTGAATAAACCGGGTAATTATGAAGTCTCCTTAGGGATCCCTTTTAAGGAATTATTAGCCTTGGCGGGTGGCATGCGTCAAGGACATGCGCTAAAGGCAGTGATCCCAGGTGGATCCTCTGCGCCCGTATTACCGGCCTCTGTGATCATGGATCTAAATATGGATTATGATTCACTCAGTAAGGCCGGATCGATGCTAGGATCAGGGGGGGTGATTGTGATGGATGAAAAGACCTGTATGGTAAAAATATTAAGTCGATTAACCCAATTCTATCGCTATGAATCCTGTGGCCAGTGTAGTCCTTGCCGAGAGGGCACGGGTTGGTTGGCACGCTTAACCGATAATATTTACCGTGGAGAAGCCGAACGGACAGCCATCGATATACTAGAAAATATTGCCTCTAATATAAGAGGTCGTACCATTTGTGCCTTTGGCGATGCTGCAGCGATGCCCGTCATGAGTTTTATCAAATACTTTCGTCAAGAATTTGAAGATCATATTCAACAGAAGGGTTGCACGCTTTTTAGATGAGGTTTGAATGGCAATCATAGAAATCAATGGAAAAAAAGTTACCGCTGAAGCCGGTCAACCCATTATAGCGGTGATGGATGCTATCGGTATTCAAGTTCCACGTTTTTGTTATCATAAAAAGCTATCGGTGGCAGCCAATTGCCGTATGTGTTTGGTGGAAGTTGAAAAGTCCCCTAAACTACTGCCAGCCTGTGCAACGCCTATTAGTGATGGGATGAAAATACAGAGCCGATCGCCTAAGGTTTTGCAGGCTCAAAAATCTGTCTTAGAATTTTTACTGCTCAATCATCCTTTAGATTGTCCTATCTGCGATCAAGGTGGGGAATGCGAATTACAAGATTTATCGATGGGCTATGGGATGGATGTTTCCCGTTACGAAGAAGAAAAACGTATTATTCAAGATAAAAATCTAGGGCCCCTTATTCAAAGCGATATGACACGTTGCATTCATTGTACCCGTTGTGTGCGTTTTGGCCAGGAAATTGCAGGGGTGCGCGAATTAGGTGGCATAGGTCGTGGCGAAGATACTTCGATTGGTACTTTTTTAGAACATAATATCCATTCGGAAGTATCGGGCAATGTGATTGATTTGTGCCCTGTAGGTGCTTTAACCGCCAAGCCTTTTCGCTATACAGCCCGTGCGTGGGAATTAAAACAGATGCCCACGATTGCAGCCCATGATTGTGTCGGTAGTCCTCTGTATGTCCATGTGCGCCATGAAAAGATTGTGCGGGTTGTACCCCAAGAAAATGCTAGTATCACGGCTGCTTGGATTGCCGATCGGGATCGATTTAGTTATGAAGCGCTTTATACGGATCGTTTAACAACACCTAAAATAAAAATCAATCAAACCTGGGAATCCGTTTCTTGGGAAAAAGCTTTGGATTATACAGCCCAGAAGCTCTTAACGATTATTCAGGAGACAGGTCCTCATGCACTGGGGGCGCTGGTTTCACCCAATGCAACGGTCGAAGAAGCCTATCTATTACAGCAATGGATCCGAGGATTGGGTAGCCAGAATATTGATCATCGACTACGTCAAAGCGATTTTCGTGTGGCAGAGAACGCACCGCTCTTTCCAGCGTTGGGCATGAACCTAGAAACATTGGCTACACAATCGGCCGTTTTATTAGTGGGATCTTATATCACCAAGGAACAACCGATTGTCGCCTTAAGTCTGCGTCAAATGGTGTTATCAGGGGGGCATTTATGCCTTATCAATCCCATCGATTTTCCCTTCAATATGGCTGTTGCGCATAAAACGATTGTAGAGAGTGGGCAGATAGCATTCGGTCTAGCAAGGCTTTTAAAAGCCTTGCTAGCGCAGAGTCAAAGTCCTCTACCACCTTCGATACCGATTTTAGAGACATTGGTGATTGATGCAGACGATAGAAAAATGGCGCATTGTTTAACCATAGCGACAAAGCCTTCGATTATTCTGGGATCATTGGCGATTTCACATCCACAATATACAGAAATTTGCATGCTTACAAAGCATATTGCTGCCCTGATCGGCGCAACACAGGGCGTTTTAACCGAAGGTAGTAATAGTGCGGGGGCCTGGTTAATGGGTTGTCTGCCACATCGCTTAACAGGCGGTAGACCGATAGCGCCTCTGCAAAGGGGACTCACAACCCAGCAAATGGCAGAAACGGCGCTCAAGGCTTATATCCTGTTTAATGTAGAGCTCGAGGATTCTATTTTTGCCCATCAATTAGTCGAAGCTTTTAAAAAAGCATCCACAATAATCGTCATGACACCTTTTGAAAGTTCAGCTTTGCTTGAAATGGCAGATATTTTATTACCTATCACACCTTTTACAGAAAGTGCGGGTACTCGGATCAATGTCGAAGGTCGTTGGCAATCCTTCGAGGCCTGTCATGCACCGCTTGCAAACAGTAAAACCGGGTGGGATGTTCTATCCCTTTTGAGCAAAGCATGCCAAGTCGTCGGGGATTATCGTTCCATGGCAGCGGTGTTAGTCGCTGCAAAAGCATCGATTGAAAATGGCGCTGTTTCTGAATTGCTTCACGATGCTCGCAATGACGAAGTCAGTCAAACCTTGTCGAAAGATCCCTGTGTGTTAGAAGCGCTAGAATCCAATGCCCTGATTCGTATAGCGCCGCTGCCACTGTATGCAGCCGATGGGATCCTAAGGCGTGCAGCCTCTTTGCAGCAAACAGCCGATGCTGGAGAGCCTGCACTCTATTTGAATACAGTATTGGCCAGTCGTTTAGGATTAAAACAAGGTTCAAAGGCATGGGTCCATACGCCATATTGCAAAGTGCTTTTATCCTGTATGATAGATGAATCCATTCCCAAGGGCAGTGTGATGATTCCCCAGGGATTTGAAAAAACACGTGCACTAGGCTTGCCCTACACCTGTCTTAACATTTATCCGAAGGAAGAATCAGAGCATGCTTAACCCGAGTGCTTTGGCTTGGATGCTGGCCAAAATTTTACTGATCACTATCTCACTCATACTGCTTGCGGCCTATTTATCCCTTGCCGAGCGCCGTGTGATTGCTTGGATCCAAGATCGTCGAGGACCTAATCGGGTGGGATTTTTAGGTCTGCTACAACCCTTGGCCGATGCGCTCAAACTACTTTTCAAAGAAGTTCTGATCCCCGCACGCGCCAATCATTATTTATTTATCCTCGCGCCCATTTTAGTATTAACACCGGCGCTGGCTATGTGGGCCGTGATCCCTTTTCAAGATAATAGCGTGTTGGCAGATATCTCTGTGGGCTTGCTATACCTCTTAGCGATGAGTTCCGTAGGCGTCTATGGCATTATTATTGCTGGATGGGCTTCGAATTCGAAATATGCACTGTTAGGTTCCTTACGTGCCGCTGCACAACTCATTGCTTATGAAATCCCCATGGGGCTCGCGGTTATCGGTGTCTTAATGGCAGCAGGCAGCATGAATATACGGACCATTGTGCATGCCCAAGCGGGTGGACTTTTACATTGGTTTTGGATCCCACTCTTCCCGCTTTTTGTGATTTACTGGATTTCAGCCCTTGCTGAAACCAATCGTCTACCCTTTGATGTAGCAGAAGGGGAGTCTGAGATTGTCGCAGGCTTTCATGTTGAATACTCAGGTATTGGTTTTTCGATTTTTTTCTTGGCTGAATACATTAATATGGTCCTGGTTTCTGTATTGGCAGCAACTTTTTTTATGGGTGGTTGGCTAAGCCCCTTCGAAGGGATCCCTTTTTTAGAGCCCTGCTTTGCTTGGATACCGGGTATGGTATGGTTGATGCTTAAAAGTGCTTGTTTTATAGGGTTGTTTTTCTGGTTTAGAGCAACCTTTCCACGCTATCGCACTGATCAAATTATGCGTTTGGGGTGGAAAATCTTTATACCGCTGGGTTTTATAGGGTTGGTGGTGGTTGCGATTTTAGTGAAAGCAAAAGTAGCCCCTTGGTTTTCTTAAGTAATAGGTCATAACATGACATTTTTGAAGTCTGGCATACATTTTTTTAAAAGCTTTCTGTTATGGGAATTGCTGAAAGGCCTCAAACTGACAGGCACGCATTTATTTTCTTCTAAAATAACGATTCAATACCCCGAAGAAAAAACCCCAAAATCCCCACGCTTCCGAGGACTACACGCCTTACGTCGTTATGACAATGGCGAAGAGCGTTGTATTGCCTGTAAACTGTGTGAGGCGGTTTGTCCAGCATTGGCTATTACGATTGAATCCGGTATAAGCTTGGATGGGTCGCGGCGAACAACGCTTTATGAAATCGATTTGTTTAAATGTATTTATTGTGGTTTCTGTGAAGAGGCTTGTCCGGTCGATGCGATTGTTGAAACGGGTTTATTGGAATATCATTTTGAAAAACGGGGTGAGAATATTTTAACCAAGGAAAAATTATTGGCGATTGGCGATCGTTATGAAAAACAGATTCAGGAAGATAGACGATGAGTAACATCCCCCTGCGCGCTAAAGCGCGCCGCCCCCTTCTAAGAGGGCTTATTACAGGAAAGAGGTTGTATCTGTGGAAATAGAACGCATCATTTTTTATAGCTTTTCACTGCTGGCACTTCTGAGTGCAGGTATGATGGTGATGTTACGAAATCCTGTTAAGGCACTGTTGTCTCTAGCGCTGGTATTTGTGTGTCATGCAGCCCTATGGCTTTTATTGAGAGCCGAATTTTTATCCATGATTTTAGTGTTAGTTTATGTGGGTGCCATTATGGTACTTTTTTTGTTTGTGGTCATGATGATCGATATAGAAAGCGCGGTATTTCAAAAGGGCTTTACACGTTATTTTCCCTTAGGGATAGGAACTTACTTACTGATGAGTGTGTTATTGCTCTATGTGGTCGCCGCCACTACCTTTGGCTTAAAGCACTATCCCTATCCCGATCAAGTGCCCTATTCGCTGCATACCTTAGGGGTTACCTTGTATACCGATTATCTTTATCCTTTGGTTGTGGCCGGTGTTCTATTGTTGCTTGCAATGATTGCAGCGATCAGTTTAAGTTTTCGCAAAAGAGAAAATAATAAAGCTATCGATCCGAGCCTTCAAATAAAGGCCAGCAAAGCGAATCGTCTTCGATTGAGAGATGACTTATGATAGAACTCTATGAATATCTGAGTGTGAATGCTCTTTTGTTTTCAATGGGTGTTGCGGGTATTTTTATCAATCGTAAAAATATTTTATCTTTATTTATGTGCATAGAGTTATTGTTGCTGTGTTCAAGCGCTAACTTTATTGCTTTTTCTTATTATTTATCCGACCTCCAAGGTCAAATTTTTGTGCTATTTATTTTAACCGTTGCTGCAGCCGAGACAGCGATTGGTCTGGCTATTCTCGTGCTACTTTTTAGAAAAAAACACGCAATTAATGTGGATGCACTGCATGATCTTAAAGGATAAGCCATGATTTTCTCTATAAAAACACTGGCGCTTATTGTTTTATTAGCCCCTTTAGGGGCTTCTCTGATCATTGGATTATGCAATAAAAGACTTTCTAAACACAGTGCCCATCGTCTTGCATTATTAAGTATGACGCTATCTCTTATGAGTTCGCTTTATCTTTTAAAAATGTTTTACTGTGATGAGAGTGGGGTGAGTATTCCACTCTACACATGGGCAGAAAGTAAAGGCTTCGATTTGAGTGTTGGCCTATTCATCGATCGCTTAAGCGTGATGATGATTTCGATGGTGACTCTGATTTCCTGGCTTGTACATCTTTATAGTATTGCTTATATGGCTGAAGATTCGGGTTATCAGCGTTTTTTTTGCTATATTGCTTTTTTCACTTTCAGTATGCTCGTGCTAGTGATGAGTAATAATTTTCTACAGCTCTTTTTTGGCTGGGAAATGGTAGGGCTCGCGTCTTATTTACTGATTGGATTTTGGTTTCATCAAGAGGCCGCGGTTTTTGCCGGGTTAAAAGCGTTTATTATAAACCGTATAGGCGATTGCGGTTTTTTAATAGGGATTGCGGGGATCTGGTATAGCTGTGGCAGCTTAGACTATGCAATTGTTTTTCAACAGATACAGGCAGGGGCTCTACAATTACAGCATCCTTTTATGCCAACCTTTATTTGTCTAGGGCTTTTGATGGGTGCGATGGCTAAATCGGCACAAATACCCCTGCATGTGTGGTTGCCCGATTCCATGGAGGGTCCAACCCCTATTTCAGCCCTTATTCATGCAGCCACGATGGTAACGGCAGGCGTTTTTATGATCGCACGGTTGTCCGTATTATTTGAATGTTCTCGTTTGGCATTAAATGCCCTGCTCATGATGGGATCCTTAACCTGTATTTTAATGGGACTGGTTGCCTTGGTTCAAAATGATATTAAACGTATTATTGCCTATTCAACCCTTTCCCAATTAGGGTATATGATGATGGCGATGGGTGCTTCTGCTTATACAGCCGGCATCTTTCATTTATTCACCCATGCTTGCTTTAAAGCGCTATTATTTTTAGCGGCGGGCTCTATTATTATGCGTGTCGATCATGAACAGGATATTTGGAAAATAGGCCCCCTTCATTTCAGTATGCCCATGACCTATAGTACGATGTTAATCGCCAGCCTAGCACTCATAGGGGTTCCTTTTTTCTCGGGTTTTTACTCCAAAGATTTAATCGTTGAAGGCCTAAGACTATCAACGCAGGGGCTTGCACCGATGGCTTACCGCTGTGCGCTTCTGGGTGTTTTCATCACAACCCTTTATACCTTTAGATTGTTCTTTGTGGTATTTCATAGAAAAGCGCGCATGGCGGCTCCGAACCCTCAGGTTTATGAATCCTCTTGGATTATCACGCTACCGCTCATGGTTTTGGCTTTTTTCTCTTTGGTCCTTGGGATATTCGGATTATCATTTTTTGAAAATAGTATAAGCCACAGTGTGGATGCGCTCAGTATGGGGCTTCATGGTTTTTATCAAATACCCTTTATTTTTAATATATTGGGCATACTTGTCTGTTATCTATGTTACCGACGATATCCTGCACTGCCCGCGATCATGCGTGACCGTTTTGCGATCGTTTATAGTATTTTGTGCAAAAAATATGGTTTTGACACACTGTATAACCGCCTCTTTGAGCAGTTAAAACAATTAGGCACACGCTGTTTTCATGGCCTAGAGCAGCATTGGATTGATGGGATCGCTATCAATGGCAGTGCTGCAGCCATACAACGATTATCGTTGATGATACGTCGATTACAAACCGGTTATATCTACCATTATGTTTTTATCATGATTGTCTCATTCATTTTGTTCGTGGGTTTTTGTTTGTTTCTATCACCGTTCAATCTACAAGGTTAAAAAATGCAGCTGCCACTTTTAAGTTTTTTGACTTTTACGCCTGTCATCGGAGGCATGATCTGTCTTTGTTTCCCGCAGCGACACCATCGCAGGGTGAAAAGCCTTGCCATCGTCTTTTCGATGATTTCTATGGCTTTATCTATCTATCTCTTAGGCCATTTCGATCCCTCGATAGCGTCGATGCAATGGTCTGAAACAATGCTTTGGATGCCTGTTTTAAATATTGATTATCATCTGGGCGTGGATGCCTTGTCTTTGGCTTTAATAGTATTAAGCAGCTTGATAAACCTGTTTATTGTTCTATTTATAGCGTCTAGAACGATAGAAAAGTCGAATCATTATCTGGCTGCTTTTTTAATCATGCAAGGCTTTATTTGTGGGGCGTTTGCTGCTGTCGATGCCATGCTTTTCTATACCTTCTGGGAAGCAAGTCTTATCCCACTTTTTTTGGTGATTGGGATCTGGGGCTTCGAAAATCGTCGTTATGCCAGTATGAAATTTTTTCTTTATACACTGGCCGGATCGATTTTTTTATTGGCGGCTATTTTGTATTTGTATCATAAAACGCTCAGTTTTAATATCATGGATTTTCAGGCGGTTCCTTTGGATTTCCACGCACAATGCGGGTTATTCGTAGCCTTCTTATTGGCTTTTGGGATTAAGCTTCCCTTATGGCCTGTTCATACGTGGTTACCAGATGCCCATGTAGAAGCACCTACGGCCGGATCGATGCTCTTGGCAGCGATTGTCCTTAAAATGGGTGCTTATGGTTTTTTGCGTTTTATACTACCCATCGTACCCGATGCAAGTCGTTTCTTTGCGTCTTTTATGATAATCCTTTCACTGATAGCGATTGTTTATATTGCTGTTGTTGCGTTGGCACAAAGAGATCTTAAAAAACTGATAGCCTATGCTTCTATTTCACATATGGGATTTGTGACCTTAGGTATTTTTAGTAGCTATTTAATCATCGCGCCAATAACCTTGGATGCTTATCCTACTTTAGGATTACAAGGTGCAGTCATGCAGCTTTTTTCACATGCTTTTATATCAGCCGCGTTGTTTTTATGCATCGGTTTATTATACGAGCGTACGCATACACGTCTTATAAACGATTATGCCGGCATTGCAAAACCCATGCCAGTGTTTTCAAGTTATTTTCTATTATTTGTGTTGGCCAACTGTGGGTTGCCAGGCACCTCTGGTTTCGTGGCAGAGTTTTTTGTGATCTTAACGGCGTTTAAAGCAAAAATAATGTATGCCATCATCGCCTCATGTAGTCTTGTCTTAAGTGCCTGTTATGGTTTGCGCATGACTAAGCAGGTACTATGGGGCCCTGTGAAAAAAGGGATGGAAGGTTTAGAAGATGTGCAAGGCATGGATAAAATAGTATTATTGTTATTTGCTTGTTTTATCATCGGCATTGGGTTGTACCCCAATACAATCCTAAACTTTATGCAATCATTTCTTGATCGATTGCTGGTTCAAATGCACCATTCAAAAATATAGAGAGTTTTATGGAAATAAACCATTGGTTGCCCTTGTATCCCGAAATAACCATGCTTTTTTCCATTGGTTTTATATTAATGACCACGCTTTATTTACCACCACGCTTACAGTGGCTTAATTATCGATTGTCACAAACAGCCTTGATGGTTGTGGCCTTTTTTTCTTTCAATCGTATGTCCTTAAAGCCTGATGATTTACTCAATGGGATGTTTGTTATCGATCCCATGGCCTGTTTTTTAAAAGGTTTTATCAGTCTATTAGGGTGCATGGTATTTTTTTATGCACAAAAAACATTCATGATCAAGGACTACTTTAAAAGTCAGTATTTTATACTGTGTCTATTTTCGATTTTAGGGATGATGATAGTCATTTCCGCGTCCCATTTTCTGAGTCTCTATTTGGGTCTTGAGCTAATGGTTCTACCGCTTTATGCGCTGATTAGTTTGGATAGACAAGTGCGATCGACTGAGGCTGCACTAAAATATTTTTTATTGGGTGTATTGTCTTCAGCTTTTTTATTGTATGGCATTTCATTGTTGTACGGCATCACGGGTCATTTAAACCTAGAATCGGTCCTGCAGGCACTCAGTTTGGATCTCATCCATAAGCCAGCCTTGGTGGGGAGTCTGGTTTTTATTTTGGTTGCAGTACTCTTTAAGTTGGGCGTGGTGCCTTTTCATGTATGGTTACCCGATATTTATGAAGGCTCTGCTACGCCGGTTACCTTATTTCTAAGCACGTTACCTAAAATAGCTGCTTTTGCCTTTGCAATACGGTTATTTCATGGTTTATTACCGCAGTTAGCGCAGTTGAAGAGCATACTGACAATAGTAGGGCTTTTATGCCTATTATTGGGACATCTTGGCGCTATCACCCAAAGCAATCTTAAGCGCATGCTGGCTTATTCGGCCATCGCACAAATGGGTTTTATCGTTTTAGCATTCATGTTGGGTTTAACGCAAGGTTTCGCGATAGCCCTTTATTATTTATTAATCTATGTGATAGCCGTGTTGGGGTTCTTAGGTGCACTCAGTTTTTTAGGGGATGATTCGGCAGAAGCGGATCAGCTTAAAAGTTTGGAAGGTTTAGGACAGGCACATCCATGGTTTGGCTGTGTCATGATAATCATTTTACTGTCTTTAATAGGTATTCCACCTTTTGCGGGATTTTATGCCAAATTATTGCTTATCAAAGCATTGATGAGTGCAGGACTTTTAAGCATTGTGCTCTTAACCTTAGTGTTAACCGTGGTGGGTGCTTTCTACTACTTAAGGATCATCAGTCTGATGTTTTTTAATACTCGCACGCTGGCAGTGCCAAGGGTATTCTCTGCCACGCAAATAGGGATCTTTTCCTTGAATGGCCTCGTCTTATTGATACTGGGTATTTTCCCAGCTCCTCTACTCTCACTGTGTAACAGCCTACTATTTTATAGTTTCAGATAAGGTCAATAAGCTTGCAGATGATGTGAATTAGTTTATAGTTTAGGTAACCGCCTAACAATAGGACTAAGCTTCTCATGTTAACGAAAACCTGGTCTACAAGGCTCTTGGAAGCACTGACAATATCAAGGGGGCTGGTAGCAGGACAAAAGCTATCCGACACTTTCGAAGAGGCCTTTCCTGTGGGGTATCAGGAAAATTTTTCGATAGAAAATGCGGTATCAGATATCACTTATTGCGAAAAATTAAGCGTTCAACACCGTCTTGAAATGAACCTTTACCAGCATGAGAATGAAATGGATGCCGTGGTTCATTTCAAGTTATTAAGTCTGGGTCTTAGTGTGATGTTATCAGATGTGGTACCCATCTTAGAAAAGATGGGTTTTCGCATTATGAGTGAAAAATCCTATGAGATAAAACCAAAAAATCGCGAAGTGATTCTTCTTAATGATTATCGTATGATTTACAAAAAAGATAAGCCTATTTCGCTAGACGCGATTAAAGAAAATTTCGAAGATGTGTTTAAGAAAATTTGGGAAAAAGAAATAGAGAATGATGGTTTTAATCAATTGGTTTTGTATGCGCATTTAAGTGGGCGTGAAGTCATGATTTTACGTGCCTATGCAAAATATTTATGGCAGGCAGGATTTAATTTTAGTCAAGATCATCTTGAAGAAACATTTAATACAAATACAAGCTTGGCTGTTTTGTTAATTAATTTATTTAAAACACGTTTTGAACCTGGTCGTAGTCATCGCGAGCTTGATCTTGAGGCGCAAAGAGCGCTGATAGAAAAAAATATTGATTGTGTGAAAAATATCAATGAAGACAGGGTCATCCGTCGTTATCTGCAGATTATACTAGCAACCATTCGTACAAACTATTATCAAGTTGATGAACAGGGATTTTCAAAAAAACATTTTTCATTCAAACTGAAATCTTCTGAAGTGCCCGAATTGCCACGCCCTGTACCCTTATATGAGATATTCGTCTATACGGCACGTATGGAGGGTATTCATTTGCGTGCGGCAAAAGTTTCGCGTGGTGGCATCCGTTGGTCAGATCGTCGAGAAGATTTTAGAACAGAGATTTTGAGTTTAATGAAAACACAGCAAGTAAAAAATGCTGTGATTGTTCCTATGGGTGCCAAGGGTGGTTTTGTCTTAAAACAAATGTCTGATAAAACAACGCCTGACGAGATGCGAGCAGAAGTCATCGACTGTTACAAGATTTTTATTCGGGGTTTGTTAGATCTCACCGATAATTATCAAAGTGATCGTTTGGTTCATCCCTTGAATGTTGTACGTTATGATGAAGACGATCCCTATCTTGTTGTGGCAGCCGACAAAGGAACTGCCACTTTTTCCGATACTGCAAATGCCATTGCGAAAGAATATGGATTTTGGCTTTTCGATGCTTTTGCTTCGGGCGGAAAAACAGGTTATGACCATAAAAAATTGGCTATTACCGCCAGGGGTGCTTGGGAATCGGTCAAAAGTCATTTTCATGGTTTGGGTTTTGATCTGCAAAAGCAGAAGGTCACAATGATTGGTATTGGAGATATGTCTGGAGACGTTTTTGGCAATGGATTATTACTGTCTAAAAACTTTAAACTGATTGCCGCTTTTAATCATAAAGATATTTTTCTTGACCCCAACCCTGATCCCTTAAAAAGCTATGAAGAACGCAAAAGACTTTTTGAAATGCCCCATTCTAATTGGTCGGATTATAATCCAAAGCTTATTTCTAAGGGTGGTGGCGTTTTCTCGCGCTCTGACAAGACGATCGATTTGTCTGTCGAAGTTCGTCAAGCTTTGGATATTCAAAAAGAAAAAATAGAAACAGATGAACTTATTCGGATGATTTTAAAAGCACCCGTTGATTTGCTATGGAATGGTGGTATTGGTACCTATGTGAAATCGCGCTCAGAGTCTCATCATGAAGTGAATGACAAAACGAATGATACGGTGCGTATTAATGGCTGTGATTTACGTTGCAAAGTAGTGGCAGAGGGGGGGAATTTAGGCCTTACGCAGTTGGGGCGCATAGAATACGCACAGCACGGTGGGTGTATTAATACCGATGCTATCGACAATTCAGGTGGCGTGCATTGTTCAGATAATGAAGTGAATATTAAAATATTACTGAACGAGGTTGTTAAACAGGGGCGCTTAACCGAGCAAGAACGTAATCAAATACTCGCAAGCATTCAAGAAGAAATTGCTGAATTAGTGGTGAGCAATAACGAAGTGCAAACCCAGGCTATTAGCATGGAAGCGTTTAGAGCTTCTGAAAATTTAGAAATGCATGGTTATGTTATCCGGGAATTAGAGCAATCTCAAAAACTCGATCGAGCCTTAGAATGCCTTCCAACCCAGGAAGTTATTGACGCCAGAAAGCTAATCAACCAAGGTTTAACAAGGCCCGAGTTTGCTGTTGTGATGGCCTATTCAAAAATGTCTTTAAAACAAGCTATTTTAGACTCAAGCGTACCAGAGGATCTCTATTTTCATGACATTCTAGCGCAGGCCTTCCCCAAACCCTTGCGTGTTCCTTTTAAAGAATATATGTCGGGTCATCGTTTAAAACGAGAAATTATTGCCACACAATTAAGTAGCCATCTTATTAATAACATGGGTGTTAGTTTTGTGCCGCGCTTAAAAGATGAAACCGGGTCCAATGCCGCCGATATTCTTCGTGCTTATATCGTTTCTAGTGAAATTTTTAATGCTGCAATGCTTCAAAAAACCATTAATAATTTAAATGGCTCGGTGAGTATTTCTATACAATATACAATGTTACATGAGCTCAATCGTCTTTTAAGGCGTAGCACACGTTGGTTTCTTAGAAAGAAAAATAGAAATATTGATATCCCGAAAACGATTGATCGCTTTGCTTTAAAAATAGATTTGATCGGCAAGGCGCTACCCAGTTTAATATCAGATTATGATACCGACACACAGCCGGCCATCACGTATTACACAGAGGCCCATGTGCCTCTGGCATTAGCAACCGATATTGTTAGCTTTAATAGTATGTTTTCAGCACTTGATATTGTGGAGGCTGCAACATTAAAACAGTTTCCGGTAGACCAAATGGCTATGGTTTATTATGAAATTGGCAAACGATTAGGACTTGGCTGGTTTAGAGAGCTTATTAAAAAGCAAACCGTCCGTAATCATTGGGAAGCGTTGGCGCGAGCAAGTTTTATGGATGATTTGGATCGTCAGCAACGTTATTTGGCCATGCGTATCATGCGACAAGCACTTGATGATACGAACATACAGGTATGGATCGATCACTGGTTGTCACAACATCAAACGGTGCTCACACGCTGGGAGCATTTTCGATCGGAACTCAAGCGTACACCCGTTATTGATTTCACAATGCTTGCAGTTACACTCAGAGAGCTCTTGGATATAACGGACAATCCTTAAGCTGGCTTTCTTAGCGCAGGGTTTTTTTAGGTATTGTCCTTATGAAAGCTAAAATGCTAAACTCATGCCTTCTGTGTTCAACCCGGATTTTCATTATTATGATGAGCCTATTTCGCAAGAAGCCTACCGAACATCCTGCTGCAGACAGTGGGTTAAAACGCTGTTTATCGGCCTTTGATCTTACGCTTATTGGGATCTCTGCCATGGTAGGTGGGGGTATCTTTGTACTGATTGGTATTACCTCTGCAACCACCGCCGGGCCTGCTGTGATGCTTTCTTTTGTAATTGCAGGTATTGCTTGTTCTTTTGCCGCCTTGTCTTATGCAGAATTATCAACCTGTATTGGTGGTTCTGGAAGTGCTTATGGTTATGCCTATGCAGGCTTAGGCGAACTGATTGCTTGGATTGTCGGTTGGGATTTGCTGTTGCAGTACGCCATTGGTGCCTGTGCGATCTCTATTGGTTGGTCTGGTTATTTTATCGATTCCCTAAGAACCTTAGGCATTCATGTGCCCGTGTATTTGACAACCTCTTATTTTGAAGGCGGTTTTGTTAATCTTTTTGCGATGATCATCATTCTCTTGTTAAGCAGTATTTTAACATTGGGTGTGAAGAACAGTGCGCGTTTTAATACTTCCATTGTTTTTATTAAATTAGCTGTCATTGCACTGTTTATGGTGACGGCTGCTTTTAATCTCAAAACAAGCCATTGGCATCCTTTTATGCCTTTCGGTTTTCATGGGGTGATAGAAGGTGCAGCACTGGTCTTTTTTGCTTTTCTTGGTTTTGATGCGGTATCAACCGCGGCCGAAGAGGCTATTAATCCGCAGCGTGATCTGGCGGTCGGGACGATTGCGACCTTAGTGATTTGTACGTTGCTTTATATACTGATGTCGGCTTTATTGACGGGTATTGCCCCTTATACAGAACTCAATGTTAAATCCCCCGTGGCCGACAGTATTTTAAACTTAGGTTATCCTTGGATTGCCAATATTATTGCGGTTGGCGCCGTTATAGGCATGACCTCCGGAACCTTAATACTTATTTATGGCTTAACACGGGTTATTTATTCCATGTCCAAAGATGGGTTATTACCGGGTAGTTTTTCAAAAATATCTACCAAGACCCATACGCCTGTGCGTATTATTAGCGTCTGTGGTATTAGTTTGGCTTTGATGGCGGGTTTTCTGCCTCTGATGGCTGTTGCCGAGTTGGTCAATCTTGGGACCATGGCTGCTTTTGCCATGGTTTGTCTTATAACCCTTGGTTTGCGCTATACCAAGCCTGATCTGCCACGTCCTTTTAGAACGCCCTTTTGTCCCTTTGTACCCTTATTAGGTGCAGCCTCCTGTATCTATCTCATGACGAATCTTTCCAAGCTTGCTTGGATCCGATTTATGGTTTGGATGGCGATTGGGACGGTCGTTTATTTCTGTTATGGCTACTCGCATAGCAAATTAGCAAAAAAGTCTTAAAAATCTTGTTTTTGACAGCCCTACGACTACGCTAATAAGAGGATAGTGCTTATAGACTGGGTAGGGCGTGATCAGACAGAAAATAGCTAAAAAAATCGTACAGGCTGCTAGTCGCTGGCTTTTAAAGAATGCCCCCCCCAGACGTAGGCATTTATGTGATTTCCCCCAAATTTGTGAAAAAGTATTGCCGGGGGATGTTTTATTAGTCGAAGGCAGAAGCCGTGCCAGCCAAATTATCAAACTAATGACCCAAAGTCCTTGGTCTCATGCCATGCTCTATATAGGTCGACCGGCGGATATTGGGGATACTAAACGACGTATTCATATCCAACGAAGCCTCTCAGTAGCCTCGGATACCCAATTACTGATTGAAAGTGAGCTGGGCTATGGCACGATTGTCTCTGTTTTAGAGAAATACAAAAATGATCATATTCGTATTTTAAGACCCCAGGGATTGTCTTCAGAAGACACCCAAAAAGTGATAGCCTATGCGATGAGTCGGATTGGTGCCGATTACAATATTCGACATATTATCGATCTCGGGCGTTTCCTCTTACCCTGGCATTTATTTCCCAGCAAATGGCGTAATTACTTATTTGAACAGGGCGCGTCTAAACCGACAGAAGATATCTGCTCATCGATGATAGCCCAAGCCTTTCAAAGCATTAACTTTCCCATTTTACCCGTTTTTACACGTGATGAAGCACAAAATTTAGAACTCATAGAACGTAATGCCCGTTTTTTTACACCCAGTGATTTCGATTTCTCACCGTATTTTTCCATCATAAAATACCCTGTTTTTCCCGTGGATCAACAAGCGTATTATCGTGATTTACCGTGGAAAGAAGTCGCTGATACAGAAGAAACAAAGAACCTTCCAAAAATAGTCGATTAACTACATCAATACAAACATGCCTATCTGCTAAGAAAAATGCTATTCTGCAAGCCAGTAGCATGATACAGAGGGAGGTTCAGATGATGTTAAAAGTACAGAATAAAGCACCTGCTTTTTGTTTAGAGGGCGTCGATCATCAGACCCATACGGTGGCTGAGCATCTGGGTCACTTTGTGATTATCTATTTTTATCCCAAAGATGATACCCCTGGTTGTACCCTCGAGGCCTGTGCTTTTAGGGACGCCCAAGAAGCCCTTCGTAAAAACGATTGCGTTGTGTATGGTATCTCAAAAGATAGTAGCGACAGCCATGCAAAATTTTTGAAAAAATATGATCTAAACTTTATTTTATTAAGCGATCCGGATTTAAGTGTTCATAAAGCCTATGGTGTTTTGGAAAATACTAAAACAAAACGCAGCACTTTTTTAGTTGATCCACAGGGTTATATGATTAAAATATGGCCGAATGTACGTGTTGAAGGGCATGTCGATGACATTCTAGAAACCCTAAAAGCTTTGTCCTAATCACTTTTATGCCTAAAAACGAAGATCTACGAAACGAACGTTACTTATGGATAGCCTTAGGGTTAACCACGACCTTTATTGGTATTGAGCTGATGGGTGCGCTCTATAGCAAAAGTTTGGCTTTATTGTCGGATGCTGCGCATCTTTTGACCGATGCAGCGGCCTTGGTTATTTCGATTGCTGCCATGCGTTTTGGTAGACGAGAACCTGATGCCAAACGCACCTATGGTTATTATCGATTTGAAATTTTAGCAGCCGCTTTTAATGCGATAATTCTTTTTTTGGTGGCTTTTTTTATATTTTTAGAAGCCTATAAACGCTTATTTACGGTGCATGCTATTCATACCAGCAGCATGTTAGTTGTTGCCAGTTGTGGTTTTTTGATTAATTTACTCTCGGTAGAGCTATTACGCGTGCCAAGCCAGCAAAGCCTAAATATTAAAAGTGCTTATATTGATGCACAGGCTGATATGTGGAGCTCTTTAGGCATTATTATTACCGCAGGTTTTATACACTTCACAGGATGGCAATATGTTGATTCTATCATGGCGATTGCGATTGCATTGTGGATTTTACCGCGTACTTGGACCTTGCTCAAAGAAAGCATTAATATTTTATTGGAGGGGGTTCCGGAGGGGATTGAGCTTGCCGACATCCATAAAGCCTTATCCAGCTTAGCAGGCGTTATAGAGGTGCATGATATACATGTTTGGGCCTTAACGAATAAAAAAATTAGTTTGACAGCTCATGTAGTTGTTCAACCCACGATACAGCCGGACGATTTGCTACGCGCGGTAGGGCGCTGCTTAGCGGATGGTTTTCAGATCACCCATTCAACCATTCAGATAGAACATGATCGCTGTAGCCATCAAAAAGGGATCTAGAAGAGAAGTTTTTTGGCGGAATCCAAAATATTTGCTAGAATGAGGACACGTTTTGATCAATAGGTTGGGGGTTTTTGTGCATCATATTAAAAAGATAATCAGTTTGACTGTGTGTATCTCCCTGTTAATGGGCTGCGCGGGTGCTGGACCTAAGCAAACCGGGGGGCAGCTTGTCGGGGGTATCGCAGGTGCACTCTTAGGATCGCAATTTGGTAAAGGTGGCGGTCGTTTGGTCGGTGTTGCTATAGGTGCTTTGGCGGGTTCCTATTTAGGGGGTAGCATCGGGCATCATTTTGATGAGAAAGATAAAGAGTTGTCTCAACAGACCATGTCTGCAACCTTAGAGCACGAGCCTGACAATAAGACGCGCGGCTGGAAAAATCCCAATAACGACCACGCCGGTCGTTTTACCGTTACAAAGACTGAAACAATGCCTGGCAATAAGGTCTGTAGAGATTATGTCCATCAAGTGACGATCGATGGAAAGCAGGAAGCTGTGCATGGGCGTGCCTGCCGTGATGTACGCGATGCGCGTGCCGATTGGCACATCGTCGACAATGATGCCTAGCCTGAGCCTTTAGCATGCGGCTGCTGTCGTTTTACCCCCTTTTCTAAAAGGGGGGCATCCGTGGGGTTGTGGGGATTTTTCGGATCTGCAAGCTGTTTGGCAGTGCTCTTAGAAAAAGAAGCCAGTAAGGCCGATATTTCTTGAGCGTTTAGCCGATCATCCTGTGCACTGTCGGCAGCTTGC
Source organism: uncultured Legionella sp. (assembly GCA_964522825.1). Lineage (GTDB taxonomy): Bacteria > Pseudomonadota > Gammaproteobacteria > UBA6186 > Azoamicaceae > CADEGZ01. The sequence continues at coordinate 78,381 of CAZFXA010000001.1, forward strand.
TTCTTTTCAGGGTCTGTAATCCATTGAAAAGCCATGCCACATTCTTTGGCTAAGGCCATTTCTTCTTGCAAAAGCTTTTCCAAAGCTTCTAAATTCCGTAATCGTCTTTTTAGACGTAATCGCCTTCGTTTGAGCCACTGTAGCCATTTTCTAAGACGTTTGGCGCGAAGCATCATCATGATCCCGATTTTGCCTGCCCCTTGCTTGGCATAAAAGCACGGATCATTTTCATGCAAAGCATGGTTGAGCGTTTGGATCAGCCCCCGTTTTTTAGGGCTGCGTTTTTTTCTTGTACGTGCACGTATGAACTTTGCCATTTTTTAGATCCCATCTCAGTCATAGGAGGACTGAAAGATTGGACCTCTGATCAGGCAAAAAGTTTTAATCGAGCAGGCTGGTAGCGGCCAATGTGTTGGGATCTTCTAGGGTGGCATCCGAAATGGCTTCTGGATTGTCTGCTTCTTCTTCGGTATCTCCATCCAGTACCCTATGCGCCTTTTTAAAATCAAGCGCCTTTTCCCACTTAGAGATTACAATGGTTGCCACGCCATTGCCAATGAGATTGGTAATGGCACGAATTTCAGACATAAACAAATCAATCCCTACCAGCAAGGAAAGTCCTGCAACCGGTAAGGTATCCATTGTAGAGAGGGTGGAAGCCAAGGTTATAAAACCGCCACCCGTTACAGCCGCTGCACCTTTAGAGGTAAGCATCAGCACACAGAGTAGTGATAACTGTTGATAAATTGAGAGATCGACATTAAGGGCTTGTGCAATAAAGATAGCGGCCATCGTAAGATAAATAGAGGTACCGTCTAAATTAAAAGAATAACCCGTCGGAATCACCAAACCTACGACTGATTGGGAACAGCCCATATTTTCTAATTTGCTAATCATACGGGGTAGGGCGGCTTCCGAAGAAGAGGTTGCAAGCACAATAAAAATTTCTTCTTTAATATAACGTATAAATTTCCAAATACTAAAACCGGTTGAGCGTAAAATAGGTCCCAACACCAAGATCACAAATAGTAAACAGGTAAAACCAAGACCTAGTAAAAGCTTTCCTAAGGGTAAGAGGGTCGCGAAACCATATTTCCCCACGCTAAACGCCATAGAGCCACAGGCACCAAAAGGCGCAAAACGCATGATAATAGCAATCACGCCAAAAAATACATGTGAGCTTTGATCGAGCACTTTAACCAGCAATTGTCCTTTATTACCAAAGTGGGAGAGGGCAATACCAAATAAAACGGAGAATAAAAGAACTTGTAAGATGCTACCTTCTGCAAAAGCACTGACCGCAGTATGTGGAATAATGTTTAAGAGGAAATCAACCGTGCTTAGGCCTTTGGCTGCCGCCGCAGCGTAGGTTGAAACACTTTGTGTCGTAAGGCTTGCAGGATCGACATTTAAACCCGCGCCAGGTTTATAGAGATTGACGACGACTAAGCCTAGCAGTAAGGCAATCGTTGAAACCACTTCAAAATAGATAAGCGCTTTTAAGCCCACCCGACCCACTTCTTTCATGTCGCCCATTTTGGCGATACCCACGACGATGGTGCAAAAGATAATTGGGGCTACCATCATGGTAATGAGACGGATAAAGGCAGACCCCAGAGGCTTTAATGTGACGGCGATATCGGGCAAAAAACAGCCCAGCAAAACACCCACTAAGATGCCCGCCAAAACCTGAAAATATAAACGTTGATATAATGGTTTTTTCATGTCAGTTAATTGCCTTGTTTAACCTAACAAGCTACAGTGTAACCACTTCGGGCTTTAAACACCACAGGGTAGGGGGATAGCACTAGGTTGCGTGCCTTATTTTCTTGAAGAGCTTTTGCTTATCGCGCTGCCAGTCCTGATCCTTTTCAGCGCTGCGCTTATCATATTGTTTTTTGCCCTTGGCAAGACCAATGGCTATTTTGATGTGACTTTGCTTCCAGTAAAGGTTAAGGGGAATCAAGGTATAGCCCCGGCGTTCTATAAGCCCGACTAAGGTGTCGATTTGCCTGCGATGCAGCAATAACTTACGGGTGCGGGTGGGATCGGCCTGTACATGGGTAGAGGCCGATAGCAGGGGGCTAAAATGAGCACCAATCAGCCAGGCCTCCCCCTTTTTAATGAGCACATAGCTCTCTGCAATCTGGGCCTTTCCTGCGCGCAGACTTTTGATTTCCCAACCCTGTAAGACCAAGCCCGCCTCATAGCGTTCTTCAATGCTATAGTCGTGGGAAGCTTTGCGATTCGTAGCAATATCTTTCATAATGCGCCCATTGTATCCGAAACAATGCTTTTAAGGCGAGAACCATAGAATGTTAAACAAAATCACCAAAACCATCATGCTTCCCTATAGCCCTGCACAGATGTTTAGTTTAGTGGATCGCGTAGAAGATTACCCGCTTTTTGTACCCTGGTGCTTAAATAGTCAGGTCCATAGTCGTAGCCCCGAGCAAGTTCAAGCAAGCATTCAAGTAGGTAAGGGGGCCTTAGGCTATTCCCTCACGACCCTGAATCGCTTGGCGCCTGATAAACGTATCGATATTCAATTCGTTGCAGGACCCTTTAAGCATTTAGAAGGGTTTTGGCAATTTGAAGCAACCCCCCAAGGTTCCAAGGTATCACTCAACTTAAGCTTTGAATTAAATCTATTGCTTCGTAGGGCCTTAGAACCTTTTATAGAAAAAATAGGCGATCGGATCATCCAGGCTTTTTGTGAAAGGGCAGTCGTATTGTATGGATAATATTACAATAGAGATTTGTTATATTTTTGAAGAAAAAGCGGTGCTGTTAGAACGATCGGTTTTATTAGGCACAACGATTTTAGAAGCTTTAAAGGCCTTGGCTACAGAACCGCTGACATTACCTTTAAGCATGCTTGAACCGCAAACATTAGGGCGGCACGTCGGACTTTTTGGAAAGCAAAAACCGATGGATACGGTGCTAAAGGCGGGCGATCGCATCGAAATCTACGATCCTTTGTTGCTGGATCCTAAAGAGGCGCGGCGGTTGCGGGCTCTCGCTTCAAAAGCCCCTGCCAAGTTCAAAAAATCCCCACACCCTCTTCGCTAACGCTACGGCGTGATAACCTTTTTTAGAAAAGGTGCGAAGTAAAGGCTTAGGACTTATGCACTATCCTGGATAATTTATCGCCTTTAAAGAAAAGGGATAAGGATTTTTCTTGGATGGCGCCACCATTCCCTGGTTTTAGATAGTAGTAATAATCCCATTGGTCTTTTTCGAAGAAATGCGAAAGGGCAGGGGTGCCCATCAATTCCACCACAGCCGATTTTTCCATACCCACTTTGAGTTGTTTAAGCATTTCGGGGCATAAATAATTACCCTGGCGTACATCCATACGAAAAATGCGCGGAGGAAAGCTACAGCCTGCGAGTGGCATTAAAGTGATGGCCAAAATTGTTAGGATGAGACCTTTGAAGTAATAAGACATTAAGTTAACCCTCTAATATGTCTGTGCATTATAGCGCATTACCTTAAACCGCTTCCAATAATTCCTTGGCATGTTCTAAGCCAGAAGCTGTGATGCGTGATCCACCCAAAATCCGGGCAATTTCTTCAACGCGTTGGGTGGGGGTTAGGACTTCAACATGGCTTAGGGTGCTATCCACCATTTGATCTTTCACAATTCGATAGTGATGGGTGCCCATGGCTGCCACTTGGGCTAGATGGGTCACACATAATACTTGTGTTTGATCGGATAATTGACGAAGCAATTGCCCTACTTGACTGGCTGTTTTGCCACTGATCCCCGCATCCGCTTCATCAAACACCAAAGTAGGGGTGGTCCATTGGGTCGCTGTGATCAGTTGGATCGCAAGGCTGATTCTCGATAGTTCCCCACCGGAAGCGACTTTTTTTAAAGGTTGCAAGGGTAATCCAGGGTTGAGCGTGACTTGAAAAACAACCTGATCCAAGCCGTGCGCAGTGGGTATCGCACTGGGGATTGGTTCGATGACAATCTTAAACTGAGCTTTAGGCATGGCTAGTTTTTCTAAAATTTTTAAGATGGACTGTTCTAAAATAAGCGCCGCTTTTTGGCGACTGTCGCTTAAATGCTGTGCTGAGGCGGTATAAGCCTTCAGTGCGAGGGCTTTTTCTTGTTCGAGTTTTTCTAAGCGATCGGCCGCTGTTTGAAGTGTGGAAAATTCAGCGCGCAATTGCGCTTGGTGTTCAAGGATCTGTTCGCTGGGGATCCGATGTTTTCGAGCCAGGGTATGAATGGCATTTAAGCGTTGTTCAATGTGTTGTAAGCGGGCTGGATCGATCGTTAAACGATCGTTAAAATCAGTCAATTGTGCAACCCCTTCTTCCAAATGGATGCTGGCTGTTTTAAGGAGCTCAGCACAGGTGCGTAATTCCGGGTTTGCAGAGGTTAAGCGACTTATTTGCTCGATAGCATGATGAAGGGTGCTGAGCATGTCTTCCGTATTATCGTTTTTTAGCGTATTAAGAATAATCCCTGTGCTTGTAAGCGTACCTTCAGCTTGGGATAAACGTTTATGATCTTTTTCGAGGGTTTCAACCTCATGTGCCTGTAGTTGCAAACCGTCTATCTCTGCTAATTGATAACTTAAGAGTTTGAGGGTCGCAGTTTGATCTTGGGATGCACGACATAATGCATAGTCTGATAAAACCCGTTGATACGCGGTATAATCCGACTGTACCTGTGCAGTCAATGTGGGGTGTTTTGCAAAATCATCCAGTAAGAAACGTTGATGTTCAGGTTTTAAAAGCGCTTGATGTTGGTGCTGCCCGTGCATGCTCGTAAGATATTCCCCTACCGCGCGCAGCTGTTGCAGAGAAACTAATCGGCCATTAATCGTGGCCTTGGAAGGGCCCTCTCGGTAAATGATACGTCGAATAACACAGGTTGACTCCTCGGTTTCTAGGCTCTGTGCTTGAAGCCAAGTCGTCACCAAGGGTAGGTGCTTTACATCGTACAGGGCTGAGATTTCTGCCTTTTCAAAACCATTGCGTATCATCTCATGATCGGCTCGATCACCAAGAACCAAGCCTAAGGCCTCTATAAGCACCGATTTACCGGCACCCGTCTCGCCGGTAAAAACGGTCATGCCCGGATAAAAATCCAGGTCTAAGGCCTCCACAACGGCTAAATGACGTACCGAAAGGTATTTTAACATGGGGATAGTGTCTCAGCCTTGGCTGAATGGTGCAAGCCCTTGAATTCTTGTGAGATGCCCCCATTTGTGAAATCATAAGTGCCTAAGTTAGATTTTTGTTTTCTGACTTATTTTTTTAGACCAGAAACTGGGAGAGACCCGTGAGCACACAAGCATCAGAAGAATTGGCTTCAAAGCTAGAAGCAGCGACAGAAGGCCTGAATGCGGCGCAAGCACAGAGCCTTGAAGATCTACAGCTTTCATTGGAAGAAGCAAACCGTAAGGCTTCGGAAAACTGGGATTTATTTTTAAGGGCAAGGGCTGAGGGTGATAACATTCGCAGACGCGCGGTACTGGATGTAGAAGGGGCGCATAAGTATGGGATAGAAAAATTCGCCCGAGAGCTTTTAGGCGTGGTAGACAGTTTAGAGCAGGGTTTAACCATGACTGCGACTTTGGGCTTAGAACAAGAAGGAACTGTGCAATCGCTGAGGGAAGGTACAGAACTGACACATAAACTACTCCTAAGTCTATTGGAAAAATTTGGTATCAAAGCGCTCGATCCCACCGGTCAGGCCTTTGATCCCGAAAAACAGGAGGCCTTGTCTACACAGCCAGATGCCAGTGTAGAGCCTAATCAAGTTTTGATGGTGATACAAAAGGGTTATAGCTTACAGGATAGATTGCTGCGCCCCGCGCGGGTGATTGTTTCGCGTAAACCTGAGAATGCATAAATTTTTATTGAAAGAGGAGATTTAATATGACGATTATTGGTATTGATTTAGGCACCACCAACTCTTGTGTGGCGGTGATGGAAGGTGGGGTTGCTAAGGTTTTAGTGAATAGCGAAGGTAATCGTACCACGCCCTCTGTGGTGGCTTTTCCGACCGATCCGAACAATAAAGAAAAAATGGTCGGAGACTCGGCGAAGCGCCAAGCGGTGACCAATTCTAAACAGACCTTCTATGGCGTGAAACGGTTGATTGGTCGTAAATACGACGATCCTGTGGTGGGTAAAGATAAGGATATTGTGCCTTATCCTATTGTACGTGCAGATAACGGCGATGCTTGGTTAGAGGCGAATGGACAAAAAATGGCGCCTCAGCAAATTTCGGCTGAAGTTTTAATCAAAATGAAAAAGACGGCTGAAGATTATTTGGGCAAAGCGGTCACAGAAGCGGTTATTACTGTGCCGGCTTATTTTAACGATTCTCAGCGTCAGGCGACCAAGGATGCGGGTCGTATTGCCGGTTTGGAAGTGAAACGCATTATTAATGAGCCTACTGCAGCAGCATTGGCCTTTGGTATGGATAAACAAGAAGGGGATATGACCATCGCAGTCTATGATTTAGGCGGTGGAACCTTCGATATTTCTATTATTGATATTGCTGTTGTGGATGGTGAGCATCAATTTGAAGTCTTAGCGACCAATGGCGATACCTTTTTAGGCGGCGAAGATTTTGATCTGCGTTTAATGGATTATTTAGTCAATGAATTCCAACGGGAATCAGGGGTTAATTTAAAAAATGATCCAATCGCTTTGCAACGTTTAAAAGAAGCTGCCGAGCGGGCTAAGATTGAATTGTCTTCCCGAGAACAAACAGAAGTGAATTTACCGTATGTGACGGCCGATGCCAGTGGCCCCAAGCATATGAACATCAAAATCAATCGTGCCAAATTAGAATCATTAGTAGAAGACTTAATTGCTAGAACGGTTGAACCTTGCAAAATAGTGCTTAAAGATGCTGGAAAATCGGCTTCTCATATTGATGCCGTTATTCTGGTGGGTGGTCAGACCCGTATGCCTAAAGTGCAAGAAACCGTGAAAAACTTTTTTGGCAAAGAACCCCGCAAAGATGTGAATCCTGACGAGGCCGTCGCTATTGGCGCTGCCATTCAAGGAGGGGTTCTATCGGGTGATGTGAAGGATGTGTTGTTGTTGGATGTTACCCCCTTATCCTTAGGTTTAGAAACCTTAGGCGGGGTGATGACCAAATTGATCGAGAAAAACACCACAATCCCTACCAAGAAAACACAGACTTTTTCTACTGCGGCTGATGCCCAAACAGCGGTGACTATCCGTGTTTTCCAAGGCGAACGTGAACAAGCTGCAGCCAATAAACTTTTAGGGCAATTTGATCTATCGGATATTCCACCGGCACCCCGTGGTACGCCACAGATTGAAGTCGCTTTTGATATCGATGCCAATGGTATTTTAAGCGTTTCGGCCAAAGACGTCGCCAGTGGTAAAGAGCAGAAAATTGTCATCAAAGCCTCCAGTGGTTTGAGTGAAGAAGAAGTGAAGCGTATGGTGAAAGATGCCGAAGCACATGCAGAGGAAGATCGTCAATTCCACGCCTTGGTCTCTACACGTAATCAGGCTGATGCAATGATCCATGCCACTGAAAAATCGCTCAAAGAAATGGGGGATAAAGTCAGTGCAGAAGAGCGTGATAGTATTACAGCGGCCATAGCCGATCTCAAAGAAACGCTTAAATCCAATGATAAGGAAATGATTGAGCAAAAGACGGAAAGTCTGACAGCCGCTTCTGGGAAGATGGCCGAACGCCTTTATGCGGCAGGTCAAGCACAAGGTGCAGAGCAGAACGAACAGACCACAGGGACAGAGAGCAGCGCTTCAACGGCGGATAAAAATACTGTGGATGCAGAGTTTGAGGAAGTCAAGGAGCATAAATCCTAATGACGAAACAGGACTACTACGCCCTTTTAGGCGTAAGCCCTCAAGCAAGCGAAGCAGAGATTAAGAAAGCCTATCGCAAGCTTGCGATGAAGCATCATCCCGATCGTAATGCAGGGAATAAAGCATCGGAAGAGCATTTTAAGGCCGTAAGTCAGGCCTACGAAGTGCTCTCCGATCCGAAGAAACGCGCGGCTTATGATCAGTTTGGGCATGCGGCAGTCGATGGTTCGGCCGGTGCAGGCCACCATGCAGGGGCTGAAGGGGTTGATCTAGGCGATATTTTTAGCAGTATTTTTGGCGATCGATTTGGGGGTGGTGCTGGAAGCCGGGGCGCACGTAGCCATGGTATACAAGGTGCCGATCTGGGTTATGTCCTAGAGCTATCACTGGAAGAGGCGGTACGTGGTAAAACCACGGAAATCCAGGTGTCTACCTGGATAGGGTGTGATCCTTGTAAAGGATCGGGTGCCAAACCGGGCACACAGCCTAAAACCTGTACGACCTGTGGGGGTGCAGGACAAGTACGTGTGCAGCAAGGCTTTTTTAGTTTGCAGCAAACCTGTCCGCACTGTCAGGGTCGAGGCAAAATGATTGGTGATCCTTGTACCCAATGCCGGGGTCAAGGTCGTATCAAAGATCGCAAAAAGCTATCGGTTCGGATCCCTCCCGGTGTGGATGAGGGGGATAGAATTCGTTTAAGTGGAGAAGGGGAGGCGGGCGCTCAAGGCGGATCGGCAGGCGATTTATACGTAGAATTTCGTATTAAACCCCATGCTATTTTTACGCGTGAGGGGATCCATCTACACTGTGAAGTGCCCATTAGCTTTGCAACGGCCGCGCTGGGGGCAGATGTAGATGTGCCTACGTTAGAAGGAAGATTAAAACTCAAGATCCCTGCGGGTACGCAAAGTGGTCAGACCTTTCGATTACGTGGCAAAGGTGTTAAATCGATACGCGGGGAAGGTCCGGGTGATCTATTCTGTAAAGCGATTCTGGAAACACCGGTTCATTTAAGTAAACGACAAAAAGAACTCTTAGCCGAATTGGACCAAACACTCAGTGCTAGCGCTGAAGATGCGAAGGATCATCATCATCCCCAGAGCAAGTCTTGGTTTGAACGCCTTAAGCAGTTCTTTGACGAGGTTTAAATGCTTAAGAGTGAAACGATCCATCTAGCGCTTAGTGGTTCTAAGGGTCGTATGGGGCAGTGTATACAAAAGGCTATGGCCACACATACACAGTATGTGCTATCGGCTGAATTTTTTAGCGCGCAAAGTGATAAGGGATGTGCAGAAGCCTTAGAAAACCCTATTGATGTATGGATAGATTTTAGTCATCCCACCGCGAGTCTGAGGTATTGTGAACTGTGTCGAAAAAAGGGTTGGAAGATGGTGATTGGTACCACCGGATTTTCAGACGTTCAAAAAGAATGGATTATAGAAGCTGCTAAAGCTATACCGATTGTTTTAGCGCCCAACATGAGTATTGGCAATGCGCTTATCTTAAAGATTTTAGCGATCTTAGGGCAATCGACCATGGATTGCGATGTGGGCATTATTGATGTGCATCATAAACATAAAAAAGATGCGCCCTCTGGTACTGCTTTGGCCATGGCAAAGGTCCTAAACACCGCAAACCCTAAGGGTGGCATGCATGCGGATATCGTTTCCTTACGTTTGGGTGAATCGATAGGCGAGCATCAAATTCTTTTTGCGTTGAAAGACGAATCCGTTCAGATCACGCATACCGTGCATGATCGTCAGGTGTTTGCAGAGGGTGCTTTAAAAGCAGCCCAATGGCTTTTTGGGGTTCAAAAACCAGGCTTGTATACGATGCAAAATGTTCTTGAAGGCTAAAACCCTTATCTGGGGCTTCGCAGGACCCTTTGTCGACAGAGCCGACCGGATGGCATCCTGCGAAGTGTGAGAGGAGGGTCCTTCCTATTTAGAACCCTCTAAGCGTACTGCGAGCTCACCATCTTCTACCGTAACATGGACCTGTCCTCCACGTGTGGCAAAGGCCCCAAATAATATCTCATTTGCCAGGGGTTTTTTGAGTTTATCACGCACTAATCGGGCCATAGGACGTGCGCCCATGAGCTTATCATAACCATGAAGACCTAACCAATCACGTCCAAATTGATCAACATTTAAGACAACATCTTTTTCTTGTAAACGTGCCTGTAATTCAGCGAGGCATTTCTCTACAATTAAAGCAATCGCCTCTTGTGTGAGGGTTTTAAATTGGATAATTGCATCTAAGCGGTTTCTGAATTCAGGCGGGAAGCGTTTTTTAATAGCACCCAAACCATCGGAAGCATGATTCTGTTGGGTGAACCCCATCGAAGAACGATTCATATCCTCTGCACCCGCATTGGTGGTCAGTACTAAAATAACTTGCCTAAAATCTGTTTTGCGTCCATTACTATCGGTCAGAAAACCATGGTCCATTACTTGTAGCAGTAGATTGTAAACATCGGAATGCGCTTTTTCGATTTCATCGAGCAGAAGCACACAATGGGGATGTTTATTCACTTCATCGGTTAACAAACCACCTTTCTCAAAACCCACATAACCCGGTGGTGCACCAATAAGACGCGAGACCGTATGGTTTTCCATGTATTCGGACATATCAAAACGTACCAGATCAATACCCATTAGCAACGCCAGTTGCCTTGTGACTTCGGTTTTGCCCGTGCCTGTTGGGCCTGCAAAAAGAAAAGAAGCTACGGGTTTTTCAGGATCGGCCAGGCCCGATCGGCCCATTTTTATAGCATCTGCCAATACCGACACCGCTTCATCTTGGCCAAAAATAACCAACTTTAAATCACGTTCTAAATGACGTAGGACCGTTTTGTCTGAGACAGATACCGATCGCTCGGGGATCCGTGCCATTTTTGCAACAATACGTTCCATATCAGATACATTAATCATTTTTTTGCGTTTGTTGGGTGCCAGTAATCGTTGGTAAGAACCCGCTTCGTCAACGATATCAATGGCTTTGTCGGGTAAAAAGCGATCGGAGATATAGCGGTTGGCCATTTCAGCCGCGGCACGTAGTGCGGCACAGGAATATTTAACGCCATGATAACTTTCAAAACGCTCTTTGAGTCCTTTGAGTATGCCGACCGTTTGTTCGACAGAAGGTTCGACGACATCGACTTTTTGAAAACGTCGAACCAGTGCACGATCTTTTTCGAAAATGCCTCGGTATTCTTGAAAAGTGGTGGAGCCTATACACTTTAAATCACTCGATGCCAAGAGGGGTTTGAGAAGATTAGAAGCATCCATCACACCCCCTGAGGCAGCACCTGCGCCAATGATCGTATGGATTTCATCGATAAATAAAATAGCACCTGTTTCCCGTTTTAATTGTTGTAAAAGCGCCTTAAAGCGTTTTTCAAAATCGCCTCTGTATTTAGTGCCTGCTAATAAGGCTCCCAAATCGAGCGAATAAATAGTACTGTTTTTAATCGCATCGGGCACAGCACCTTCGACAACGGCTTTGGCCAAACCTTCTACGATGGCTGTTTTACCAACGCCCGCCTCACCCACAAATAAAGGATTATTTTTGCGTCTGCGACAAAGAATTTGAATGGTTCTGTTAATTTCATCATCCCGACCCACGAGCGGATCAATTTTACCCATTTTCGCTTGATGATTTAAATTAATCGCATAGCTTTCTAAAGGACTTCTTGCCACCGCATCGGGTGCATTTTCTTCTTCTTGTATAGGATTAATGTCTAAATCCATCGGTTCTTCAAAACGATGAATACCTTTTGCTATATGGTTTAAGACATCTATGCGATGAATATTTTCTTTTTTTAAGAAATAAACAGCTTGGCTATCTTGTTCGCTAAAGATAGCCGCAAGCACATTGGCACCCGTGACTTCTTCTTTGCCCGATGATTGTACATGGAACACAGCGCGTTGTAAGACACGCTGAAAGGCTAAGGTAGGCTGGATTTCACGATGCACCTCATGGGCGGGAATGAGAGGGGTGGTTTCATCGATAAAAGCCACGAGATTTAGTCGTAGATTTTCTATATTGCCACGACAGGCCTTCAAAATATCAAAAGCTGTTGCATTATCCAGCAAGCTTAAAAGTAAATGTTCTACCGTCATAAATTCATGTTGTTTATCCCGTGCATTTTTAAAGGTAAGATTGAGAGTGGTTTCCAATTCTTTACTCAACATAAGGTCCAATCTCCTTGGTTTTATCTAGAGGGTCAATCATCCAATATTCTTAGGCCCCATTCTTTCAATGGGCCATACTTCAATGGTAGTCAATATTTAATGAAGTGCTTCATTTTCAAAAAGACGCATCGACATCTATAGAATCCCAAAACTTGACAGGTCTATCAATAGGGTCAACATTAATAAATAGTCATTGTGTAGGGAAGGATGGCATGGCAACTGAAGGTATTGTTAAATGGTTTAATAATCAGAAGGGCTTTGGCTTTATATGCCCCATTGACGGTGGCGAAGACATTTTTGCCCATTTTTCTGCGATTCTCATGGAAGGGTATAAAAGCCTGAAAACAGGTCAAAGTGTTTTATTTGAAGTCGAAAAAGGGCCCAAGGGTCTGCATGCTATGAATATTGCTATAAATGGGCAATAACCGCTGCCGCAAAAGCAGAAGTACTTAATAGGGTAGCGCCTTTCATAAGACGTTCCAGATCATAAGTAACGGTTTTTGCTAGAATAGTCGCTTCCATCGCACGCATGATGCGATGAGCGGCCTCATCCCAGCCCATATGTAAGAGCATCATCTGTGCTGAAAGAATAAGGGAGCTAGGATTCGCACGGTTAAGGCCTGCATGTTTAGGGGCTGTTCCATGGGTAGCCTCAAATAAGGCAATACTATCCGACAGATTAGCGCCGGGTGCCATACCGATACCACCTACTTGTGCGGCTAATGCATCCGATAAATAATCGCCATTCAAGTTAAGGGTTGCAATCACGCTAAATTCTCTGGGGCGTAATAAAATTTGTTGAAAAAAAGCATCGGCAATCATATCGTTTATCACGATAGTTTGGCCATTTTTAGGATTGCGTAGTGTATGCCAAGGTCCCCCTTCTAGCGGGGTTGCACCAAAGGCTTCTCGGGCCAGCTCATAACCCCATTCTTTAAAGGCCCCTTCCGTAAATTTCATAATATTACCCTTATGCACCAGGGTCACTGTAGGGCAACCGTGATCAATGGCATATTGTATGGCTTGACGTATTAAGCGCCTACTGCCGTTTTTAGACACGGGTTTAATGCCAATACCACAATGGTCTGGAAAGCGGATCTGTGTGACATGCATGGTTTCTTGCAAAAATTGAATGACCTGTTTAGCCTCTAGGCTATCCGCGGACCATTCAATGCCCGCATAAATATCTTCCGCATTTTCTCTAAAGATGACCATATCCACAGCCTCGGGTTCTTTGACAGGACTCGGGGTGCCTTCTAAGTATCGTATGGGTCTTAAACAGGTGTATAAATCTAATTGCTGACGCAAACTTACGTTGATGGATCGGATCCCGCCTCCGACGGGGGTTGTGAGAGGACCTTTGATAGCCACTAAAAACCGTTTAAGGGCATGGAGGGTCTCTTCGGGTAGAAAAGTCGTTGCATCGTAGTATTGTGTGGCCTTTTCACCGGCATAAATTTCCATCCATGCAATCGCCCGCTTACCCTCATAAGCCTTCAGAACAGCTGCATCCACAACCTGTTGCATCGCAGGTGTGATATCCACACCAATGCCATCACCCTCTATGTAAGGAATAATGGGACGATGGGGAACCGCAAGCTTACCCATTTTATTCAGGGTAATGGCGCTACCTTCTGTGGGAACAACAATATTTTGATAATACATAAAACCCCTCTTAATCTTGCTATAATAACCCTTGTTGACTATTTGGGCATCTACCTATTTCTACACTATGCTCTTATATAATAGCGGTGAAAGATGTTTTGGGGCGAGATTGATCGATGTTGGTTAAAAAAATATTAATGTGTTTGGTTGTGGGTCACTCTTTGGTGTTCATCAATACCAGTCATGCCACCACGGAATCAACCTGGCGATCAGAACGAGCCCTATTCATAGAAGCCGAAAGAAGTCTTCATCAACGAGACTGGGATCGGTATCATCCACTCAAAAAACGCCTAAGTCATTACCCTTTATTAGCTGACTTGCTCTATGCAGAGTATGAACAAAATCTTGCAACCTTAAGTCCAGCGGTTTTTTATGATTATTTACAAAAATACGCCTACACACCTTTGGCTGAACAATTAAGAGTACGCTGGCTACAACAGAAAGCAAAACAAGAAAATTGGCAGGCCTTTTTAAGTGCCTATGAGCCTACCGAGGATCTTTCTTTACAATGCCATTATTTATGGGCTTCGCTACAGACGGGTAAAGACCCCGCTATCGTTTTTAAGCAGATTGCCACACTCTGGATGCGTGGCAAAGGGGTGCCTAAAAGTTGTGAGGCAGTCTTTGAGGTTTTTGAAAAAAGTGGGCGTGTGACACGCCCTATGGCGTGGCAACGGGTTAAATTACTCATACAAGAAGGGAAAAACACACTCGCACGTAAAATGCGTATTCATTTACAACGTTCCGAAATGGCCTTGGTTGAATTATGGATGAGGGTTCGTCATAACCCCATGCTTGTGACCCAAGCACAACACTTTCAGTCTAAACATCCGGCACATTTAGAAATGCTGGTGGATGGTGTTTCTTTAATTGCCAACAATAACCCTTCGAACGCTATTCGTATTTGGCAGCAGATAAGTACACAGTATCCTTTTACAGAACGTCATTGGGGTTTGGTCGTGCGTGCTATTGGTCTGCGTTATGCTGCAGACAAACACCCTGATGCTGAGAAATGGCTTAGCCGCGTACCCGCGATGTACACGAATGAGGCTGTGAATGAGTGGCGTGTGCGCACGGCACTTTTTAAAGAAGATTGGCCACAAGCGATTCATTGGATAAACCATTTGCCAGCCGATTTAGCAAAAAAGGAAGAATGGCAGTATTGGCATGGTCGTGCGCTAGAACGGGTGAATCATAGGGAGGCTAGCCAGCAGATTTTTGGAAGATTATCACACCTGCGATCCTATTATGGACTTTTAGCCAGTCATCAATTATTGAAACCCTATTCCGTTCATCACCAAAAATTATCGGTCTCAAAGGATTTAGTGGCCAGCTTGCATAAGCGTACAGCAATCCTTCGATCCCGTGAGCTTTATTTTCTAAAGCGTCATGACAAAGCGCGTGCACAGTGGCGCCATGAAACACGTCGTATGAGTGATCAAGAAAAACATGCTGCAGCTTTTCTAGCGCTACGCTGGGAGCAGCCTAATTGGTCTATTTTAGCGCTGGCCGCCGCGAACCATCAAGATGATTTATCGTTGCGTTTTCCGATTGTGTATGGCGTAAAAATTTTTGAAGAAGCACAACGCAATAAAATTGATCCGGCTTGGATTTTAGCGGTTGCCCGCCAAGAAAGTGCTTTTGTATCGCATGCAAAATCGACCGCAGGTGCGCTGGGTGTGATGCAGCTTATTCCAAGCACCGCACAGATGGTTGCTCAAAAAAGAAATCTGGCTTTTGCGGGAGAATCCACTTTATTAGAACCCCATACCAATATACAGCTGGGTAGTGGTTATTTAAAAATGATGCTTGAAAAGCACCAGGACAATTCTATTCTTGCCACGGTCGCTTACAATGCAGGTCCAGGTCGTATTCGTCAATGGCTACCAACCTATGATATGGCAGCCGATCTGTGGATTGAAACAATCCCTTATAAGGAAAGCCGTGACTATGTAAAAAATATTTTAATTTACACCGCAGTTTATCAAGAAATGTTAGGTGGAAAATCGAATATGGCGCGCTACATGCGCTATATTCCGAGTCAAAAAACACTCATGGCTTCTATGAAGGATCTGAAGAAAAATGTACGTGAGTGATAGCCTACCGAAGAAAACACTGCCTAAGGTTGCTTCCTTATTAAAAGAAGGCTTGTTTCAATTTCATGATTTAGAGGAGGCCTATGCTTTAGCTGATTTTTTAGCAGAGGCCTGTCCTAATGCACGATTGGCCCTATTGGGTATTACGGAAATATTGGTCAATGCTTTGGAACATGGTAATTTAGGTATTACCTTTGAAGAAAAATCGGCATTGCACCTGGCGGATGAATGGTTAGACGAAATAAATAGACGTTTAAAGTTGCCTGAACACAGAGAGCAATGGGTGAGCGTGCATTTTAAAAGGGTGCAAAGTGAAATAACGTTGGTGGTGACCGATCAAGGCAAAGGCTTTGATTGGAGAAAATACCAGACATTTAATACTGAAAACAAATTACGTCAACACGGACGAGGTATTTTGGTGGCCAAACATTTTTCCTTTAAAGCGCTTCGTTATTCCGAAAAAGGTAATGAAGTAACCTGTGTGATTGATTGTGAAAAAATAGTGTAAATAATCCTATGTTAGAATACGACTATCATCAAGACCCTAAGACAAAGGCAGAGTGGATAGAAACTGAGCTGCGTGGCAAAGCATTATTGCTCAGCGGATTGCTTAATAAGGGCACTGCTTTTAGTCACGATGAAAGAATGTCTTTAGATTTAATCGGAAAACTGCCCTTTAGTATAGAAACCATCGAAGAACAACTGATAAGAGCGTATGCACAATATGTGCAATATGACAGCGATTTACAAAAATATGTTTATCTTAATAATTTACACGATAAAAACGAGATATTATTTTATCGTTTGATTATTGAACATTCCGTTGAAATGGTACCCATTATTTATACGCCGGTTGTGGGAGAAGCAGTCAGACTCTTTCATCGAGAATTTCGTCAACCCCGTGGTCTTTATATAGCGTACCCTGATCAAGACAAGATCGATAGTATTTTTGAAAACCGAACACATCCAAACATTCGTGTTGTGGTTGTCACCGATGGAGAGCGTGTTTTGGGTATTGGCGATCAAGGGGCGGGTGCTATTCACATCCCTATCGCTAAGCTTGCCCTTTATAGTTTGGGGGGGATCGATCCCTATCATACCTTACCCATTATTTTAGATGTTGGAACCAATAATGAAACCTTGTTAAACGATCCTTTTTATTTGGGATGGCGGCATCCCAGAATTCAGGGGAAAGATTATGATCGTTTTATTGAAAAATTTGTCGGTGCTTTTAAACAACAGATTCCGGATGCTTTTTTACACTGGGAAGATTTCGGACGCGACAATGCCCGTAGAATTTTAGAACAATACAAAAATAAACTTTGTACCTTCAATGGGGATCTGCAAGGTACTTCTGTGGTGGCAATGGCCGCCTTATTAACCGCCATGCAACGGATAGAGGCTAAGCTTTGTGATCAACGTGTGGTTATTTTAGGGGCGGGTACAGCAGGGGTCGGTATTGCCGATCGTATTAAAGATGGCATGATACGAGAGGGCAGTACTGCGCATGCGGCTGAACAAAAGATTTGGTTGGTGGATCGCCAGGGGCTTTTAACCGATCAAAGTAGCGACATTCAGCCCTTTCATAAACCTTATCTTAAGACCGGCAGTCCTAAACAATCGTTTGAATCGGTGATGCACCGCATAAAACCCAGTGTTTTAATAGGCTGCTCAACCTTAGGCGGGGCCTTTACTGAATCAATCATTCGTGGTATGGCCGCCGAGCATGCACGTCCTATTATTTTTCCTTTATCCAATCCTACAGAACAATCAGAAGCGAAGCCCTCTGATTTATTAGCATGGACACAAGGGCATGCACTGATTGCCACTGGCAGCCCTTTTCCAGTGTCTACGCCTTTGATTGCACAATGCAACAATTTTTTTGCTTTCCCTGGTATTGGTTTAGGGGTGATTGCTTCAAAAGCCCGCTATTTAAGCGATAATATGCTATGGACAGCGTGTGAGGCCCTCAGTCGCTTATCTCCCCTGGGAGCCTATGATTCCTTATTACCCCCTTTGAAGGCTTTGCGTGAAGTGGCGTATCAGATGGCAATTGCCGTTGGAAAAACGGCACAGCAAGAAGGGCTGTCAGACTTAGAGGCGGGGATTTCCCTTGAAGAAGCGGTGAAAGCTACTTTTTGGGAACCGCACTATCGACCCATTAGACCTAGAAAAAAAGGTTCTTAAGATCGTTCTTTGGTCGGTTTAAAGAAAGAGAATTTATTCTTAGCGATCATTCTGGCGGCTTCAGCAATTTCTCGGGCTTCAATCAGTTCTCGTTGTATTTTTTTCAAATCACTGATATCAACGGAATTACCGATGACTCCAATAATCGATTCCTCCTCATCTCGCAGAGGCATTTTAACCGATCGATTCGTCGATCCCTGAACATTTTCTTCAAAAATAATGGTTTCGCCTGTTTCCATCACTTTGCGATCATTTTCTCGCAGGGCTTTGGCACAGTGTGGCCACAGTTCTTCATCAGTTTTACCAATTATAGCCATTTTTGAATCGAAATGGTAAAAATGAACCATAAAGAGATTGCAACCCAAATAGACACCTTCTTTATTTTTCCAATAGAGGTGTCCTGGGGCGATATCAATAATTTTCTCAAAATAAGAGCGCATCGCTTCATTTTCTTTTTTGAGCTTTAACAGTTTTATTTTCCAAGCAAGATAGTCTGGGTCCCATTCAATCGAGGGATCCAATTCTAAGATTTTTTTCATGTCTTTATTTCCTTCTAGACATAAAACCAATAACGCCATCTAGCGTACTAGGTTATCAAAATGATGCGGTTTAAGATAGTCGTTTAGAGCATTTTTTTTATAGATTCTCGCGTACACGCTTCAAAAACTATTTTAGGGGAATAATGCGGCTGCAACCTGTTTGCCCTCAGCAATAAGTACACGGTAGGTCCTACAAGCTGCAGCGCTGTTCATAACCTCGAAAGCAATCCCATGGGCTATGAATCCTTCAAAAATATGCAAAGGCGGCCATTGGGTCTTCAGACCGGTGCCTAGCAAAACAATCTGGGGTGACAACGCGATTAAGGCCTCAAAATGCTGTGCAGACAATGCCTCAAAAGAGGGTATATGCCAAGGGGCTATTAAGTGGTGCGCTAAAACAATAACAGGGCAATCATAAGTTGTATCATGAATGCGAATGCGACCGGCCTGATAACTTTTGATCACATAGTATGCGCTGTCTGGATCACGTATTAATTCCATGGGAATAGTATCCTCTAAGCGGGGCTCTGATGCTATAGTAAGCGTTTTTAAGGTAGGAACAATGCTGGCAGACATTAATGAGTTACCTATCCCAATTATAAAAACAAAAATACGTGATCCCTTGGTTGAAGCACAGGCCCTCGCGGAGGGCTTAGATCCTATGATTGCTAAAATTGTTTCCGCCCGTGCTTTGGCTAAGCAGACTTCGATTAGGGCAGCGCTTACACCCACGCTTAGACAATTGTCCTCACCCATGGCCATGGCCGATATGCAAAAGGCTTCCGAACGTGTAGCGCAGGCCATTATCGAAAAACAAACCATTGGGATCGAAACAGATCATGATTGTGATGGTCAAAGTGCCCATGCCGTTTTATATGATAATTTGTTGAATGTTTTTCGGCATCCACCTGAGAAAATACAATCCTATATTGGACATCGCCTGACAGAGGGTTATGGATTATCACAATCGGTGGCCAATCGTATTATGGCTTCCACACCCATACCACAGTTACTTATTACCGCCGATAACGGTTCTTCGGATGAACCCAGAATTAAACAATTAAAAGCCCTTGGGATGGATGTGATTGTGAGTGATCATCATGCAATTCCCAAAGAAGGCATTCCGATAAGTGCCTACGCTTGTTTAAACCCCACCCGTATCGATTGTGCCTATGGCGATCCCTATATTGCGGGTTGTATGGTCGCTTGGTTATTAATGGCAGCTACCCGACAGCGTTTAATACAATTAGGGTATCTTCCGATCAGCACGCCGACTTTAAGTCATTCCTTAGATTTTGTAGCGGTCGGTACCGTGGCTGATTGTGTCAGTATTGCACGCAGTATTAATAACCGTATTGTGGTCTCTTATGGATTGCCTTTGATTGAGCAGGGCAGACGTGCTTGTTGGCGTGCCATCAAAAGTCGCTATCCCAAACCGCTCACAGCCGAAGATCTAGGCTTTAAAGTGGCACCGCTGCTTAATAGCGATGGACGTTTGTCCGATGCCTTAAGTTCGGTGGCATTTTTAGTGATGAATGATGATTCTGATGCGATGCAAAGTCTATTGCTTTTAGAAGATCAAAATGCACAGCGCAAAAAAATTCAACAAACGATTATCGATGGGGGGCTTATCGAAGCCAAAAAACAAGTCCGTGCACAGCGAAAAAGTTTGTGTATTTATTTGGAAGACGGGCATACCGGTGTGCATGGGATTGCGGCCAGTCGTCTGAAAGATCTATTTGGTAGACCTACTGTTTTTTTAGCACCTACACAGAGCGATCCGCATCGTGTCAGTGGTTCAGTACGTGGGATTGAGGGCTTTCATGTACGTGAAGCGCTGCAAGCGGTTGCCGATCGGCATCCTACATTGCTGAAAGCCTTTGGTGGGCATCGGGCTGCGGGTGGTTTAAGTTTCGATAGGGATCAGCTCGCTTTGTTTGCCGAGGCTTTTGAAGAAGTTTGCGGTAGACAGCTTAGCGCTTCCGATCTGGGGCCTGTACTCTGGACCGATGGTTTGCTGGAAGCACAGGATCTGAATCTAGCCTTTTTGGATGGATTAAACGTTTTGGAACCCTTTGGGCGGGAGTTTGATTCGCCTGTTTTTGAACTCTATGCAGAACTCAAAACGATCCGAATGATAGGGGATGGTACGCATGCACGCCTGAGTCTCGTATCTGACAATAGACTATTCAATGGTATTTGGTTTAAGTGCAAAAATGCCAAGGATGATCCCTTACCTGTAGCCGTTGGCCAATCCTATCGCGTGGTTTTTGTGCTTAAAGCCAATGATTATCAGAATAAGCGCACCCTCGATATTCAGGTTTTACATATGGCTTCAAAGGCTAAAGATGGCTATCTTAAGTTATTCCTGTAAAAGAGGTCTTAGGGTATAATAGCCCCGTTTGGAGAGGTGGCTGAGCGGTTTAAAGCGGCGGTCTTGAAAACCGTTGAGGGTTTACCCCCTCCCAGGGTTCGAATCCCTGCCTCTCCGCCAATATAAGGTCCAGCCTTGTTCTAGTACATCCAAAGATTTCTTAAAAGTCATTTAAAATCAATGATATATAAATAATTTCTTGTCTTAAGAAGGTTGGCTTAGACTCTTTACATCTCAAAAATTTAGGGGTATATAAAGGGGTATAAAACCCAAAGAATTAAGAGATACCCCAAAATGCCCCTAAACGATCTCAAAATACGGACGGCCAAAGCGCAACATAAACCCTACAAACTCTCCGACAGTGGGGGTTTATTTTTGTTAGTGACACCTAAAGGCTCAAAATATTGGCGATTTAAATACCACTTTCAATCAAAGGAAAAATTATTGGCTATTGGGGTATATCCGGTTGTTTCTCTAGCTGAGGCACGAGAGACGAGGGATCAAGCCAAAAAACAAATAGCCAATGGGGTTGATCCAAGTGTTTTTAAAAAGACCACTAAACAGGGTTTAAAAACAGCGGTTGAAGGACAGTTTGAATTTGTAGCCAGGGAGTGGCATTTGAAGAACAGCAAACATTGGACTGCTAGTCACAGTGAACTTGTGATCCGCAAGTTAGAAAATTATATTTTTCCTTGGCTTGGTTCTTGTTCTATGCCTGAAATGACAGCTCCACAATTATTAGTGGTTTTGCGTCGTATAGAAGATAAGGGCATTTTAGAAACCGCTCATAGAATACACCAAATTTGTGGACAGATTTTTCGCTACGCGGTTGCTACAGGTAGAACAGAGCGTGATATCACCATCGATTTAAGAGGTGCATTACTACCACCCAAAGTAAAACATTTTGCATCCCTTGTAGAACCTAAAAAGGTGGGGGCATTGCTTCGAGCTATTCGTGGTTATGATGGTCTTTTTGTGACCCAATGTGCCTTGCGTCTAGCCCCCCTAGTATTTGTGCGTCCAGGAGAGTTACGACAAGCAGAGTGGTTAGAAATTGACTTAGATAAAGCGCAGTGGAGTATTGGTGCTGAAAGAATGAAAATGCGCCAACCACATCTTGTTCCACTCTCCAGACAAGCTTTGAGCATTTTAAAAGCACTTTACCCTGTAACTGGAACAGGAAAATATTTGTTTCCAAGCTTATTAACTGTTAAACGTCCTATGTCAGATAATACAATTAATGCTGCTTTAAAACGATTAGGCTATGAATCCACAGAAATCACAGGGCATGGTTTCAGAGCGATGGCACGAACACTGCTGGATGAGATCTTAGGTTTTCGGCCTGATATTATTGAGCATCAGTTGGCGCACACCGTCAAAGATCCTTTGGGTCGTGCTTATAATAGAACCTCCCATCTACCCATGCGGGTTGAAATGATGCAAAAATGGGCAGACTATTTAGATGAATTGATAGAGGGTGTTTCCTAAAGATATCGAATCCAGGAAGGAGCTTAGCATGAGTGACCTAACAGCAGAACCTACAGCCTATGAATCACTGGAGGCGTTGGATGTAGAGGAGGCACTTCAGTTTCTGGAACAATCAGAGGCTGATTTTAAGTATTGGAGTCATATCTCCCTTTGGTCTAATGAGGAAGGGATTGCCTTGTTGCTTGGCAAAGATCCCAAAGTCGTTCGCTGGGATAATGTTCGCCATTATGTGAATGATCCTTATTATTTCTCAGATATGTGTGCAGAGTACGACAAATTGAGAATGATGCTGGTACGGTCCTTGGAGACCCAAGAAATAGAACCCTCGAATACACCTGAGGTTTTTCTGGCCTGGGCAGCCATGAAGGGCCTAAGCATTCCTGAAGGGCTTCAACAAGCTATGGCTGCACGCCATACAAGCACTCAAAAAACACCCTCTGATAGTGATAACCTTATTACCAGACAAGCTCAAGAAATCGTTGCACTCAAAGAGCAGATCCAAGTTTTGCAACAACGTATCTTCGAACTAGAAGTTTTGCAGTGGCCTGGTTTTGATACGAACAAAGAGACTTATGCAGAAGAGTTAGTGATTGCCTTTGAAGCTTATACAGCGGTGAGCCAAGCGTGGCATAAAGGTCGTAGTGTCAAACAACAGCTGATGGGGTGGTTAAAGCAGCATTATCCCAAATTATCCAAAGAAGCCACGGAACGCATTGCAAAAATCTGTAATTGGCAAAAAGAAGGTGGTGCACCTCTGACTCCCTAAGTCTGTGTGTCCTTTTAAACCTACCTATCCCTTCCACCCCCCTAAGCCATAAGGGGTATTATTCAAGCATTTCTAAAATAACCCACCCACCCATTTTTCTTATGTTTTTACCGACTTTTTCATAGATTTTCTCAGCGTTTTTTTATAAACCTACCCAACCGATCTATCTTTTTTGAGCTGTGCCATTCCGTTTCAATGAAGGGGTGTTTAATACATTCCTAACAAAGATCAGGAGAACTTAGATGGCAACTATTTTAAGACTACAAGCAGTTAAAAGCCGAACGGGTCTTTCTCGTTCGACCCTTTATTTACGGATGGCCCAAGGCACCTTTCCAAAACAGATTGGATTGGGTACTCGGGCTGTGGGCTGGGTGGAAGATGAAATCGAAGCTTGGCTTGTGCATCAGATTGAACAAAGTCGAAACACCACACAGTACGGTAGGGGGGTGTGATATGGAAATGTCTACAGAAAAAAATGGTGTTGAATTGGTTTGTGGGACGGAAGTAGAACCACGGTCTATACGCTGGGTTTGGAAGAACTGGTTAGCGGCTGGAAAAGTACATATTTTAGCGGGCTCGCCAGGGACGGGTAAAACCACGATTGCCTTAAGCTTAGGGGCAACCCTAACAACAGGTGGTCTATGGCCCGATGGAACTCTATCGGAACCAGGCAATATTTTAATATGGTCAGGTGAAGATGATCCCGAAGAGACCCTGGCACCACGCTTGTTAGCCCATGGTGCCGATCGTAAACATTTTTATTTTGTAAGCGATGTCTTTGAGCGTAATAAGCCTAGAGCTTTTGATCCAGCCCAAGACATGCCAAAACTCTACGAAAAAGCCACCAAGATAGGTGAAGTAAAATTACTCATTATTGATCCCATTGTCAGTGTTGTCGCGTTTGACTCTCACAAAAATGCCGAAGTTAGAAGGGCGCTGCAATCTTTGGTTGCCCTGGGTAAGCGATTAGGGGCCGTGGTATTGGGGATATCCCATTTTAGCAAGGGTACAATGGGCCATGATCCTTTAGAAAGGGTGACGGGATCCATTGCCTTTAGCGCACTACCTCGTGTGGTTTTGGTAACGGCAAAAATAACGGATCTTCAAGGGAATGCACAGCGTGTGTTAGCAAGGGCTAAATCGAACTATGGTCCTGATGGGGGTGGGTATTATTATGGCGTTAAGCAAATAGCACTTCCTGAATACCCGGATGTCTTTTCATCTCAGGTGATTTGGGGAGAGGCTATAGAGGGGAGTGCACGTGCCATATTAAGCCAAAGTTCTGATGAGGATACATGCGAACATTCTATGTTGTCCGAGGCCATCCATTTTCTGGAAGTATTACTAGCCGATGGGCCTGTTTCTAAACAAGAGGTGGATGCACAGGCTAGAGCGGCAGGTCTTACAAACATCACCTTACGCAGAGCCAAAACAGCTTTAGGCGTAGAGGCTGTGCATGATGGTTATGGCAAGGGGAGCATTTGGAAATGGGCTTTACCTTCAAAGGCGCTCAAAAAAATCAAAGATACTCATCCAAATGGGGTGAGACCCTTTGAAAACCACGAGCATCTTTTGTCGGGCTTAAAGCAATGCCATTCACCCATTGTCGAGGGATGCAAACTTTCCGATATACTCACACACGCGATTCCCGATGATTACGAAGATTTAAAAGACCCTAAGGTCTTGGCTATTTTTGCTCTAGCTCTTAAGAATGCAGGTAAGATTAAAGATTACGTGGCCTCTGAAGAGAAGGTCATACGTAGCCGATATGGGGAGCCATGTAATCAGGTGCAGCCAAGGTCTTCTGCGATTCAAGGGTTAAAGAGCTTTATTGTAAAGCGAAAAGGTCGCAGGTGGTGAGGAGCATCCTCAGAGGAGATCTATGGCTTTATTTAGATCCTCTTTATTATGTCCTAGAAAATACTAATGCTTCTTGAGACATCTCGTGTATTGCAAAAATATTTATTGTGATATAACTGCTAATGCTAAACTTCGCACGAGCTTATATATTCCGAAAACATCTAGGTTTTCATGCTATAGATGCTCGATAGTTTTTGGGTCGATCATTAGATTGAAAATCATTAGCAAGTTGATAGGATTAAAAAATTTGGGCGCACGGCGCACGGCACACCGGACGCACTGCTGCCAATTGTTCATTTTTAACTATTTTTATAGGTTTTTTTGATTGCACATGCTGTTTTTTTTGCGACCGACAAAATGTACAACTAAAAGAGTTGATATGAAGTTTTCATATATTTTGTGTGATCTTCATATAAGATTGAGAAATTCCTTTTCAAATCAATAGGTTAGAAAGGCCATTTTAAATATGCAAAACCCCCCTGCGTCAGAAAAGATGTCGCCTCTGAAGTAACTAACTTTCATGAGGGGCGTGGAGTCCCTTATGCGAAAATGTACACACTATTCTGCCGAGTTTAAAGAACGATTATTGGCCAAAGTATTTTCCAGTCATGCACCGAGTCCTGTAGAATTAGCACGAAAGGCTGGTATTCCTTATGCTACTTTAAACACATGGATTTATAAGGCTAAAAATAAGCACATGATGAAACCGAAGACTATTTCTAAAGCACCCAAAAAACCTGGGAGTGCAGAATCCAAGCTTCAGGCAATGTTCGATACCTTTGAGATGAAGGAGGACGAACGAGGAGCTTACTGTCGAGAACATGGTCTTTACACCCATGATCTGGATGACTGGAAAAAACAGGTTTTAGCCTTATTCAGCAAGGAAAAAGACACCACCGACAAAGAACAACGAACAGAGGTTCGTCAACTGTCGGCGGAAAATAAGCAATTAAAGCATGAGTTGCATCGCAAAGAGAAAGCCTTGGTAGAAGCTTCGGCGCTACTTCTTTTGAAAAAAAAAGCGAGCTTAATTTGGGGGGACAACGAGGACGATTGATTGGGGCCCAGGATAAGGCACAGGCCATTGCTTTAATCCAGGAGGCATGTAAGGTCGGATGCAGAGCACAAGAGGCTTGTGAGGTGCTAGGAATCGATATTAGGACCCTACAAAGGTGGAAAAAAGAAGAAAGCCACGCGGACAAACGCCAGGGTCCTAATAGCGCACCCGCTAATAAATTAAGTGCGATTGAGCGTGCACGTATTTTAGAGGTTGCTAATTCCGAAGAATTCTGTAATCAACTCCCTTCGCAAATTGTGCCAACATTGGCCGATCAATCCGTGTATATTGGTTCAGAATCCTCTTTTTATAGAATTCTAAAACAAGAAAATCAATTAACCCACCGCGGTGGATCACGCCAAAGAACACATAAAAAACCTGCTGAATTAGTAGCTTTAAAACCTAATCAGGTTTGGTCATGGGATATCAGCTATTTACCAGGTCCCATTCGAGGAAAATTCTTTTATCTCTATTTTTTCTTGGATATTTTTAGCCGAAAAATTGTGGGGTTTGATGTGTTCGAGCAAGAATCGGCTGAGTATGCGGCTGAGGTTGTCTCTAGGGCCTATGTTGCGGAAAATATAAGAGCAGGAGAGGTGAGTCTGCACTCAGACAATGGGGGCCCCATGAAGGGCTCTACAATGCTTCTGACCCTTCAGAATCTAGGAATTATGCCTTCTTTTAGCCGACCTTCTGTCAGTAACGACAACCCTTTCTCGGAATCAAACTTTAAGACTGTCAAATACTGCCCATTTTATCCCAAAAAGCCATTTGCTTCTCTGGAAGAAGCGTATGCCTGGGTCGTAAAATTTGTTCTTTGGTACAACCATGTTCATCAGCACAGCGGTATTAATTTTGTAACACCAAACATCCGTCATAAAGGATTAGATAGCATCTTTTTAGAAAAAAGATCGCGTTTATACGAGATTGCACGACAAAAAAACCCAAACCGCTGGTCCAAAAAAATACGCAACTGGTCGGTTGCAGGCGAGGTCTTTTTAAATCCAAAACATTCAAAAAAAGAGGCGGCAAAAAAATAGTTGTTTTATTTTTTAAAGGAGATTACGATGCGGCTTGCAGGATAATTTTATTCTGCATCACGCGACAACTACCCTGAAAGCTACCGAAACACATATTTTTTAATATTTCTTCATATCGCTCATACGAGACCGTGTCGCCCACCGTTTTGTCGTTATACAATGGGATCTCTTAGTTGTGTTCTTAGTGTTTTTTCAGGAGGTCGCTATGCCCTTATTATCGGTACAAATCTCAGAAGCATTGCAGAAAAGTTTGGTACGCAAGGCTAAAGAAATGGGTGGTGGTTTTAGCATCAGCGATGCTGTTCGGGTCTTGCTTCAGAATGCCTTAGAACAACCAGATGCTAAGGACGATAGGAAGCTTCACAAGCAATTGCTTCATTACTGCATTTCGACCTACTACATGGTGCAGACACATCTGCTTAGTGAGTTTGAAGAGGGGGATAAGTTAAACGATGAGGCACATAAAAAGGCTAATGAGGTTTTGGAAAGCTTATTGAAAAAGAAGACATCGTAAAGAACCCAGAATTTATCAGAGTCTATAGGTAGAGAATCAGCTCCCTGCTAGACACTGTAATAGGGGCTATGTTTTATTCCCTCTCAATAGACCTTAAATCCCAAGCTTCGAACACATGTATCTCTAAATTAGATACATTTTAATTCGTCAATCGTCTTTTGAGGCGAGTTTATTCCATGTTGTTTTCCTGTTTTGCGGTTAAATAAATCGATTAATTTATTATACTCATCCAGATAACTTGATCTGCATAAATTTATATTGCTTTTATAGGCATCTCTAATTTTTTTGCTCTCAACTTCTGTTAACGTATCTAGTAGTTTATCAAGGTATGCAAAACGTACTTTGATCTCATCCTCATTAGAGGATATCGTAAAGGCTTGGATTATTGCCTTTCTTAAGCGTTCTTTTTTATTGTGCCCCAAATGTTTGCAAAGAGTTTCATATAGAACATCACAGATACTATTTAAATCATTGACATTGGCCCGTATTGCTTGAACAGGGCTAAGAAACCCTTCTGGGACTTTTTCCTCGAGTTTAACTGAAACAACGGGTATTCCATGGCCTATTGCAAAGCCAACTTCTTGGTTGGTCCATGTGCTTTCGAAAAAGTCATTTGTAATAAATGCGACTAGTATTTCCATAGTTTGCATGGCTTTTTCAATAGTAGTCTGCCACTCTTCCATAGGGAGTATATTATCGTGGGCAACAAATGACGATATGCCATAATTTTCAAGCAATTTAGCTAATTTGGACACTTCGCTTTTATATTTATCTCTATGGCTTATAAAAAGTCGAATGTGACCTGGCTTCCATATATCTAACGGAGTATCAGGATCGATAACAGGTTGAGAGAATGGTCTTAAAGCAGCTTGATATTCAGAATTATCTTCATCAACCAATGCAAGCGCTACACAGCAAATGTCCTCTTCGGGCAACCAACGTATACGAGCTCTAAAGTCGCAGCATAACTGATCGGTAATTTTTTGTTCTTCAGCATCGTTTATTTTCAAAAATATATTTTCATCTACAAAAAGAAAAATAGCATGTTCGATAATGAGAAGACCGTTGTGGTTATTATGATAGTTCTCATAAACAGCTTCTTTTACATAGACAGCGCAACTGGTAATAATTTCATGTAATATCTTTTTTTCAGGACGATTGCGATATAGGGCTTCAAGCTCTCTCACATAGAAAGACACTCTTTGCGAAAGTTGGTAAGATGAGCTTTTCATGGTGCCCCTTTATGATTTGTACTAATTACTTCTGGCCAATATAGCTTTTACTTCTAGGACATGCTGCCCATATTTTTCCATTTAGTCAAGAATCCAATTCTATTTGACATGAGATTTATAGTGCACAAGGTGGATACTGTTCAAAAGCTTTCAGCTTTCCAACTTTAAATAAGTTTTTTATTTCGATAAAATGGTGTAAATTTCATACAGGTTAATACAAGAGGAGTTCTGTAATTAAGGCAAATTATTGTGGTTTCAACATAAATGAAAACAAATACATCCAAAGAAGCATGCTGATATTTTTTAGTGGCTTCTGTGTATCAATGTTCTTTTTGAGTTTTCACAGATTTGATACAGGCATGGAATATAATAAATCACTATTTTTTCATAACCTGGGGTCTTTTTCAGCATTTTCTATTCCATTTCTAATCTTTTCGGCAATAAATCGCCATGTGAAAAAAATAAAAAAAGATTTCCCAGTGTTGCTTGGGGTTTTTATGCTGGGAGCGCTCGCACTTACTATGCGTTTCTCGGGCAATGATCAACCTAGTATTGTTGTAGTATACTCATTACTGGTTGCTCTAGTAGGTTTTATATCCTATTGGACATCCATAAAATTAATAAGAAACTCTTTCCTAATTGTTTTTGTAATTGCGATTTCATTTTCATCAACAATATTATTGGCAAGAGAAAGCATATTGCCAATATTGGAACTGCAATCATTAAAAAAAGCAATTGAAAAAGATGAACTATTGAGTGTGATTCCAAGGGATTTTCCAAACGAATATAAAATTTTAATAAGCGAATCTAAAAAGTCCTTGGCCGATGGAGGCAATTCCGAATATACTGCTTGGAAAGCGGTTGCATTTTTCAATCAAATATTTCCATGTTATTTAAGAAAATCCCCTGACAATCTTATCTTTGATTTTTTGACTTCAACCATTAATAATTATGAAATTTTATATCGAAAAAATCCAAAATTGTGTTTGCAAGCCATAGACCCATTAAAATATGGAAAACCACCGTCATTGGAAGAATTGAATATATTATCCATGAGCAATAATAGAGCTATTAAAATTAGAATAATCGAGTCAAGAGAAAATCGATTTAATTCTAACGCTGAGCAGATAGAAGCAGAAAAGCACTTTTTTTCTGTGCTGCAAAATCTTTATCAACAATTTGGAGTGAATGCCGTAAATGGTGCTTTAAATATAGACGGGAACTCAATTTTGTCAGAATCACAACATGCAAGAATTATTATTGATTATTTAAAAGAAACCAGGGCATTAGGTTTTGAAAAATCTGGAATATTAACTAGATATTTATACTCAGCACAATGCTACCAAGAAAACTAAGTTTTCATTTATGCTCCTATTTTTAATGCATTATTCACAATCGTTTTCAGGAAAGCTTGCAAAGTAAAATACTTTAGCTTATCGTACACCTAGAGGGGATGATGAATCTATATGTTGAATAATGCAACGCTGATTCATTGTGATTTTCATTGGTTTTTGATGAGCTGATACGGTTTAATATCGATATAGGAGAAGGTGAAATGGAGAGTGCAAATAATCCACAAGATACTCAGAAAAGTAAACGAGCATCAAACGCAGGTGCTTCTACATCTGTTTCTTTTCCAGGGAATTATCGTGACACCAAAAATAATGATTCTGATGATAAATCCGATGAAGATAGCAGTACTACAGATGTTTCTGATGAGGAAGTTGCTGTTGTTAGCAATCCTCCTGCCTCAAAGGGGTATCGTACACTGCATCCCAGTCTTAATGGTGAATCTGAAGGTGATTCTGAAAGCGAAGACCCCAGTATTGTTTGGAGAGGATTGAAGGATTATGATTTGGCATCTATTCAAGCAGGCGGCGGGATACACGCCAAAAAGACAATAAGCAATGGTGGTAGCGAGGATGTTGCAACTCACGTAAAAGATGGGCCTAACGATTCTTGTTTGATTTCTACAACCAGAAGTAAGAAATTGGCTGCAAGATATTCAGCTGCAATTGGCGCACTTAATGGCAATACGCCAGCTAGTCATATAGCAAAAATAAAATTGAATGAAAATGATCCTAGGGTAGATTTAACAAATGATGACGCTCTTGATGAGATTTTTCCTGATGCTTCATTGAGGACTAGAGCTGAAGTATCTCAAAAGAGATGGGCACAAAATTCTCAGGAAGTCATTCTTTATCATTCTATTCCACAGGATAGAATAGCCGAAATATATCACGTTCGGCATTTTCATAACAGAAGCATCCGTGAATACGAGCAAGCTAAAAAAGTGCCTAGTGTTAGTGGTGATTTTGTAAAATTCAGGCCATTTGAACAACAATTTTATCATGGTTTTCATATTGCTCGAGCCTCTATACCTTCCACTTCGTCTGCTTTAGCTGGTGTATCTTCAGTCACCACAAATTTAGCTAATACAGACTTAGGAGGCTCAAGCTCTTCCGAGGGAGAAGATAAGGTCTATCGTAGTTTATCAAAGAAAAAGAAGTAGATAAGACCTTGTAAATCACATAGGATGCCATCTGCTTTCAGATTTTATCTGTGATTAATCCTGTAATCACCTCGTGATGTTTTCAGGGACATTGATTGAAGGAAGACCTTCGAACTAATCAGCAGGCTAAGGTTCTTATCAACAGTTATCCTTGACCAAGGATAATCCCGGCGTTTTATCAGGCAAATCTTTTTCCAGGATAGCTTTTTTGTCTCGGATTTGCTCTTGGGCTTGTTGGGCGCAAAACCGCATGAGTGCCTCTTCCTTCAGAAGAAATTGATAATGCTGGGGTTGGCAGCTATGTCTAGACAAGTCTCTCAGTCGTCTACCGTATAGGTTCATGTTTGAAAAATCCTTTTGTTTTAGAATCGCCAATCTAGGATAGTATTCGAGTTCAAGAAAGGTATTGTCTCAGATATCCTGGTCATTCTTATACTGAAGAAACACTTGTTTTCATGTGCGCCTTTTACCAGGGGTATTCCTGAATCATAAGTATTTTAACAGGAGGGTACACACCCGATTTTATTTCTGGTAAGCTAAAAATAGTTGTCGGTATTTCTTTTGAAAAACGGAATAATTTAAGAAAGTTTTAAACTTCGGTGTTGTAGGTTAGGGATTGATAATGCAAGGAAGCGAAGTCTGGCAAGGATGCTTTGTGTGCTTTCTAAGAATCAAAAATTTTGATTCTTAGGGGTGCGATATAACAAGGATGGGAGCCACAAAAATGCAAGCTTGCTACGATAAATACGGAATACTCGAATTGATGGGTATGCAATTTCCTCTCGAACACACATGGTCGCGGTATAACACTGAGAAAACCCTGCGTTGGTTGAAATACCTCAAGCATTGGTGTTTATCTTCCGTCAGTACCCCATGGACTTGGCATTTTGAGGGGGAGAGTGAATAGGCAGTGTAACAAGAGAGGTGAAATATGGCGATTATCCGGAAAAAGTCTAACCTTAGCATTACCTGTTTGTATTACTTATCCACGAGAAGCTCTATTCCAGATGACGAGACTTTAAAAATAAAGAAATCTAACAATTACTCGATGATGTAACAACAGACTGTGACTACTGTCGGTTATAACTAAGAAACAAGGAGTACCTGTCTATCCCTATGTATGGTAATATTTGTGTGTTTGAAGTATCATTTTTAAAGCACATTCCTGGGTCATCCGAGGGTGCAAATTAGTCTTTTTTGACTGTTGGAGTACCTATTATATGCATGCTTATGTAAATTATTTAGCTTCGAAAGCTCTTAACACGGAATCAGCGGCCAGAAGTATTCCGATCTTTCGAGCTATCACCGAGGACGATTTAACAGAGTTGAACCGTCTGATTGATGAGGGTTCGGATGTTAATATTCAAGCGCCTGGCGGTCTAAAAACGGCTCTTCATCTGGCAGTAGAATTGAATCGTCCGACTATGGTGGACGTATTGATACGGGCAGATGCTAATATAAATGCGAAAACCCGTAATGGAACAACGCCTCTACATGTTGCAGCACAGAATGGTCGGGTTGCTTTGATCGAAAAGCTTGTGGGGGCAGGTGCGACGGTTGATGTGTTCTCAGAGATAGGCTGTACCCCTTTACATGAAGCAGCTGCTAATGGACATCAAGAAGCGACTTTAAAGTTATTAAAATTGAAGGCGAATGCTGGCATTAAAGATCGTCGTTATCATTTGACAGCTGCTAATTTAGCACAGGCTAATGGTCATAACGAAATTAAAACGATTTTAGGGCTTCCCATGTTCATGACCACTGATCAACTGTTTATTCAAAATGCCAGTATTATTTTATTTAACACGCAGGAGAGGCTTTCTAAGACCTCAGCCGAATATTTATTTGTGCGTCAATTGGCAGACTCTATTAGGCCCATTGAGGATGGAGACGACGTTTTTAAAAAATGTGACACGGCCTTAAAATCGAAAGCGTATCAAGCGATTAAGGTGAAGCTAAAAGAGATGGAAACATCTTTGTTGACCAATATGAGTGAGTATACTGAAAACAAGCTTGATGATATAAAGATTGCTGAAGTAAGACAGAGGGTGTTAGAAGGTTCCAACCGCCCTGCACGAAAAAAGAAGGGTAAGCAAAAACATATTGCTTCGGCGGAAATTCTCGAAGCGAACTCTAGTGCTTCTATCAATACACAAACCACAGTGATACCTATTCTTGAGAATATGCCTCGAGTTGATGCTGAATTAGAATTCACCCCTAGGATTAATGCTGTATTAAGTGCTTTCGGAAATGGTGAGCTAACGGTCTTCCAGTTCCAGGAAAAAATAGATCAAGCAGCCAGGACAGCCCCAGAAATTTTTTACAAGCAATAGAAAAGCTAGAAGTCCTATTTTTTAGCGACAAAGCTCGTTTGTTACTGACGAATGCACAGGGGGAGACAGTGGAAAAATTCTTGGATCAACATCCAACAATCGCAGTTAAAATAAAGAGCACATTGAAATAGTGAATAACTATGAATGTTTTGCAAGTAATACAAGTTTCTTGATAAGATGAGTATCATTCTTTGAGGTTTGAGGAGTATTAAAATGCAAAATGATGATTCTCTTCGAACAAAAAGTCAATCCAAGTATACTCCACCCCATAGACGGAAAGTAAAAAGTCACAATCCGCAGGATTCCTCTAAAAAACATCCCTCCCAAACCCTTGTTAATGATCCTCAAGGATCTTCTTCAAATCCTTACTCAACACCATTAACGCATCATGCCGTAGTCAGAAAAAACCAACGAGAAATTTCTGGCGAAGCCATTCACGCTGCATTACAAGAGGGTGAAAAATTACCGCAATCAAACCATGTGGTAAGTCTTGATGAAAATACAAAGGTTGTGGCAACCAAAAAGGGACCGGTGGTGACCGTGTCACAGAATAAACGAAATACGGGTTCTGATCTCTTACGAGTCAGCGCTAATCAGAAAAAACGGCTTCTTAAGAAAGCAACTTATGCTAACAATGATCATGCCATGTGCGAACTAGCAGAGCTTTATTTAAGTGGTACTTTAGGAAATCGGGAACCTCACAAAGCCTTAGAGTGGCTCTTGAAAGCCTCTGATAAGGGAAACAGTCATGCGATGTGTCTGGTAGCTCAACTGTATGAGGACGATGATCTAGGGAAACCCGATCCCGAAAAAGCTTCAGAATGGATGGAGAAGGCAGCTCATCGAAATAATAGCTATGCCTTAGCCATTGTAGGACAACGGGCCCTGGGTGAATACTTAAAAGTCAGGCATTCACTACGGATAACAGATGCAGAAAAAAAGAAGCTTTTGGACAAGGCTAAGCTTTTTTTAGAGAAAGGAGCCAAAAAAGGCAGCACCCGTGCGATGTGGCAATTGGCTCAACTCTATGAAAAAGGATGGCTAGGAGAACAAAATCTTTCTAAAGCTATTGAAATTTATGTCAAAGCAGCAGGCTTAGGAAGTCCTGCTTCCTTAGATTCTTTAAATACCTTGGTATTAAAGGGTGCATTTGAGTCGGAACACTTTGAAGCTTTATTGGAGAAAGCCTCTCAATTGATTACCAGAACCAGCGCCAATCTCGTCGTAGAAATAGCTTTGAAACAAATCAAAGGACAATTAGGTAAAAACCCCAAGCGTGGGTTTGAGATGATTAAAACGGTGGCCCAAAGAGAGGGGGCCAATCATGCAGAGGCTATTCGTTTATTGGCAAAATGTTATCGAGAGGGCTTGGCCTGTGAACCCGATGAATCCCTCGCCCAACATTGGTTTTTGCAACTCAAGGCCTTATATGAAAAGGCGGCTCATCAAGGCAATGTGGATGCCATGCACGCCTTGGTCGACCTATTACTCAGTGGGGAATATGGTTGGACCATTGATTTTGAAGGGGCTAGAACCCGGTTGATTCAAGCGGCACAAACGGGTGATATCGCTTCGATGGTTATTTTAGGACGTTTCTATAGGGAGGGGCGTTTAGGGGATCGCGATCCCTCTGAAGGGATCCCTTGGGTCCAACAAGCGATTGACTGTTGGACTCCCAAAGCCCTATCAGGGGATTCAGAAGCACTAGAGCATTTGATAGCCATTTATCGGGATCCCGATTTGGGCTTTAGGGATTATTCTAAAGTTCTTCAGTGGTTATTAGTACGCGCTGAACAAGGCCATCCAGAAGCTAAGTTCGCTTTGGCAAAAACTTACTTTAAACGATCCTTAGACACAGAGGATTTGTCATCAGCCATTCATTGGATTGAGGAGCCGACAGAGGAAGTAGAACTCAAAGGTTTAAAAGCCAAAGCTTTGGCTTTATTGAAAAAACATCTGATGGATGATAATCCTATTTTGAGTTCATTATCAGAAGAAAAACAAAGCTTAAAGGCATTATGGAGCTCCAAAGCTATAGCCCTTGAAACGAAGGTTTATCAAGAACTCTATCAGGTGCTGAGCGATTCTGACGATGCCCAAACAATCGATATAGACGTACTCCAGGCTTTGGTTAATATCGATCAGTCTCGGTTGGCTGTAGAAGCATATGAACATCGAAAACTGAAGCAGTGGCTTCAAAAATCGGAAGCCATTTTACAACAACGGGCAGAAACAGAAGGTGACACCGCCTTATTGCTTGGAAAGCTTTATCAGCAAGGCGATTTATTGCCCAGAAAGCTCGATATGGCAACACGGTTTTTATGTCGTGCCAGTTGTTTGGCTGAAACTCAGGATGTTAGCCTTGAATCCATTGCACGCTTAGATCAATGCTTGCACTTTAAAGCCTGGAGCCTTGAAGAAAAACAGCAAATTGTGGATGGAGTATTACAGAATCAGTCCTATGAAGAAAAACCCTATCGAGTCGGAAGAATTTTGGGAGATGTTTATAGTCAGGGGACTTTGGTTGATAGGGATTATAGACGTGCTATTTTTTGGTATAAGAAAGCCGCTGAATTGGGCAATGGGACTTCCATGTCTCGTCTTGGAACCCTATGTGCACAGGGTTTAGGAGGATCTAAAGACTTATTACAGGCAGCACAATGGTATCGTTCATCCTTTCAAAATGGATATGAAGAATCCCTTACCTTGCTAAAACAACTCCATGCTTCAGAACCCTTAGATTCTTTGTCTGTGAGGCCTTCGGAAGATATTCGAGAACAGGAAACCACCCTTAAACTGAATCTAAACCCCAGTTCTGCTTATGAAATGTATTATTTGGCAGAAGCTTATCGAGATGGTAATCAACAGATCTCCCAAGATCCAGTATTGGCCGCCTATTGGTTTAGACGATCGCTTGAAGCCGGTCGAAAACAATCTGCTTTTGCGTTGGGGGAGTTGTATGCCTCAGGTGTATTGGGCCTAAAAGTACGTTCTGTGGCCCTTCATTTTTATCAGGCAATAGCTGAAGAAGGAAATCCAGAAGCCATTAAAAAACTATGGGCTTTGTATCAGCAGGGTATTGTCACCCCAAAAACAAGGGACGAAGTAAGTCAATGGCAAGCGCGATTAGAAAGAACCTTGATTTCGGAGCAAAAACAACAGTGGCTACAAAGTCATGCTGATTTTAGGATATGTTCTATACCCCTAAAACCTCATGATTTACTGGACGCTGTTTTAATGGGTGCTCGGCAAGCACACGTTACAATGCGCGATACTATTTTAAGCATGCGAGGATTGGTGGCAGAGACTTTTGATATTGAAGAGGTTTCAGTCGCTTTAGACACCAAAATATTTTTACTTTTGCAAACCATGGCTCAAATGTTAAAAATCCGTATTGAACTTTATGGGAAAAGCATTTCTAAAGATGCTGAGCCGTTTGTGTTTCAATGTGAGTCGAAAGCGGATGGCGAAATTAAATCATTAGGTTGTATTAATCCAGAATCCGGGGCCATCATTCATCTCTTACAAAGAGATAGAGATCGGTATGATTTACTAATACCTACGGAGCAGGGTTTAAGACATTACTATGACAGAATATTTTCTGTTCGACCTATTTTAAAGCGGTTAAAGAAAGAATTTGAGCTGTCTCAAAACCATAATAGAGTTTTAGTCGAGCATGCTCAGGTTTTACGATTTTCAGGCTCTCAAACTAAAAAAGAAACCTTTAATGTTTTTAATCTGGTGGAAAATAGGAAACAAAAAATAAAATGATTTGTGTTTGGAAATAATCATTTATACATCTGGTAGAATTGATTTAAATGGAAAGGAGTCGTTCAAATGGCTAGGGCAGCTAAACCATCACTGCATGATCAAAGAGATTCTATTAAATTCATGGAGCAGTTTTTGTCTGTTGCTCCAAAGCATTCATTTTTTAATGGTAAACAAGATCAATTCAATAAAATGCTTATTTTTTCCGCTGCAAGGCAGTATTCCAAAAGAGATGACTTTCCTTCCAAAATATTTAGACGAAATAATATCATGTATGTTTGTATTTCCTATGATGAATATCATGCAATGGATTTGATCACAAATCGCAAAGTGGGTCATGTGCTAATTCAAGATGATTGGCTTACTGATATAGAAGTTGATACGAATTATCGTAGGCAAGGGATTGGTACCAATCTCATCAGAGCAGTAGTGAAAACGATTGGAAATGACTTTCATATTCCAGTCGAAGGTTGTCGACGATTAAATTCTTATTATTTGACCGATGAGGGTGCTGCATTAGTTAACAGTTGTATTAAAAAGGGGATTATTAATGACGAGCAGTGTATGTTAGAACCTCCTAGAACGCCGCCTCGTTCTCCATAACCCATGAGCAATGGTGATCATTGATGGGATTGATAGGAGTGATTTATGACAAAGAAACACACAAAACATCCAAAAAGGAAACCGTCCAAGACAAAGTCTCCAATAACTATTAAAACTGCATCAACAGTCGCTTCAGATATTCATTTAAGCAATACAGCTAGAGATGAAGTCTTGTTATTGGAACGTGTTCTAGCGGTTCAAGAACATCATTATGGCGCAGAGCATCTAGCGCTTGCAGAAACGCTTCTTAATCTTGGGATTGCCTATGGCAATTTGGGGGATGACCAGAAGAAAAAAGCCTTGCTGAAACGTGCGTTGGCTATTCAGGAACGCCATTATGGTTTAGAACATTTGGCAGTTGCAATAACCCTTGTACGCCTGGGTGATGCTTATCGAGCTTTAGGAGATGTGCAAAAAGCTAAAGAACTTTTAGAGCGAGCGTTGGCTATTCAGGAGCGCGCTGATAATTCTGAGCCTCTAGAGCTCGCAGTCACTCTAACACGTTTAAGTGTTATCTATCGGATCTTAAAAGATGTAAAAAAGGCTCAAGCCTTATTGGAACGTGCCTGGGGTGTTTATGAGACTCATCATGTGACTGATCAGGTAGAAGCAGCCGAAACGCTAGCAAATTTGGGTGATGTGTATCGAGCATTAGGGGATATTCAGAAGGGTAAAGAATTGTTGGAGCGAGCCTTGGTTATTGAGGAACACCATTATGGTGTGGACCATGTAGCACTTGCTTCAACATTGACAAATCTTGGCTCTGTTTATCAAGTGTTAAAAGAGCTAGAAAAAAGTAAAGCCCTTTTGGAACGTGCCTTGACTATCAAGGAAAAGCATTATGGTTTAGAGCATGTAGCACTGATAGCAACCCTTGCAAATCTTGGGGGTGTCTATCAAGCCTTAGGGAATGTACAAAAAAGTAAGGTTTTGTTCGAACGAACATTAGTACTCAAAGAGCGGCATTATGGTTTGGAACATCCTGAGGTTGCTAAGACGCTGATAGACCTTGGTTCTGTTTGTTATGCTTTAGGAGAAATAGAACAAGGTACCGTTTTTTTCGAACGTACACAGGCTATACAGCCCAGTACTGATACATCAAACCCATTTCTATCTTTGACAAGACTTGACAGCCCTGGCACGGCTGTTACAGAGATGGTGTTCGATTTACATGGCTATTCTTTGGAAGACGCTAAATCTCATATTTTACAGACATTGGCCTATGCTAATAATGTCAAAAAAATTCGTATCATCACGGGACGCGGTAATCATATCAATAAATCTGGATCACGTGGTGTGTTGTATCAACAGTTTCATTTTTGGCTTGCGGAATCTGCCTATAAGGACAGAATTGAAAAAATTTGTACTTATGATGGGTATTATGAATTACATTTTCGTGTTAATGGCGATCAAAATCAACTCAGCCAAGAAGAAAAATTTCTAGAGGATCAACTGTCTTCAAATATTGATGTCGTTAAAGCCGTAGCCGATGCGGGAGATCCGATTGCACAATTTATTGTTGGTTCCCATTTCATGGATGGCGCAAAAAACGCTGCTGACTTTAAGAGGGCTTTTAGTTATTACTTAAAATCAGCCCATAGTGGTAATACAGATGCAATGGTTGCGGTAGCAAAGAGTTATATGGTGGGTCGTGGTTGTAAACAAAGTGATCCAGAAGCGATTCAATGGTTGGAAAAAGCATTAGCAGCAGGTTATTTAGATGCTGGATTGTTACTGGGTGATATGTATTGGGATGGGTATGGTGCTAAGCGTGATGCGTTTAAAGCTGTTTTTTATTATGCCAAAGCGGTTGAGAAGAATAATCCTGTGGCCATTAGAAAATTAGCGAGTGCTTATTCTACGGGTATTGGTGTTAAGAAGGTAGACAAAAAAAAGTCTTTTGAATTATACAAGAAATCAGCTGATTTAGGAGAGGTAACTTCGCAATATAATGTTGGTTGTATGTATGAGAGTGGTTCAGATGTTGAACTTGATTTAAATTTAGCACGGCACTATTTTTTATTGGCGGCACAGGGTGGTGATTCCGATGCGCAATGTAAAATCGGAAATGCTTATTTGCGTGGTGATTTTGGTACTATTGATGAAACACAAGGCTATTATTGGATAAACTTGGCTGCTGAAAATGGCAGCACCCAAGCGCTACAACTACTAAAACGGGAAAATACGGATGATATTAGCATTTTAGAAAAATCAGCTCAAGCCGGCAATATTTTTGATAAGGTTACATTAAAACTACGACAAAGAAAGCTAGACGATACAGAAGAAGTACTTGAACAATTGTTTAATGAAAGCTATAGGGAATTACGCGATTTACCTGAAAATAATATTATGCATTTAGAATTTCGTTCAAGATTTTACCTGTTGGATGAATTTCTGAATGATAAAAATAGTATTTATAGAAAAAAGG
This sequence comes from uncultured Legionella sp., assembly GCA_964522825.1. GTDB lineage: Bacteria > Pseudomonadota > Gammaproteobacteria > UBA6186 > Azoamicaceae > CADEGZ01. Next base: position 118,881 of record CAZFXA010000001.1, read on the forward strand.
GGATAAGCGTTTTAAAAAAGATGGCTGAAGAACAGTGTATTTTTTCGATTAGACGGCTATTTTATATTTATTATAAAGGGGTAGGTGTTAACGTCAATGAGACAGAAGCACTGGCTTATTTGGAGCAAGGATATCAACTAGAAGATGGTAAATGTACGATGTTTCTGGCTGTGGTTTATGCCAAAAAAGCCAAGCGCGAACCTGCTTTATTAGAAAAAGTATGGCATTATTATGAACAAGCAGCCACGCTCGGTTATCCGCCTGCTCATTATCGTATGGGATTATACCATCTGGACCGAAAAGAAACACAAAAAGGGGTGTCTTATTTAAAAAAAGCGATCAATTTAGAACAAGATAGTAAAACATATTTATCTAAATTTGATTCGGGAACTTACGATACCTATGGTCCTGAAATCAAAAAAGATGCTGCCTTGAGAATTTCAGCTGTCTATTTAACAAGCCGTGATGAACAAGAATCAGCCGAAGGATTTAAATATGTGCGCCTGGCGGCCGAATGGGGTAGCGAGTATGCCTCACAGTTTTTAGAAAAATTAAAAAAGGAGGGTGTTTTAAATGAATTGCCTAGTCAATGGTTAGAGCCAATCGATGAATTATTAACAAATGATTTTAGTAGCACAGTAAGGGCTGAGATTGAAGATGGTGTCGAGATGGATGACGCTTCTGTAAGCGACTCTAGTGATGTTTTGTTGGAACCCAGTTCTCATACTGGCAGAGGGTTTGAATCCACACAAGTTCAGATGATGGTTGAAAAATATAAAACAACCAACATCGAACAAGCATTTCGCAGAGCAGCTGGTTTTGGTACGGTTGAGGATCTATCTTTAATACTAACACTTGCACCCGATGTCCTGAATCAATTTGGGCTCGACAGCAAAAAGACAGCCTTGCATATTGCTGCACAACAAAATAAAAAAGAAAATGTTAGATTTTTATTGCGGCAAGGTGCAAACCAAACTCTAAGAGACAGCCAAAATAAAATGGCTTTAGAATACTGTCCAGGCATGGTAGATGATCAAGAGACAGTAATGAATGATGCAGCATCAAGAGCTCCTATGCTTGTTCAATTTAGCCGAGGTGAGCAATCGAAAATGGTTGAAAGTGATCATAACGACTTCATTGAAGATGAATATTCTCCAATAAAATTATGTCGTATACTTTAGATGTGACTCTAGTTGGAATATAGTGCGTTTATGCCTGCAATTTTATTGGCTTTTGTAATGGGTAACGTTAGCTCCCCTAATTGTCAAAAAGCATGAGAGAGTTCTACCTAGAATACAGCTGGCCACCATGCTCCTTTACTGAAAAGATCAGAATTTAGTCTTATAAATAACTTCTTCCCTTAAGAGATAGAGGTCAATTATTAGAAATTTTCTACGCCTCTTCCTTTAGACTAGCATCATTTTTGTCAGCGTTTAGGTCACTATCAAATGCTAAGGACTGTGGTTTCCAGGATAATAAGGGGACTTTGTAAATATACAAAAATTTTCCTGGATATATTTTAGTACTAGGAATAATGCTTGTCTTTTTGCTGGATCTACTAGATTTTTGCAAGTAATGGATGTAAACTAACACTGTCAGGTGTGATAATTCGTAATACGAGGTTATTCTGCTTGGTGGTGGGAGTTTTTTGGGATTTTAGTTGCTTAGGATTTTTTAATAAAATAATAGAATTGGGAGGGTGGCATCATGTTAAGTTTTCTCCGTAGGGCATCACCGTCTTTGGGAGCACCAGGAGTTAATACCACGCAAGTTGTGGAAGAAGAAGTACATCGTTGTGTTAATGTAGCTTTTTCAAAATGTGGGCTTTCTATGTCACCAAATGAGAGAGCAGAAGTAGAAGCTAAAATGAGAGAAATACTTTTGCAAAAAATCTTGTCGCCGAGAGGGCAGAGGCATTTAGAAAATAGTAAAAAACAGGAACCTTCAGATGATGAGGTAAAAAAAATACTTGGAGCAAGTTATCAAGCAGTTGTAGAAAAGAGAGAAAAACTTCGAGATAAGTGGCTTGAAATGGATGACTCTGAAGAAAGAAGAGATCTATCAGGCTTGCTTTTTTCGGACATGAGACTTCTAAGCTCTTTATATTTAGCTATATTATCCGATAGCATGGAGTTGTTTGTCTCTCAATGGAAGCCCGATGATCCTTCTTGGCGCAAGCTTTTAGACATATCATGTTTGGCTGGTTCAAAAAATATAGCTGAATTTGTAATAAACGAAAAAAAAGATTTTCTTACGGATGAAGACTATGGATTCTTTTTAGGTTATATATCTGTATCTTTTGAACATGATTGGGCTATTGATTTTGCCGAGAAAATGAAGGAGAAAAACATGGAAATGCCAGAACATGTTTATACTCTTTGTAGCGATTTAGATTTAATCAATGAAATAAAAAGTGTTTTTAATCCAAAAAACAGACTAAAAAAATAGATATTTAAAGATTAATAATCTAGGGGATTCGATATTTAATAAAATCAAGTTTTGGTTCTTGAGTGGTTGTTTGATAGCAATACAATATGCTTTCGTGTTTTGGTCATTAACACATAAAAGGAACAGATTTTGAAGATAGGAAGAACAAAAAAACTTGTAGGAATGGTTAATAAAAGAGGTCTCAGAGATCTAAGATTAGAGTCTTTGTATCAAGATTATGCAGAACAACTCGGAAATGAGAGTCCTTTTAGACCCTTTGATCCACAAGGCGCAATTAGAGAAGAACAAGTACGTGACTCTTTTAAACATGCCTACAAAATTTATCAAAAGATCATTTACAGCCCTGAGAGGCAGCTTGCTCGTTTATATAAATTAAATGCGGTAGGGAAGGCAATTGATCATCATAAAGTAATACTTGCAGACAGTAAGGCATTTTTTGATAGTTTTGTTGTAGACAACACAACCATACTCAAGAACAATCAAAAATTTTTTGATGAAAAAAATAAAATGTCTCAGACTATGATAGATTCAGAAATAGATAACATGTGTACTTCTGATCAAGTAGATATTTCTCAATTAGGGAAGGCCTTGCGTATATATCAAGAAGAAATAAAGTTAGCACATGAGGAAGCAGATATAAATGTTAGAGCTATAAAACTTAATGAAGCACATGAAAAAGTTCGAAAGCATTTGTTAGAGACCATGATAGGCTTAGAAATAGATGGAATGTGTGCTTCTGATCAAATAGACTTCTCTGAAGTAGGAGCGGCTCTACGTGCATATCAAGAAGAAATAAAGTCAGCTTATTTAGAAAAAATTCCAAATACTAGAAATATTATTCTAAAAGGAGTGTATAAAAAAGTTCAAACATATATATCAGATCAAAAGTCATTACAGTTTTTTAAGACAGATAAAACAAAACAAGATTTAGAAGCAATTGGTGCAGTATATAAACCAGAAGGGCTTCACTCTTGGGGAGCTAATTTAGTATGGACTTTAGCACATATTGGAATAGGCAACACATTTATCGTTTGTTCCGATATTTTAGCGCATCAGTATAGAGAAGGGAAAGCCTATCAAAATGCAAATATTCCATGTGCATTTGCCAGAGAAGTGTGTGTGCTTCTTAAAGCTGGTTATACCTTGTATAAAACGATGGATGGAGTTAGATTAGAGCCTACAGGATTAAGCTTGAGACACTTAAGGCGTTGTGATTCCACAGGGGCACTTGGTAATGGAGTTAATCCAACCTACCAAGAAATAGAAGATGTGTATCGATTATTGAGAGAAGCAAAGTGGGGTGAAAAAGAGACTTTTCAATGTTCTTTTAATTTTAAGCATGGTGTAGCAATACAATTATTGCCCATCTCTCCTTCCCTGTTTTTACGCTTAAGAACAAGAATGACAGGTTTTCAGTTCAGAGGGAGAGAAGCCCGATCAAGAGTGGCCGCGCAACAAAATCCGAATGTTATCCCAAATCTTGATCAGGTAATCCCGAGTTCTAATGAAATGACTTCGGAAAGCATGGCAACTTCCAGTAATGCATTTGGGGATGCATCAAAACGCAGACTTGCAGCGGTTCAAACAGAATTGAGTAGTATGCGACAACAGAACCCTGTATCAAGTACTAATGTACTCTATCAGAGTCAAAATCCAGGCCCGAATACATCACCTACAATACAACCTCAGACTCAGATAACCTCGCCTAAGCAAGGAATGCTAGAAAAAATAAGGTCTTCATGGAGAAAAAAAATTTAAACAAGGTATCTTTTAAGTGAATGCATTATACGCCAAAACATTTTTAATTCTAAGGTAAGTCTCTTTCAAATTTTTCATCCTATGTCTGAAGATTTTTAGAATCATCATCCTGATGTTCAATATACACTTTCGCCTATTCCTCTTTCAGGAACCTATTGTGTACAAACTTCCTAGAAGAGAAAAATTTAAACACTGCTCAGTGGAAATAAAATGGCATAAAAACTTTAAAGTATTCAAGGCTACGTATGCATATTAAATTTTTAATTACACCATTTTTCCTTGAATTATAGGGTGGTTGTTTGGGAAGGCTCTGCTTTATACTCGCGACACGGTAGCCTGTACTCAAGCGCTACAATGAAGATGGAAGCATGGATTTAAGAAAAAAGCGAGGTCGGCCTGCCCAAAAAACAGTTAAGAATATTGCTTTGCAACGGGCAGTAGTACTTGTGAGAGGTGTTAAAAAATTGGCGCTAGAGCTGGGTGTGCACCCTAACAATGTTTCCGATTGGCTATATAGAGAACCTAAGATCCCGGCACATCATGTACAAAAAGTTGTGCAAGCAACCCGTGGCCTCATTAAAGCTGAAGAGTTAAGACCTGATATTTTTATTCCCTTAGAATTTTCTTGACTAAAATCAAGACGGAAGAGGATGCATCCTGGCTTTAGCTAGAATCTCTGTTGTGAGAGTAGATCATCCAAAAGGAGTATGAAATGTGTCCTACAACGACTTTAAGAAGTAGATTGGATAATACAGTCCCTTTAGCTTCCGTACCTCAGTATCGTACAGAGCTTTTAGAAATAGATCCTCAGAACTGTAGACCCTGGCCTCACCATAATCGTGATCAAGCCTGGTTGAGCCGGCAACGCTGTGCCGATCTGATTAAGTCTATTCAAAGTCATGGCCAAATGGAGCCGGTAATTGTCAGAACCCTGGCAGCCGGTTCTGAACTCTCTTTTGAAATCATTTCTGGGGTACGCCGATGGTTTGCTTGTTCACAAATTTCAAAACGAAAACTTTTAGCACGTGTCATAGAAGCCGAGGATAGAACTTGCATGCTTTTGATGCATGCAGAAAATGCAGACTCCCAGGACATTACGGAATTTGAGCGAGCCTGTTCTTTTGCAGCCCACATGAAATCGGGTGCTTTCAAGAATCAAATGGATTTGGCAAAAAACCTGGGCATCTCTCAGTCGACCATCTCTAAAATGATTAAAGTGGCCGAGCTCTTTGAAAGATCTTGGTTTGCTGCACTCTTTGAGAGCAAGCTAGACATTCCTATACGGAAGACTTATAGGCTCTCGACCTTATTAAAAAAACCCGACTTTGTTTTGCAGATTGAGGCAGAAGCTCAAGTTATTTTAGAGGAGAAAAATAAAACGAAGTCTCAACTGCCAGCCCGTGTTATTTTGCAACGTTTGATCCACAGTGTAAAACCTAAAATACCAATAGCTCAGATTAAAAAATCCTTTGGCAAGGAGAGGGTTCTTTTAGCAAAATACCAAGAACCTATGATTATGCTGAGGGAAGATCCAATAGGTAATTTATCGCTTACAATGGATCATCGTGTTAGACAATATACTCGGGAACAAGTAACGAGCCTTTGCATGAAGGTTCTTGACGATTATTGGTTAGGTATTCAGCCATGAAACAAACTACAATCAAACTTAGGTTCGTGTGATGTAGTTAATATGCAACCGCAAAATGGGCAACTGTCACATCAAGTCTGAATTAGCACACATAAATTATTAAGCCGGATCAACCACAAAAAGAATAAAGCATTATCTAAAAATGCTCAGTCATATTTTGATATTTTTTGTTTGCCCGGTCTATAAGCTCATCTCCATCTTCGACCAAACTTAAGATCGCCTCACTCAGCAAAGTATAAGTCATTAAGCCATACTTCGATTGATCACGATCGGGTGGATTCTCGATGGCAGCTTGCAAGAGCAGTTGGATGGTTTTGCTAATACCAATACCACCCCATTCTTGAGACTTTTGTTCGAGTTGCTGATACAAATGATTTGGCAATCTGATGGAAGTTGGCTGTGTCTCTTTGGCACTGTCTTTGCCTTTAGACATGTGGCATTGCTCCCGTTTGTGTGATGTAGTCAATGTTACTACAGGCACACTACAAATGACTACAATTAAAATAATTGGAACAAAGTTAAAAAGACCAAAAAACATCTGTTTTTATAGGCAAAAAAAGAAATGTATTACAATTGACTACAAGCTGTATTTTTTATGACTACATTTGTATTACAAATGACTACATGGTTTCTGATAAAATGGACCTTAAAATTAAAAAACGCTTAAATTACCCATAAAAATAAGAAAAATGGAAGCGTGCGTTAGGTGTGCTGCTACCATTTAGACTTCCTTTAGTATTGATTTTGGGTGATAAAAACAACCGTAGATCTACGCCCTTGTCCGGCCTATAAGGACATAAGGTGAGCCTGGTGGCGAGAAATACCCTAAAGAACATGGTAAAAAAAATCAAAGATGCCGAATGACGATCCTATCAGAGAAAATACCTGCTACTTTAGTATCATTTTGGAAAATGATGAAAAGGCGATCAAAGTACAATGCTTTATTTTTCATTTTTACCTATAAAAATAGTGAAAAAATGCACAAAAAGTCTTGACGGGATATAATGGGAATGCTATAGTGTGAAAGTTAAAGCGCAGTGTATGGAGTTTACGAGACCCCACACACCACTTACACAACCTAATCGTATAAGGATTAAGTCATGTCAAAGTCGATCTTATCAAAGTTCATTCTTCTTCAGTACTATTTTTTCTATTGGATCTGTCAGGGCTTTAGCTCTCCTTTGAGTTAGTTAATACCAATTTATTTATCTACGAAACAAGGTTTAACACACTTGAAGGAGTCCTATTATGTCCAAATTATCAATAAACAATAGCTTAAATGTTTTGGGTGTCGATTCACTCGGTCTCTATATGCAGAAAATGGGCAAGTTTAGCTTGCTCAAACCTAAAGACGAAACGGCTCTTGCTAAGCATATAGAGGAGACTATCCTTGACCTGAAAGCTCTACAAGCTTCCTTAGACGCACAGACAGGATCCAATACACCCTTAGATCCTGAAGCAGTCAAAAGCCTTGTTTGTGTTGCTAAGGGTAAAGTCACTCAGGCCAAAAAAGACATGATCGAAGCGAACCTTCGTTTGGTCATCAGCATCGCCAAGAAACACCAAAATCTGGGTTTAAGTTTTGAAGACTTAATCCAAGAAGGCAACATAGGTTTAATGAAGGCTATTGATAAGTTCGAGTACCGAAGGGGCTTTAAGTTCTCTACCTATGCGACCTGGTGGATCCGCCAGGCGATCATCCGTGCCATTGCCGATCAAGCTCGTTTGATCCGTGTGCCTGTGTATGTGATGGAAGTGGTTCAAAAATTAAAAAAGCTTCAACGTAAAATGGTGCAGGAAATGGGCTTCGAGCCTACAGCCGAAACCTTGGCGAAGCAGAATCATCATTCTCTACAAAAGGTCCGTACTGTATTAGCACTTCAAGATCCTATTTCTATAGAAACGCCGATAGGGCATGAAGACTCATCGATGGTCTTGGAAGATTTGATAGCCGATCCAAGATCTCAATCGCCTGTAGATTTCGTGAGTCAACAGGAGTTACAAAAAGCCGTACAAAAGGTTTTAGCCGAATTGCCTTCCCGTGAAGCCTTAGTGCTTAGGTTACGTTTTGGATTGAGAACCGGTACAGAGCAGACCCTAGAGGAAATCGGTCATACCCTGGGTATCACCCGAGAACGGGTAAGGCAAATTGAGGTACGAGCCTTAACCAAGCTTAGGGATCCTCGTCGGGCTAGGGTGCTAAAGGCATTTTTAGAGCATCAATCCCTTTGTAATCGTTCCAGATTAGAAGGCGAAGAGGGTGTTAGATGAAAAACGCCCCCACACTGATACAAAGACTGGGCCCTCATTTTTTGTACAAATTATATTGCTTCTATTTTGTGGTTTATTGGGGCAATTACAGGAAGGCGGCCAATCATTTAAACTTAAGTCCCTCTGCGCTAAGCAAGATGATCCAAGCTTTGGAAGGGCGCTTGCAATGCCGTTTGTTAGAGCGTAAAACCCGTTCGTCCTTGCGTTTAACGCTGGATGGAACCCAGGTTTATGCCTATAGCAAAGAGCTTGTGGAGTCCCTAGAAGCTTTCGAGCAAAGTTTAATCCAGGGACAACAACCCAAGCGCTACACCGTGTGTTTGGCAATCCCTGAGTGGATGGGCTCTGATTATTTCGTAGAGACTCTACAGCAGTTTAAGCGCGATCATCCTGAATGCTTGTTGCAATTGAATACAGAGGTCGAAGAGGGGCGACCTGCTATTCATCGCGATCAGATTCGGATTAGTACTAGTCCCCATGATAGTTTTAAAGGGATCAGCAAGCCTTTCGTGCAACTCTATTTTCATTGTTCAGCTTCTTTATGGGCTGAGCCCTGTATTCAGTCTTTGTATCAAAGGCTTAAAAGACAAGCCCTATTCAATGGCGAAAAAAAGTCATGAATCGAAAAACTTTGTTGCCAAAAGATCCGCAATCCTTTTGGGTTTTTTGGATAAACTCTTAGGAACTATCAAGAGGAGAACAAGGATGATCATTAATCTTAAGGATGCAGCTTGGAAGCAAGAGGCTTTAAGGGTTCATGGGCTATTAGAGCAGGAGCTCTCGATGGGTCTGGATCGGGTATGGGTAAAAACCATGGGGTATCAAAGGGCCTTACAAATTATAGGGAAGTTGAATGGCTTTGTTGATACTGAAGCCACCGAGGGATCTTATCGCCGTAGACACAAGGAGCTGCTTGAGATTTGTACAGAGCTACATATTAGGGAGAGGCTGATTCAAAAGATTACAGATCAGTTTGGGGCAGGGTGTTTCTTTGTGGCTTCTACCTTAAATCCAAAGATTTCAAACCCTTCACTCCCAGAGAATGATCATCTTTGAAATCTTTGAGGTTTTTGAGCAGCTTTGAAGTAGCTATTAGACCTGTTAGGATACTGATAACTGTTTAGAAAAAGACATTCTAGAGAGAGGGCCTTTGATAGGCCTGCGGGAGTCTCAAATCTAAAGTTTGGGGTACCTTTGGGGGTATCTGAGAAGCCTAGCAGTGATGAAATCTAGTAGATTCAATCACTTAGGGTATTCGTGCGGAGGTCTGCCTCTCCGCCATTTTATAATCCAGCCTTGTTCTAGTACATCCAAAGACTTCC
>CAZFXA010000002.1:0-99278 GCA_964522825.1 uncultured Legionella sp.
GCTGGGTTTAAAACGTCGTGAGACAGTTTGGTCCCTATCTGCCGTGGGCGTTGGATATTTGAGAGGAGCTATTTCTAGTACGAGAGGACCGAAATGGACGTACCTCTGGTGTACCGGTTGTCACGCCAGTGGCATTGCCGGGTAGCTAAGTACGGACGGGATAACCGCTGAAAGCATATAAGCGGGAAGCCTCCCTCAAGATCAGATATCCCAGGACTTTAAGTCCTCTAAAGGCTCGTTGAAGACTACGACGTTGATAGGCAGGGTGTGTAAGGGCTGTGAGGCCTTGAGCTTACCTGTACTAATTGGCCGTGCGGCTTGACCATATAATACTCAAATAGTTTTATATCGTTTTTTGTGTTTTAATACCGTTTTATGCTTGGTGAACATAGCGAGCGTGACCCACCCGATCCCATCTCGAACTCGGAAGTGAAACCGCTTAGCGCCAATGATAGTGTGGGGTCTTCCCATGCGAAAGTAGGACATCGCCAGGCACCCTATTCGATACATACTGGTCCAACGGGGTCAGTATTGTAGGGGCCGGTCTCTGTGCCGGCCCTTTTTCTAAAATATCCTGCTGCGTTCTAACGCTGGATATCCTCCTGAAACTTCGCTCTAAGCGCTTTGTTGCCTTTGGGCTCGAAGGGAGCCTTTCTCAATCGTACGTTCGTACATTTAAAAAACCTTTAATTCTAATGTTTTTAATGTTGTTTTCTCTTCTTTTTTGCCACCGCACCAGGCGTGGCCAACAATCACTTCAAGTGTCGCCAGATAATGGCCCTGCCCATTTTCATAACATTCATAATGCTTCTTAAAATCACCTAGAAATGCTTTTAGTACAGATCTTTTCATGCTTGGAATAGCATAAGACCACCCTGTGCGATGTAAATCACGTAGCAGCGCAAAAGGGCTGTTATATTCAAGGGTCAATAAACTACTATCCATCACGGGATTTTCAAACGATGCTTGTACTAATTGATCGCCTACATCATGCATATCCATTAGAAGCGCATTTTCATGCACCTTGCGCATGTTCATAGTATCGAAGACTTGATTGCATTCCTTTAAAGTATCGGGCCCAAAACTGGAAAATAAAAATAATCCACCGGGTTTTAAGACACGACGTACTTCTTCAAAAATAACTTCACAATCGGGCAGCCAGGGCAAAAGCGCATTGGAAAAAACAAAATCAACACTATTGGATTGTAAGGGTATGGCTTCTGTATCGGCACACAGATCCTGATGTGCTGCACAGGGTACCGGTGATTCTGACGAAGTGCTTACACGATGATGTGCTGCATACAGCATTGCAGTGCTTAGATCCAACCGAACAATCTGTGCCTGAGGATAACGCAGGGCTAGTTGTTTTGCATCATGACCGGTCCCAGATCCTAAATCTAAGATAAGTGTCGGATTGATCTTAATCAGGTCTAAGCTTTCTAATAGGCGTGCCCCGATAGCTTGCTCTACAAAAGCAAAGCGATGGTAGGTAGGTGATCGATGATGAAGGTTTTGTGAAACGATCTGTTTATAGTATTGGCGTTCAGAAAGGACTCTCATGTCTTCATTCTGGCATGTTGAGCTGTCTTGAACAATGGATCTTTCCACCCACCTGTTGTTTATGTGGGTTATCGAGTATTTCGTCCAATAAGTATTTCGGCATGCAGAGGAAGGGCATCGATTCCAGGGATAGGAAATCAATGAATACAGGCCAAGACTTTTGTGAGGTCTGTATCGAATTATTGCCCTGGGCTATCGATCGCTGCTTTCGTTGTGCAAGGCCTTTGGCCATGGGCCTAGAGGCTATTTATTGTGAGACGTGTCGGGAACGACCGCCTTCCTTTGATAGAATGCAGGCGCTCTTTCATTACGAGCCGCCGATTAATCGCATGATTACCCAACTTAAATTTTCAGGGGACTTGGCTTATGGTCGGATCCTCGGAACCCTCTTAGCCCAAACACTACAAGCCGATAGCTATAGGTATCCATTACCACAGGCGCTTGTGCCTGTACCCCTGCATCATAAACGATGGGTGCACCGAGGGTTTAACCAAGCCCAGGAATTAGCCTTGGTGGCACATCGCACTTTAGGGATCCCCTTGTTAGATAAAATATGTATGCGGGTAAAAGAGACACCTGCCCAATCTACCTTAGATAAAGATAATCGCAAAACCAATCTTAAAAAAGCTTTTCGTGTACAGGCCTTAGAGCCTTTGCCCTTTGAGCATGTTGCGATTATTGACGATGTGGTGACGACCGGTAGTACCGTTGATGCTTTAGCCGCTGTGCTTAAAGATGCGGGGGTTGAACAAGTGGATGTGTGGTGTATTGCGAGGGCTTAAGATTAGTTACTAAACAAACGAACTATTTATGTTTTTTTGGTCTAAATGATCAATGAGTTTCGATAAAAATAGGAATATATGCAATGTTTCATCACCATGAGAGCCATTTTTCGCATCGCACACGACAATTAATGGCTTCTTTGAATGTTTTAATGCCTGAAGATTATCCCGAAAAGAATAGCATAGTGTGTTTGTTACGCGACATATTGTTTAAGTCGCAAAAAACAAAAAAAATATTATGTGGACTTGTAGAAAATCATATTCGTTTTCATAATCCAGACGATTTATTTAAAGTCCAGAAAATATTGATAAATATTATCAATCAAAAAGAAATAAAAATGTTAAGCACACTAGAGGCAGATGCCAGAAAGATAGAGCAGGCAGCTCATAAGGCTTTAAAATATGAGAGGGATGTATATGAATGTTTAAAGCAACTTTCCGTCTTTGCAACATCTCGCCGAAAAGACCAGAATGACACCAAAACAAATCTTTCATCTCATATACTGGAAATAAATAGTCTGATTGAAAGATTAGATCGCCATGGTATTTCATTGCCTAAACAGTGGCCGGGAGACATGAAACAATATCAAGATCCACAGGCTCTATTGCAGCGGTATTCAAATTTATATAAAAAAGCAAAAGTCATGGGGGTCGCGAACGCTGTGCGATTCGATCGCTATAAAAATTTTTCCAGTAAAATAAAGCAATATTTTGTTCAATTAAAGAAAGAAATTAATAAGGTTGCACAAACGATCGAAATGAATTTTATAGGTTTTAAAAATTTCATTCAAGCAAAATTACATAACGATCGATTTGAGGCCATGGGTGCGACCGTTCGTCGCCGTTGTGAGTTGCCTCAAACGAGGCCACCTGTGTTGCCAGGTGAACCCAAGGAGCTGAATAAAGAGCGCTCCGTTAACGTAACGAAATGCGGGATAAACGCATGGGAAGCAGAGTGAAATACTGCTTCCACCTGATAGCCAAAATCGGGATAGTACAAGGGGAATAGTAAGCATGGTGAATGTAATGTGAAGTCATGTAAGGATCGTTATCGAAAAGTAGGGAAATGGCTGAATAACCCTATGCCCGAAATATGGGCACGGCAGAGAGAATGGTATTTTCATGGTATACCATTCGCAACTCACTAGATGCCCGGTCTATAGTGTCCACCTAAACTTACGTACAAGAAGAATAATCTTGCAATGGTTAGAGAACGGAAACTCTGTACTGGTCCCAAGCAATTGGGAAGGCGGTCGTGAGATTTGCTGATACTGGTGCAGATGGGGATGCTGGAAGAAGCGAACGCTATGGGTAACTCCATAGATATTGGCTTATGCCGAACGCGAAAGCGGGCTGACGTCCATGCGGGCTTTTAAACGCGAGAGAATTTATGGAATCAACGGAAAGAGGTAAAGCAAATGTCGGCCGTAGTTAATCTACCTGCTGGTGCAACCTCTGCGATGCACAACGACTGGGATGCCATTCAATGGCCCAAGGTTATTGAGCATGTACGTCGACTGCAAATGCGTATCGCGAAAGCATTTAGAATGGGGAAACATGGCAAGGTTAAATCCTTGCAGTGGATCCTCACTCACTCATTCTCTGCTAAGCTTTTAGCAGTCAGACGAGTGGTTCAAAACAAGGGTTCTAAAACACCTGGAATTGACAAGATCACATGGAAAACTTCTAAACAGAAGATGCAGGCAGCACTATCCCTCAAAAGCAAAGGTTATAAAACCACTGCGTTGAAGCGGATATATATACCAAAAGCGAATGGTAAAAAGCGCCCGCTAAGTATCCCCGCTATGTATTGCAGAGGGATGCAGGCTTTATACCTGCTCTCACTCGAACCCATAGCGGAAACGATAGCGGATAAAAACTCTTATGGGTTTAGACCCTTGAGATCAGTGGCAGATGCAATTGAATACTGCTTCTATGCTCTCGCCAAGAAAAGAAGCGCTCGATACATTTTGGAGGCTGACATTCGTGCTTGCTTCGACAGGATCTCACATTCATGGCTTGTTGAGAACACGCTCATGGACAAGAAAATCCTGAAGAAATGGTTAGCTGCTGGTTACGTAGAACGAGGCCAATTGTATCCCACTGAAGACGGGGTACCGCAGGGTGGCCTTATATCTGCAACCCTGTTGGTTGTCACACTGAGCGGGCTAGAGCGTGCCATCAAGGCCGTGGTAAAAAAACGGGATAAAGCAAAAGTAAATGTCTGTATTTATGCAGACGACTTTATCATCACCGGCGCCTCTCGGGAAATACTAGAACAAAGGATAATGCCTGTCGTTGTAGCCTTTTTGAAAGAACGGGGTCTAGATTTGTCGATCGACAAAACCCAGATTTCCGATATTGATCAAGGCTTCGATTTTCTCAGTATGAGTATAAGGAAATACAACAATAAGCTAATCATTAAGCCCGCCAAAAACGGAATTAATCGATTCAAAGCTAAAATACGAGAAACCATCAAAAACAACGCAACGTGCAAAACGGAAAACTTAATCCACCTTTTGAATCCAATGATTCGAGGGCGGGCTAACCATTACCGACACGTCTGTTCTAAAAAGATATTTGTGACAATAGACACATGCATCTTTGAGGCCTTATGGAGATGGGCCAAAAGACGACATCCATCAAAAGGCAAGAGATGGATCTATCGGAAGTACTTCCGGTATAAAGATCTCCGCAGTGGGGTATTCTCTACAAAAACAAAGAAAAAAGGAGAACCCTATCACCTCGATCTTGTCCGTATGAGCGCGACCCCAATTAAACGTCACATCAAGATTAGATCTGATGCAACACCCTTCGACCCTGCTTATCATAAATACCTTGATAAGCGAATTTCTGATCGCAAAAACGAAAGGAAAGCTGAACGTTCGGGTTGGTGGGGTAGATGGTGGGACCAACCTCAAACTAATATGAACCTAAATGATGGGTCTTTGTTGGCCTTATAAAAGCTTGAGCGTAATGCGTCGAAAGACGCACGTTGCGTTCTTGGGAGGCTGAGGAGTGGTAACACTCCTTGGCTATCCGACAACAAAGCACGCATCTTAAATCAGTTCATCAATCAGTGTCTAGTTCATTAAAACGTTTATCCAATCGATACCAAACGACAGATGCTAAAAAAACCTTTAAAGACATTGAAAATGCAATTCATACGGCTGTTTTAAAAGATCCACAAGATTTTTATAGAACAGAAGCACTCAAGGGACTGCATCGTATCAAAAAACATGGAGATTGGCTTGAAAGCAACAGTGGCTTAACGCTTGCGCAAGCGATGGCACTTGTATGGACTGCGACTAATGATAATAAGGTTTATAGTTTATCCGAGCATCCAGAGCGCGATGAACAGGATCGGATTAATACCTTTGTGGAACACTTATGGCGCGCACAAAGAGAATATAATCTGAGTGAATCAGGACTTGATGACTTCAACGGATCCATGCCTGCTTGTTTGGCGGGTACTTTTAATAAACTGGTTGAAAGTTTGGATTTAGTCCATCCAGATGTGAAGATTATTCGTTCGGTTGAAATTGCCAATGATTTTGCTACAGAAAGCGCGCAAAAATTTTATGAAAACTGTGAAAACCAGCAGGCTTTATGCGATGCTATATCGGCTGACAGTGATGAAAGAACCATAGAACAACAAGGTTTATTTGAATCGCTTCGTGCTTTTGTCCGTGAAAAACTGATTGAAAATTTAGGTGATTTATTAACGACGGATAAAATGAATGAAATTTTAGACAATTTACAATATGTACCATTACCAGAGCCTAATAATGCAAACACGGATAGTAATACTGAACAATTACTGATCTCAGGTGATTTAAAAGACAAGGCTCCTGCGCGATTCGGTATATAAAACCCGATGCGTGCAATCGCCCTGTATTAATAATACGCGTAGTTGACACAGACGTCAATTATGCGTATTATTAAAAAATGTTTAGGGTTAGGCAACGCATAGAAATCTTTCATCTACTGTTCTTGAGACATCTGGAACAGAAGCTGGATAAAAATTTATATGCGCTCAAAGGCGGGTGTAATTTACGATTTTTCTTTAAAAGTATTCGATATTCTGAAGATATCGATTTGGATATTCGTACAATCGCCAGGGAAACCTTACGGCATAAAATAACCAATATCTTAAATAGCATTCCTTTTACGAACAGTCTTAAGAGTCAGGGTATTGAGCTTGTGCATTGTGTGGAATCCAAGCAAAGCGATACTACACAGCGATGGAAGTGTGGTTTGAAAATAGAAAATGCTGCTATGGCCATACCAACAAAAATAGAATTTTCTCGTAGAAATATGACAGAGGCTAGTATTTTTGAGCCGATTGATAAGACCTTGATTCAACAGTACAAATTGTATCCGGTGCTCACGAATCACTATGTAGTTTCTGCTGCATTCCATCAAAAAGTGAATGCCTTAATCTTTCGCACAGAGACACAAGCGCGGGATGTTTTTGACCTCAAGTTATTATTGGATAGGGGCTTTAGCCCTGCCAGCAAAGAATTGCATAGCCTAGATATCAATCGAGCTGTTGCTAACTTAGAGATCGTACAGTTCTCTGATTTTAAAAGTACAGTCGTTGCTTATTTGCTGGATGAATATCAGGAATATTACAATAACCCATCTGTATGGCAGCAATTAAAAAACGAAGTGCACGCTGCATTGGAGGCTTCTTAAGCATGACTCTTATAGAAGCACAACAAAAAATAAAAGCACTTGGAGTACCCGTCTTTCAAACTTCCGATGCTGCCATTTGTTGTGGCATTACACGTGAACATGCTAGCAAGTTATTGGCGCGTTTAGTAGATGCGGGTGTTCTATTTTCGGTCGCGCGCGGTCTATGGGGTGTTGTGGGGGAGGTGGATCCCTTATTTTTAGCAGAGTCTCTTACTGCGCCAGCGCCGGCTTATATTTCCTTATACTCAGCGCTTTTTTATCATGGGATGATCTCGCAAATTCCAGAAAATGTGTATGCCGTTTCTTTGGCGCGAACAAGAAAATATAAAACCCCTTTGGGAACTATCTCTATTCACCATCTACACGAATCATTTTTTTTCGGTTTTGAAAGTGTGGGTGATTGGGGTATAAAGATGGCCATTCCAGAAAAAGCCTTATTAGACACGCTTTATTTTTATCCTGCGAAATCAGGATGGTTTAGAAAATTACCAGAGTTAGATATTCCTTCTACTTTCAACAAGCAATATGCTTTTGAAATGATCAAGAAAATACCTTCTGCTCGTACCAGAACCATGGTACAGAAAAACTTAGAAAAAATAGTGCCCCCTTTTTAAAAGGGAGCCGGCGTTAGCCGGGGGATTTTTGCACCAAATGATAGTACACCTGTCCTGCCTTTTTCTGGCGTAACAATTCCCAACTTTGAGGTAACTCAGAGGGTGTGATAGGGGCATTATGTTCAAAATAAATGAGTGTCTTTGGTTTTATAAAAGATTCCAGCGCCATAAAACAACGGGGTAATAGTCCGGCTGGATAAGGTGGATCGACAAAAACAATATCAAACGGTACAGCATTCTCTGATTTTTCAATAGATGCTTGCTGCGATGCTAACCAATGCATGACATCCATGTGTAAGATCTGCATCCCATGGGCTTGTAGCGATTGTTTGTTTTCTTCGAGTGTCTTAATAGAAAGTCTGTCTCTTTCAATACAAATAACTTTTGAAGCACCTCTAGAAAGCGCTTCAAAACTTAAAGCACCTGTGCCTGCAAATAAATCCACGCAACATGCATTTTTTATAACCGGTTCTAACCAATTAAAAAGGGTTTCGCGCACCCGATCGGGTGTGGGTCTAGCGGGGATCTGGGGAAACCGTATTTTACGGCTACGCCAAATCCCCCCAATAATGCGTATTTCGGACGGTTGCATGATTTAGGGTGTACGGGGCGTTGTGGGCCCTACAACAATGAGTACCATCTTTTCGGGATTCAGATGCTTTTGAAGGGCAGCCTTCACTTGAGTAAGCGTAAGCGCGCGGATCCGTTCCTGATAAGTATCCAAAAAATCTAAAGGCAATCCATAAAAAGCAATGGTGGAAAGTGCATCGCTCAGTTTAGCATTACTATTGATCGTTAAGGGGAAGGCACGTATAAGACCATTTTTACCGATTTCCAGGGCTTCTTCGATCGGTCCTTCTTTCACAAAATGTCTTAATGTTTCTTTGACACAATCGATAGCTTCTTCGGTTTGTGTATTCTTGGTTTGTAATTTGATAACAAAGGGTCCAGGTTCTTTCAAGGTATTAAGGCGGCTACCCACATTATAGGCGAGGCCCCGTTTTTCTCGTACTTCATTAAACAGTTCATTGCTGAGTCCATTTTCTCCCAATAGATAATTACCCAGCATGAGGGCAAAAAAATCGGGATCGCCCTCTGCAATACAGGGTGCGCCCATCATGATATGGGTTTGTTCGGCTTCATAGGGGATCCGTTGTTCAAAGCCTGATTGCAGGGGTTGCACGGCTTCTAAAGCGGGTGCAGACACACCTTCGGGTAGTTTTTGAACCAATTTTTCAGACAATTGTTTTGCATCATCCACACTTAAGTTACCTACCAGTGTGATGGTGCTATTTTTGGCAACGGCATAGCGTGCATGAAAGGCCCGCAGTTCTTGTAGGCCTATCGATACAAGCGTTTTTTCGGTGCCTAAACCAGGATGGGCATAAGGGTGATTACCATAGATGGCTGAAAAAAAAGCATCTTGTGCAATCACATTGGGTTGTTGCTGCTTTTGTTGAATGCGTATTAACTGCTGGGCCTTAATAGAGGCGATAGACGGCTCGCTAAAGGCTGGTGTGGCGATTAAGGTTGCTAGCAGATCGGTTAGTGCAGAGACTATTTTGGGATCCGATAAGCTACGTAGTGTGAGTGTCGCCCGATCCTTCGCCAAGCTTGTATTCAATAAGGCACCTGTATTTTCAAATTGTTCTGCGATTTGATCGGCACTTAATTGGGTGGTGCCCTGGTCTAAAAGATTAAGCCATAAGGCAGCTAAACCAGGGTGGTCGGCATCACGGCTCGATCCAGCATCGAGGCTTAGCGTGATATCTACCATGGGGAGTGTATTATTTTGTATAAAATAGACTTTCGCACCCTTGGCAGTGTTCCAGGTTTGGATAGTTTGTGAGGCGTGATGGATAGTCTCTGGCAGTGTTGTGTGGGTGCTGGTATTCGGTGTAGCGCTATTTATCTCCGTTGTATCAGCGCTTGGATTTTCTTGGGGCGCTATGGTTTTTTGAGGTAGCGATCGCAGTGCATAATGCAAGCCTGCAGGCAGACACAGAATAAAAAACCATAGAATGATTGTGTTCTTTTTCATCGTTTATTTCCCAGATGGCAGTGGAATAAGTTGTGCAACCGTGAGTCGATTATCGTGTAGATATTTTTGTGCAACTGCGCGCACTTCCTCAGCGCTGACCGCTTGAATGCGTTTGGGGAAGGCTTCGGCGATTTGCCAAGAAAGCCCGACGGTTTCTAAAGCCCCTAATTCAATGGCTTGATCAGACATGGAATCCTGTTTAAAAATGTGTTGTGCAACAGCATTGGTTTTAATGCGATTGAGAACAGCTTCGCTTAATAAGTTTTTTTGTAGATCCGCTACTTCTGCTAAAAAACCCGCTTCGACCTCTGCAAGCGTATGCGTGCCCATTGGCACGGCCGAAAAACAGAATAGATTTTCATATTTTGAAAAGGGCTCGTAGGAAGCCTCCATATGGGTTGCTAGCCCTTGTTTGCGTTCCAAATGTTGTGAAAGGCGGCCACTTTGTCCCTGACTTAAGGCCATGGATAACACCATGAGCGCATAAGGCTCTTTGGGATCGGTCGCTGTTTTAAGCGAGGGTACATTGTAGGCCATAAAAGTACGGGGGACAGAGACTGTCGCATTCACTTGGACCTGTCGTTTCCCAAGGGGGGCTACTTCTATGCGAGGTTTGCGTGCTGGCAGCGTGATGGGTTGTAGCGCACCAAAATGCTTCTTTACCATGGCAAAAACATCATCCGCTTTTACATCGCCCACAATTACCACGGTGGCATTATTAGGGCCATACCATGTTTTGTACCAGCTGCGTAAATCGTCTGCCGTTAATCCTTCGATGTCACCCATCCACCCTATCGTTAAATGATGATAGGGATTGCTAATATAGGCTGCAGCATACAAACGTTCTAGGGTGAGCATTTCTGGGTTATCATCATATCGCATCCGACGTTCTTCCATGACCACTTTCAATTCAGGCTCAAAATCTTTAGGGTAAAGACTTAAATTCACCATGCGATCGGCTTCCAGACCTAAGCATAGATCCAAGCTTTCTGTTCCAATCTCTTCAAAGTACGCGGTAAAATCATTCGCGGTAAAAGCATTAAGAACGCCCCCATGTACAGCGACTAGGTGTGCTAAGGTTTTGTTGGGGTATTGGGGTGTTCCCTTAAACATCATATGTTCTAAGGCATGAGAGATCCCGGTTAAACCATTGGGTTCATCGCTACCTCCCACGCCATACCACACTTGTGCCACCACGGTTGGGGCACGGTTATCTTCACGCACGATCAATTTAAGTCCATTATCAAGCTTATAGCTAAAGGTATTGGTTATATCAGAGGCATAAACGGGCGATACGTGGCCTAGACAGAAAAAAAGCCCTACAATAAGGCACTTGAAGGTGGCGACCCTTGTGGGATTACGGTATGCTGGGCGCTTTACCTTAGTCGGATGCTTCGACATGCTCGATTTCCTTAAAAGAAAAATGCTATCCAAGGATGGTACACCAAAAGAAGCCCTCGTGCCAAAAGCATCCACGGGTTTTTTTGATCGTTTTAAACAAGGGTTCGAGCGTATCCTCAAAGGCAAAACAACGCTTGATGCAGCCTTGCTAGAGGATTTAGAAGCATTTTTAATCGCGGCCGATTTGGGCGTACGCAGTACCGAGCAGATCTTAAACGATTTGCAACATACTTTTGAAAACAAGACGGATGTTCAGGCGAACGATCTGAAACAGTTTGTAAAGCAGGCGCTGTATGAACGCTTGAAACCTTTAGAGCAACCGCTGGTTTTACCCATCGCGCCCACGCCTTTTTTTATTTTGGTGGTGGGTATTAATGGTTCCGGTAAGACGACCAGCATTGCCAAGATCGCCAAATGGTACAAAAACCAGAACAAGCAGGTTCTTTTAGCAGCAGGCGATACCTTTCGTGCCGCTGCGATTGAACAGCTACAGCATTGGGCCACGCAACAAAAGATTCCGCTCATTGCACAACATAGTGGTGCAGACAGTGCTTCGGTTATTTTCGATGCCTTTGCAGCAGCACAAACAAGGCAGATGGATGTGTTGATTGCCGATACAGCGGGACGACTCCATACCCAAGATAACTTGATGGAAGAATTACGAAAAATATGTAGAGTGGTGCGTAAATTAGATCCCACAGCCCCCCATGAAATTCTTTTAGTGTTAGATGCAAGTCTTGGGCAAAATGCCTTAATACAAGCTAAGAAATTTCATGAGGCGGTACAATTTACAGGGATTGTCTTAACCAAATTAGACGGTACTGCCAAAGGTGGACTTATTTTTGATATTGCCCAAACCTTAAATATTCCCATTCGCTTTATCGGCGTAGGTGAAAAGATAGATGATCTCAAAGTGTTTGAGGCTAAAGTTTTTATAGATGCACTGTTTGATGAATGACGGCCTATGCAACACTCAAATCCCCTCCCTCGGATGCGGGGGAGGGCTAGGGTGGGGGGGGTAATGGCTATAGCCTTTCATCTAGTCTCAGAGCCCAAGGGCCTCACCTTGGTGTGCCAAGAAGCCTTTGCTAAAAAGCCCAGTCATCTTCGGGTAGAGTTTAGCCAAGGACCTTTGGCCTATCGTCGTGTGCATGGGGGTGGAAAAAACCAGGCCATTGCCAAGGCTGTAGGCTTAAAGCATTATCCACGGCCCTTCAGGGTGATGGATGCTACGGCGGGTTGGGGGCGAGATGCTTTTGTGTTGGCATCCTTGGGTTGTACTCTACACTTAATAGAGCAATCCCCGATAATGGGGGCTTTATTAGAAGATGGTCTTAAACGAGCATCTGCGGATCCTATCATTGGTTCTTGGGTGAGTCTTATGAAATTAAGCGTGGCAAAAGCGGAAGATATTTTAAATGATTTAGAAGCGTGTGATTGTCCCGAGGTTATTTATCTAGATCCTATGTTTCCAGACTCCGAGGGTTCAGCGCTGCATACCTTGCGTATGCGCGTTTTACGCGAGATTGTGAGAGATCTGGAACCTTCAGATAAACTGTTGGCCTTGGCGCGATCCAAAGCGCATAAGCGCGTGGTGGTGAAACGGCCGAAGCAGGCAGAGCCTTTGGATGATCAAGAGCCTGATTTCGCCATTCACAGTGTTTCGCATCGTTATGATGTCTATTTAACCAGATGAAAGTATGGCTATGAACATTTATTTAGTGGGTGGCGCTGTACGCGATCAATTACTGGACTTGTCAGTTCAAGAACGCGATTGGGTGGTGGTGGGTGCACATCCAGAGCAACTTTTATCTCAAGGTTTTAAACAAGTTGGTAAGGATTTTCCTGTTTTCTTAGATCCCAAAACGCATGAAGAATATGCCTTAGCACGTACCGAGCGAAAAACGGGCAAAGGTTATACGGGTTTCGATTGTTATGCGGCACCTGATGTTACGTTAGAACAAGACTTAAGCCGACGTGATCTCACGATTAATGCCATCGCAAAAGCGCCCGATGGAACGCTTATCGATCCCTTCTCAGGCCAAAAAGATTTAAAAGACCGCATCTTACGTCATGTATCGCCTGCTTTTTCTGAAGATCCAGTACGTATTTTAAGGATTGCACGATTTGCAGCGACTTTAGCATCCTTCCACTTTAAGATCGCAGCGGAAACATTGGACCTGATGCGTCGCATGGTCGAGGCCCATACGCTTGAGGACTTGGTGCCCGAAAGAGTGTGGCAAGAAACCCAGAAAGCCTTATGTGGATCCGATCCCACCCAATATTTTCTAGTATTGCGTGCCTGTGGTGCGCTGAAACGTTTATGGCCGGATTTAGATAAACTTTGGGGGATCCCACAGCCCCCCCGTTATCATCCCGAGGTAGATACCGGTGTGCATGTGATGATGGTTTTAGCCCAGGCCTCTGTATTGTCGCAGGATCCCATCACGCGTTTTGCAGCACTCTGTCATGATTTAGGCAAAGGGCAAACGCCTAAGCATGAATGGCCGAGTCACCATGGGCATGAGGAGCGAGGGGTTGCTTTAATTCGTGGTTTTTGCGAGCGTTATCGTGTGTCTCATGCTTATCGTGATCTAGCCATTATTACCAGTCGCTTTCATTTGCATTGTCATAAAATAGAAGAATTAAAACCCACGACCATTCTTCAGACGCTCGAGAAAATGGATGCCTTCAGACAGCCCGATCGCTTTTATCAATTTTTAATCGCCTGTGAGGCCGATGCTAAGGGGCGCACCGATCGTACAACGATTGATTATGTACAAGCGGGCCGCTTTCGAGAAGCCTATGAGCTCGCTAAGGCGGTAGCGGTAGCACCTCTGATAGCGGCGGGTGCTACCGGCGAAGTGCTAGGCCGGCGCTTGCATCAGGCCAGGGTGAAAGCCATAGAACAGGCTTTTCATTAAGATTTTGGTTTGGGTGGCTGTGACAGGTTCAAGAGCCCTTCTTTGAGGAAAGCCTTAACAGCCAGTAAAAAACCGTGTGGTTTTAATAACTTATCGATGTGTTCTTCAATACTCGTTAAGGCTTTTTCTACTAAAACCGCTTTTAATTGTTCTTTATTGGCCAGTGGTTTTATATTCGGAAAACCGGTTGATAATTCGCCAATATGTCGCTGGATAATATCTTCCAGTCGACTTTTTGTCGGAAAACCAAGCCATTCTGTCCAGCGAAATTCGTGTTGAAGATTGTTTTGTGCAAGGGTTAGAACACTATAAAAAACTTGTGCATGATCGGCATCGTTCATCTTGTTATCGGAAAGCAATGCTTTCTCTATCATGTCTAATAATTGAATTTGTTCTTCTCGTAGATGATGATGTAAATGAAGCTTTTGTGCGAAGCTTAGGTTTTTTATAGCTTGATATTCATTGGTAAAATTTACGTTTTCAAACATTGTTCTGAAAGTGGCCGGTGTTTGAGAGGGTTGTCGTTCAGAACGGATCAAAGCTTGTACGCGTAATCTGTCGGATGTGTCTAGTCTTAGATAATCATCCATGGCATTGAAATAAATCTCACTCTTTATTTCCGGTGGCAGTTTGTCTGGGTGCGCGTACAATGCTATTTTTTTATACAGTCTGTTTTTAACGACGGTTTCTTCTAAGCCATCCATTTCTATTTTGCCTGGATCATCTAGGAACGCTTGTAGTAAATCTACCTCATCTTGATCCTCTGCAAGCTTTATTTTTTTATTCTTTAGCTCTGTTTTTTCTTTTAGCACGCTTAAACAAGAAGCGATTTCTTCTGGCGTCATAGGCATGTCAGTTCTCCATGAAGATAGTGTGTTTCTATGATATGAGACTTATTTTTTGGCTGTTGGTTCTTCCCCTATGTTTTTGGTCTACAATTGTTGGGGTCTTTAGGTGCTGTGTGTTTTACATGTTTGATAAAATCCATCACAGCCTGTAAAAAACCATGTGGCTTGAGTAATTTATCCATATTTTCTTTAATGATTCCAGCTGTTTTCAGAGAAATTTTTGGGTGGTTTCCCTTGGATTCCTCCAAAAAAGCAAAAAATTGCGCTGGGTTTGTTGCGCTTCCATAGGCCTGCGCTGGGTTTTCTGGAACAGTCTCAGTCTCAGTTTTGAGATTGGGTTTTTGAAGTGCGTCTATTTCCTCATTCAAGATTTTGACCAGCTGACTCTCTCTTGAAAAAAAGCGGAACTCCTTCTCTATATGCGCGCGCGTAAGCTGTAGAACATCCATGAATATTTTGTTACGATCTTCTGGTGTGCTTTCGGTATCGTTACTTAATTGATATTGAATAGCCTCTAAGCATCTCATTTGATCGTCTCTTATTTTCTTATGTAACCAGAATACTTCTTTGCCGGATAGATTTTTCATGGCAGCGTCATAGCACGCTTTTATCTTGAGGTTGCCCATCGTTGGTGTGAAAGCCTGGGGGTTTGGTAGTTTATCTGGTGCACCGGGCATTTTTTGAAAAAGTGGTTTATTTTCTGATGCCGTAGGCGCTGTTGTCGGTTGTTCTGGTTCTTTTCGCGTAACCATAATCTCGCTCCCTATAAAAATAGTATATCTCTAGGGTATGAGACCTATGGATTGCCTATTAGTTCCTTAGAGTGGGTGTTTGAAGGTGGGCTTTAAATGGGTCAGATGCAAACGGAAGCTCTTTTTACAATATACGGTATTGATACCGCGCTTCAAGCTACCATAAAAACCCTAATAGCCATAATGGAATATTCTCTTTTTCTACAGACAGGGTGTTATCTGCAAATACAAAACTATTGCTAATCGATTTAATTTGACGCTTATTTTTAGATTTACCGCCCACTTCAAAAACCCAATGACCGTCTAAGCAGAAGTCCCCCACGGTTGGGGCGGTGAGTATACCTTGATTGGCCAAACAATTGGCCGTAAATGTTTCGCGAATAGTGCCTATATCAGGATTAATGCTAAACGCATAGGAAAAATTGGTATTGTTTAAAAATATTTTTTGTGGTTTTTGAAAATCTTTATGTGATTTATTACTAGGATATAGATTGGTTAGAACTTCGCCTTCGCTTAGATAATATAAATATTTTTTCAGGGTGTTATCATTGGCAATGCCCAAATATTTTGTTAGTTCGGAAATATTGGGCGTAAAAGGGCATTTTCTAGAAATATGCTTCAATAAGATTTTAATGTTTTGTTTGCTTAAATTATCAATATCTTGATGAACGCTTGACAAGTCAGAATCTATAACACTATTGATGGAGTTAATTAAACTGTCATAATAAACAGATTCGGTGGTATAGTTTTCCCGAGACAGAAAATAGCCATTTTTAAGATAAGTATGAAACCATAATAGCAACTCAATTTTATTTTTATTCAATTCTTTTACAATGCTCAAGGTAATATCAGATGCAGAAGATAATATTTCTTCTAAAGAATATCGAGGTAGATTCAATGCATGATTTTTATTAAGATATTCCCTAAAACTGAGTCCTTTAGCATGTAACATGATATGTCTTCTGCTTAAATCAGCAGAGGCATAATCCAAATTCAACGATGAAGAACCGGAGACAACCAGCTTAAGATTTGGAAAAGAATCTAGAATGGTTTTAATTTCGGCTTGCCAGCCTACATACTTATGAATTTCATCAATAGCCAAATATTGACCAGCACGTTTATTGTACGCATAGGCTAAGTCTGCCAATGTGAGGTCAAGGAGAGTGCTGTCTGCGGAAACATAGAATACTTTCAATCCAAGCTTTTGTTTTTGTAACAGGAATTGTTGTATGAGGGTTGATTTACCAATGCCGCGAGCACCTTTTAAAATCATGACATTTTGGTGGGGGGGATCTAGGGCCTGTAATAGTTCCAATCGAACATAAGTGTAGTTACTCACTTCCTGAATTAAGTCGTCTGATATTTCTGTAAGTCTTTGATAGGACATTATTTTTTCCTTTGTTTTCAATAATACCATCTATAGATGGTATTATTTGGCAATTTTACCATCTATAGATGGTATTTTCAAGATTCCTACAGTTTATGCTGTAAATCCAGCCAATCAAAGCCCATCAGGGGGGTATCAATCCCTCGCCCAAAAGCTATCACCTTAAAGAGCTCACCCATTTCGGCTGGCGACAGTAATTGTTGCAGGGCTTGGTGTTGCATGATTTGTTCTTTGGGATCTGCGAAGGCTGTATCAATACCAGCCGTAGGCGTGTTAGCCCCAGTAGCACCCGTACTTGCATGGGCATGAATACCACAGCCGAGTAAAAAAGCTGCTTGGTGCGTATAACCTAAGCACTCTAAACCAGCAGTCTGTGCGGCTTCTGCCACTGCACTAAAGTCTACATGCGTAGTGATATCATGTAAGCCCGGATCCACAAAAGGATCGGTGTGTGCTCTATGTCGATGATGGCACATTAAGGTGCCCATACTGCGATCGGGGTGATAATATTCTGAGGCAGGAAAGCCATAATCAATCAGAAGAATACAACCTTGTGTAAGGCAATTCGATAGATCCTGCATCCAGGGTTGTAGCTGTAGGTTGATCTCACTGCTATAAGGATTGGGCCAATGGTGCGATTTTGCGAGTGCGATCAAAGGCTCTAAACGGGGATGATCCCATACAAAAGCACGCTCTTTGAGTTGCCCCTGATCTTCAACCACGCGTAGTTCATAGCTAATGTTATTGTTGATCTGGAAACGATGCACAGGCATGGCATCTAAGACTTCATTGGCGACGATCATACCTTGAAAGCCAGCGTTAGGTAGCGTGTCGATCCATCGCACACGATCGTGGTGTTCCGGACAGTGTGTCGCCAGTATTTGCTTTTGTCGTTGCGCTAGGCTTTTGCTTTTTTCCAGAATCCAATAATGCTTAGGCAATCGATGAGTATTGGCAAGTGCATACAGTATATCGACCGCCATTCGGCCGCTACCCGCACCTATTTCTAAAATAGAAGCATCCGGAATATTTTCTGCGATCTGTTCATATTGTCTTGCAATACACTGCGAGAATAAGGGCGAGATTTCTGGGGCGGTGACAAAATCCCCTTGGGGTCCAAATTTTTGTGCCTCCCCACTGTAGTAACCCAGTTCTGGGGTATATAAGGCGCGTTCCATATAACCTGCAAAAGAAATACTACCTTGGTTGGCACGAATCACGTCCAGGATCTGTTGCAGGCATAGCCGGGGGGGTTTTTCGATCGTGGATTGAAGCGCATTATGTTGGTTTTCCTGTTTCATGCGGTGATGGTAGCACTTGGCTTTGACGATTGTCCGTTTTTCATGTAAATCTGGCAGGGAATGCAGGTTTTACAACGAAGCTGTGTTTTTTATCAGTGTTCTATAATCTTAGGTTGGGTCATGAGAGGCAACAGGAGAACTTTGAATGCTCAGTAATCTTTTGTTATGTCTAGGGGCGTATGGTCTAGGCTCTATACCCACTGCCATTGTGGTGTGTCGTTTGATGGGACTACCCGATCCGCGCACCACAGGTTCTAAAAACCCAGGGTCTACCAATGTGTTGCGTATGGGTAATAAGCTTGCAGCCGGGCTCACATTGTTGGGTGACGCCCTGAAAGGATTGCTACCTGTACTCCTGGCCCTGCATTTGGATTTTACGCCTTTTTGGGTGGGTGCTGTGATGGTGTCGGTGTGCTTAGGGCATATCTATCCGGTGTTCTTCGGATTCAAAGGTGGCAAAGGGGTCGCAACGGCGGCTGGCGTTTTTTTAGCCTTGGATGTCTTTTTAGGTTTTATATTGATTAGTACCTGGCTACTGGTTGTATTGTTATTTCAATTTGCTGCGATGGGTGCTGTCGTGGTAGCCGTTCTAGCCCCTTTTATAGTGATGCGGTATTTAGGCCCTTTATTGGTGATACCTGTAACCATGATAAGTGCACTTGTGTTATGGCGGCATCGCAGTAATATGCAGCGTTTATGGCAGGGTGTGGAGCCTAAAATAGGCAAGAAATAAAACCCTTTCCCGCAACGGGAAAAAGCCAGGATCTGTTTCACTTTTCAGTACTAAGTTTTCAGGCTTTGCTAAGAAATCTTTGATCACGCGTATTGTGCCCAAACGCTTCTCTGTATATTCAACAGCTTTTTTATTCATGGATCATTTTATTCTATTTAAAAGTTGGCTCTAGCGCCAGGTATTAGGCTCATTGTGGTCAAGGTTGAACTTTTCCCTTTTTGCGTGTCCAAACTAATCAGGCACACAATGTTTTGCAAATTGTTGTATATGCATTGTTTTATTGGTGACTGAAAGATGGTTGTTGTGAAAGGGGATTTATATGCCCGTAAAAAAAGAAGATATAGAAGAATTATTTAGAAAAACTGAAGATGTATTTAATCAACTGTTACTCGAATACAAGATTGTTGCAGAAATAGACCGCAACAGTAGTGTTGTAACCGTGAGCGGCGTGTCTGATGAGCGATTAAAGAAACACATTGCCTTAATAAAAAAATATATAGAAGAACAAAGAGTAGCATTCGGTCAATATAAAGAGAAAAAACTCATCTCTCAAAAAAAACCTGACGAATTATTTGTTGCATATCAGAAAGCAATTTTTTTGCGTCAGAATCTTTTAATAGACGCCATTAAAAGGATGGCGCCTCAAAAGATGTCCTCGATAGCACTTAATGAAGAAATGTTAAAATTGATTAAGGATGATCTAGTTAAAGCGGGGCTTGCAGTACCTACGCCTTTAGCAACCCCAAGTTTGGTTGTATCTGCTAGGCCAACGCTTACCAGGACTCCGGAAGATGCAAAAAAAGATCTGGATTCGCTAAAAATGCAAGTTGAAGAATTTAAAAAACAACTAAGGATGAAGCGTCTGGGGAATCTTGTAAGCGGTGTAAGAAATAAGGCTGAGGATTTTTTAAAACCTAAAAAACATGGTTCTCGTGTTGGGTTTCCGGAAAAAAGTCGTGCATCGAAAGCCAAGTCCAAAGCTATTGTGAGCAATAGGGAAAGACCCCTTCCAGAGAGTCTTGTCGCAGAAGAAAAGAGCCGAATATGGAAAACAAGAAAATATTTTTTAAAGAATTTTGTTCAAAAAAAGGCTGCTCAACCACTGGTTACACCAGTGCCGGAGAATTGTCCAAAAATCAAATTTTCTATAGAGCCTATAGAGCCTAAAGATGCAAAACCATTGCTTGACAATTTAAGAGGCCTGTTGTTCTCTGAGTTAGATGGTTTTGGAGAATATGGAGGAAATCCAACAATAGAAAACCGTGATTTAATAGATGCTGTAAAAAAAGCAGACAAGAGTGTTTCTAAAAAAATAATAGTGCAAGATGAATCTAAAAAAGATACAAAAGAAAATATTTTTGTTCTAAAAAGAGCATTTGGCGATCAAGAGCCGTTGGCGAAAATTTGTTACTCTCCCGTTGAGACTGCACAGGGTGTTTTATTTAATGTTAGCATTTATTTACTGGGTGATGCGGAAAAGCTTTGTACAACGGGCCAAGACCAGGGGCTTGCAAAAGGTTTGGCAGCGCTTCTTAAAGATCGCTGGCATGCTCAAAGTCTTTTGGCGTTTGAGCATTTCCCGGAAGATAGTAAAACAGTCCATGCTTTGCGTGATGCACGGTGGCATGCAATACCAGATGCTACTAAGGCTTCGGCCTTAGCGGCTGCTGCGGTAAAGGCTTCAGATGTTTCTGCTGCAAATGATGGTGAGGCTTCTCTGGGAAGCCTTGAAAGTGACGAATCAATGGAAACCCCGAGCGAGTTTGGTAGCAGTAAACTTGAGGATGTTGCAGAGAGTGTGTTGCATAAAGATGAATTTGAAGCTGTGCCGCTTTCAGGTCCAGCGCAGGATCCAGAGCTACAGTCTGTTAGCAGTCTGGACAGTGCTGTGTCAGCAAAAATAGTTACAGGAAATAATATAACATTCTCCCAAAAGGGTGAATCACCTATAGAAAACGCTTTAACCGAACAGTACCTTTATAATCTTCCCATAGCACCACATCCATTTTTCAGTGATGAGGCTCCTTTGGATCCTCCCTCACAGTTACCTTTAAAACCAGAAGAACCGCTAGCAGCATCCGTTGTACCAGATAACACAAACGAGCAAGATGGACCTCTAGAGAAATCTTTACAAAAAAAGTTGCCTGTTCCTCATACTGTGGTTTCACCCAGGGGAATACCTCAGGCCTCTGCTGGATCTGTGGTTGAACCCGCAGTTCATGTGCCAACTGCGCGAGAAGATCATATAAACACTGCGCGTGCGTTTGCTATGAGTAGTCCTGCCATGTTTGGGGATGATATAAAATCAAAAAAGGAAAAAAGTGTTGAAATTGAGATGGCTTCTCTTAAACCAAAAACGTCTGGGTCTGATAAGAAGGATATACCAATAAAGCGCTTAGGAAAATCCCGATTGCCGGTATTAGAGACAGAAAATACACCGAAAAGGAGGCTGGGAAATATTATCAATAGGCTGAAACAATCAAATCCATTGAAAAGAAAGGCAAACTATCAAGCAGGTCTTAGTCACAAGGAAGATGTGGCTCAAAATACTGTAATTTTCAGTATGCCGAACGATAAATTAGATAAAACAAAAACAGATGATTCTCTTACTACCTCTATGGCTCATGTTCCATCACCTTCTATCGTGGGAACATTGCGTGGTTTTTTATATGGTTTTTCAAGGATATTTCGTTCTGATACGCAAAAATCCGGTGGTGATGAGACAGCGAGTTCGCGCACCGTAGTGACAGAACCTTCACGCGTTATTGCGGGCGCCGAGGATGATGGGCCGCCTAGAGAGCCACTAAAAATAACTTCTGAAGTTGAAAAGCTATTAGATGACAGGGAGGATATGTCTCCTGGTTCCCAGGGTGATGCACCAGCCTCGTCTTCTAAGGGTAGCGAGCAGGGCGCTCCGAGGGAGGGTTCTGGGGTTGCTGCTGCTTTTGCTAATGTAACAGGAATATTAGCGAACATGACAGCCAGTACCCGTCTAGTAGAAGACAAAGAACCTAAAACAAAAACATTCTCTTTTAAAACATCAAAAAACATTGCAGCTGATCAGTCCGATGTCGCGGTTGACGATCTAGACGACTGGGAAGCATTTTCAAAAAAACCAGGATTTTTTGCAAAAACAGCACCCGAATCTTTTAATAATCTTCTAAAGGAAGCCGAAGAAACAACCAAGAAATCGGACAAGTTGGCTACCGAAACAGAAACCCCTTCAAAAAACAAGAAGAAAAAAGATCACGCAAGAGAACGTGTATTAGCAATGCATAAAGATCTTTCGGTTGATAAACCGACAAAAGATAAGCCCTATCAATTTAATATTAAAAGGGGCGAAGATATTATAGTAACAGTTGAAAAGCATAAGAAAACGAAAAGCGATTCTGCTGATAGAGATTCGCTGAGCGTTTCCGCAACACAACAAGATCCAGATGAAAAAGTTTGCGAGCTGATGTTGCATGATATGTGGCTAGCTAAGCGTAAAGATAAGGATAAAACTGTTTTGATTGAAGGATGTGATCATGATTTACCTTTGGCGCTTAGGTTTTATATGGGGTGTATCGTGCGAGGGCTTGAGCCGCAGTTTCCAGAAAACACAGAAAAACTGATAGAATCCCCGGACAATACGAATTTAAATAAAATTTATAAAGCGCTTAAAGAGAATAAAGTTCTCTATCAAGATGCTGTGATAGCCCTTAAAAAAGCCAATGCATTTAAAATGCCGGGTCTTACCAAGTCGGCAAGAGATAAAATAAATGAAAAACAAAGAGAGGCCCTGGCCGAAAAAAAACGTATTAAAGGTCTTTTGATTAGACAAAAGCAATTGCTTCAGAACCCAGCAATGCGCGGATTATTGTCCGATGCACTCCCTCCTGCAGCAGCAACCGA
Organism: uncultured Legionella sp.; assembly: GCA_964522825.1. GTDB lineage: Bacteria > Pseudomonadota > Gammaproteobacteria > UBA6186 > Azoamicaceae > CADEGZ01. The sequence continues at coordinate 22,936 of CAZFXA010000002.1, forward strand.
AGCAGAATCATTGCTATGGTCACCTCGTGGTGCAGAGGTGCTTCGCCCCGAAACACCTAGGCAACCCAACATTGATGAGCGTGAACCTTTTGTGCCCGATGCTATTGAGACTCCACGCGTACCCGGTAAACACCATAAATCCAAACCAGGCTAAGCTTTTTTTGTAAGAACTCACCCGAAGGTAAGAGCGAGCAATTCTATCAATACTTCTTTAAAAACGCTGCCATCAAAGCCTTATCATCACGCACCTTGGCAATGGCGTCCCAAACTTGTTGGGCTTGTGCCAAGTTTAAATGACCACCTTTTGAAAAGGCTAAATAGTAGGATTTAACCACCAAGGGTTGTTTGTGAATATAAAATTGATTCTTAAATGCGGGTTCTAAGCTTAAATGTTGTGCAACCTCTGCCAGATCGATGAGCGAGCCGCTTTTATCGTCTAAGAGGTCTTGAAAATTTTCCAAAGAGGTTTGGCCTTCTTTTACTTTTAATCGGGCTTTTTGTAAATCGTGCACAATAAAATAACCGGCAGGTACGTGTATGGGTTCTGGAAGGTTGGCAATATTGCCATCAAACGCATAAGTGTTCGGTTGTCCATTCGGATCGAGTCGTTTGCTAATAACCTTGTATTCTACCTGGGTGATTCGCCAGGAAGATTTATTGTCATTGTTGGCATCCATCGGGTAATACAGATAAAGGGCGCGCTCATCCATATAAGCAGCGGTTGCAACCGAATCGACACTGCCTGCTTTTGCACGGTTTAAACAGGAAGACCAGGTGGTGGGCTCGTAAATCGGTTCTATGCCTAAACTTTTTAGGGCTGCATCAATAATATCAATATGCAAACCCACGGGGTGTTGATTTTTCATAAAGCTAAAAGGAAATTGAAAGTTAGTATCGGTACAAATGGTAAAGGTTTTAGGCATTGTGACTTCAGGAGATGCTGCGTGCGCAAGACCCGCGAAAAAAATCGCACTGAACAACATGAACCCTTTTTTTATGATGGCATGCCGCACCCTAACCTCCTGTTGATGGCTAAAAAAAAACGCAAGCCCTGCGTACAGGGAAATGCGTTTCGTAGTGTGTCATTCCTGCCCTAGCTTGTCCAGAGGCCAGCGAGGTTGTATGCGCATGGAAAGTGAAGGATCCGGCTTGCCGTGTTGTAAGCGTTTATACCCTGCAAAAGCAATCATCGCACCATTGTCGGTGCAAAATGCAATCCGTGGATAATAGACTTGCGCTTCCATGCGGTGGCACAGGGCATCCATCGCCTGTCTTAAAGCCAGATTAGCACTTACCCCGCCTGCAACGACTAAACGTTTGCGCCCTGTATGTTCTAGTGCTTTCTTCGTTTTAATGATTAAGCTCTGTACCACCGCTTCTTGAAAGGCATGGGCAATATCAGCCTTATCTTGTTCTGATTGGGTGCTGGCTTTCCATGTTTGAAGGGTATGGGTCTTAAGGCCACTAAAACTAAAATCCATACCGGGTTTATCGCTTAAGGGTCTTGGAAACACAAAGCGCTTGGCCAAGCCTTGCTCTGCGAGTGCGGCTAAAGCGGGTCCACCTGGAAAGGGTAGTCCGAGTAATTTGGCGATTTTATCAAAGGCCTCGCCCGCCGCATCGTCTAAAGATTCGCCTAAGATTTGATACTGCCCCAGATCTTGAACATCCACAAGTAGGGTATGTCCTCCCGAGACCAGCAAGGCCACAAAGGGAAAATCGGGGGCGGGATCCTCCAGCAAAGGTGCTAGTAGATGTCCTTCCAGGTGATGGATCCCAAGGGTTGGGACATCCAAGGCATAGCCTAAGGCCTTCGCAAAGCAGGCCCCCACCAGGAGGGAGCCCATAAGCCCAGGTCCTGCGGTATAAGCAATGGCTGTGATGGTTGTTCTATCCACCTGGGCCTGTCTCAAAACGCTTTGTAGCAGGGGAACCATATGGCGTACATGATCGCGAGAGGCGAGCTCAGGCACAACGCCCCCATAACGTTGATGGGTCGCGGTTTGGCTGTGTAAAGCATGTGCCAGAAGTCCTTTGGCGCTGTCAAACAGGGCAATACCGGTGTCGTCACACGAGCTTTCAATGCCAAGAACGCGCATAGTACTCCAAAAAACGTTTATAGTTAGAACACAAAGGGCTGTATTGTATCAGATAGGTCTTGATGCCTGGCAGACTTTTGCTTTACTATGAGCCCTCTCAAGGGTTGTGATTAATGTAAACCAACTAACATTAAAGGAAGTGTTGTTTAATGCCAAGTGTTCGTTTAAGAGAAGGGGAGTCTTTGGATTCCGCGATGCGTCGTTTCAAACGGGCGGTCGAAAAAGCAGGGATCCCCAAAGAATTGCGTCGACGTGAGTTTTATCAAAAAGGCTCTGCTGTGCGTAAACGCAAAGCAGCGGCTGCCAGAAAACGCCATTTAAAGCGTTTGGTGCGCGAGCAGACGGGTGGGCCTGTTAATCGCAGTGCGGATGCACGTGCTTAAACAGCGTCTGCAGGCTGAAACGGTCGCGGCCATGCGTGCGCAAGATAAAAATCGCTTGAGCATTTTGCGGTTGATTCAATCAGCGATCAAACAGCAGGAAATTGATCGTCGTCCTACCCTTGCAGAAGGCGCGGATGCCGCTTTAGATGATCCGCAGATTCTCGAATTGTTAGATAAAATGATCCGGCAACGGCGAGATTCGATTGCGCAATTCACCCAAGCTAAGCGCGATGATTTGGTACAAAAAGAATCTTTTGAAGTGGGTGTTATCCAAGAATTTTTACCATTGCCTTTAGATGAGGCGGCCATCCAAGCGTTAGTGCAGGAAAGCATTCAAGCCACAGGCGCAGTGTCGATCCGCGATATGGGCAAAGTGATGGCCCTCCTAAAACCACAGGTTCAGGGACGTGCGGACATGGTGGTTGTGGGTGCACGGGTGAAGAATCAACTATCTTCTTAATGTTCTGGAATCACTATGGGGCAAATTCCCCAGACTTTTATAGATGATTTACTGGCGCGTCTCGATATAGCCGAAGTCATTGGTGAACGACTACGGTTGCGTCGGGCCGGGGCTAATTTAGTGGCCTGCTGTCCCTTTCATGCCGAAAAAACCCCCTCTTTTAGTGTGAGTCCTGCGAAACAGTTTTACCATTGTTTTGGCTGTGGGGCCTCAGGCGATGTGATTCGTTTTGTGATGGAACACGAAGGGTTACATTTTGTGGAGGCTGTAGAAAGTTTGGCACAGCGTCTGGGTTTAGTGGTGCCGAGTCAGGCTCCAGTGGATAGTCGCCATGCCAATGATCCGCTGCTGTATGCACTTTTAAGTGAAGCGAAAGTTTTTTATGAAAGCCAATTGCGCAAACATGCTTTGGCACCCAAGGTACATAGCTATTTAAAAGGCCGTGGATTATCGGGTAAAACCGTGAAACAATTTTGTGTGGGATTTGCGCCACCGGCTTGGGATGCTTTGTATACGGCACTTGGTACGAGTCCCGAACGGATCCAAGCCTTATGCAGTGCGGGGCTGATTATCGAACGATCTTCGGGTGCGGAGGGTTTTTACGATCGCTTTAGAGATCGTATTGTTTTTCCCATTCATGATAAAAGAGGACGTGTGCTCGGCTTTGGGGGTAGAACCTTAGAAGCAGGGGTAGAGCCTAAATATCTTAATTCGCCTGAAACCCCGGTATTTACCAAGGGTAAATCTTTGTATGGCCTTTATGAAGCGCGTTTGATGCATCAACAAGGGCACAATGGTTTGTTGGTGGTTGAGGGCTATATGGATGTGCTAAGCCTGGTACAAGCCGGTATTTACCCGGTGGTCGCAAGTTTAGGGACTGCTTTAACCGATAAGCAAATCGATAGTTTATTCGCACAAAGTGCAGAACTTGTTTTTTGTTTTGATGGGGATGCCCCCGGACAAACGGCTGCCAAACGTGCCTTGCCGCTTATTTTAAGTCATATGAAAGAAGGTCGACGTGCACGCTTTATGTGCTTACCCGATGCTGAAGATCCCGATGCTTTTGTACAACGTCATGGTGCGCAAGCCTTTTTGGATCGAATTGATCAAGCCCTTTCGCTTTCAGACTTTTTATTTGATAGCCTGATTAACCAAAGGGATCTCCATCGTTTAGAGAATCGAGCACAGTTGGTGACAGAGGCTAGACCTTTGATTCAAAAAGTACCGGAAGGCATTTTGCAGCAAATGTTGTATCGGCGTTTAGCAGAATTGGCGCAAATTGAACCTGATACTTTTATGCCACAGAAACAGCGGGATGTCCGAAAATACCCAGCCTTTAAGCCCAAAACGGTATCTGTATCCATGGGTCGTTTGCCGAGTCCAGCCCTGCGCGCCATGGCCATGTTACTAAGCGATCGGTCGCTTATCCGTTGTGTAGAGGATCCCCATCAGCTCGCGATCGTCGATGTTCCAGGTATTGCTTTATTGTGTGCTACCATAGTCATCCTGCGCGCCAATCCAGAGGCGTCCTTGGAGATGGTGGCTCAGGCACTGCCGGATGAATTAAAGAGTCAGTTTTCTGGTGTAAAATGGCAGTCGCTGGTAGACTTCATCCCAGAGCAGGGTGTAGAGGCAGAATTCTTAGGGGCCTTACAGCGCTTGAAAGAACGCGCTGAAGAACAGATTATGGAAGATGTATTGGTGAAGGCGAAGCTTGGTAGTCTTTCTTTGGAAGAAAAGCAGTATTTAAACCATTTGCTGATCCATCGCGATAAAAATCGCGCCGATTAGGGGAGATAAAAAAACGGTATGGCTAGTTATTCAGATCGCGATCGACAAGCTGCACAGATCAAACTATTAATCGCTTTGGGGCAAGAAAAAGGCTATTTAACCTATGATGATGTAAACGAGTATCTAGGTGATGAGCTGACAGAGCCCGAGCAGACCCTTGAAGATGTGGTACAGATGCTCGATGAGATGGGTATTACCGTCTATGAAATGACGGCCGATGCCAATGGTTTATTACCCTCGGGTGAAGAATCTGAAGCGGTTGTGACCGAGGAAGTTGTGGAAGAGGCAGCCCAAGCCGTTGTGGCCATTGAAGGCGATCTAGGACACACCAATGATCCAGTGCGTGTATATATGCGTGAAATGGGGCGGGTCGGACTCTTAACCCGTCAGGGCGAGCGTGCCATTGCTATGCGCATTGAAGAAGGCGCTCGCGATGTATTATTAACCATCGCGCATTATCCACCGCTTTTAGATCTCTTGTTTGATGCCTTTGAACAAGCCGAGCGTAATGAAGTAAAAATTAATGATGTGGTCAGTGGTTTCTTAGATGCGCAGTCTGCGATTGTCGAAGAACCCTTAGCCGCGGTGGTTTTTGATGAAGCCGCGCCTGTTGATGTTATCAATGATGAAGTTGATGAAGAAGAAGAGACAGAAGCCACCGAATTTGATGCGGCCCCCGATTTTGTAGAGGCCAAAAGACGTTTTGAAGAATTAAAGAGCCTTAGTCTGGAGGCCAAAGCTTTATTGAAAAAACGAGGTCGTACCCATGTACAGACCCAAGCTGCTTTTGATTGTTTAGGTGAAGCACTGGCCTCTTTTAAACTAGCACCTCATTTGTTTGATGCTTTAACGATTGCCATGCGTGCCATGTTAGAGCAAGTGCGAGCTGTTGAACGGGACATTATGGATCTCTGTATACAACAAGCCAAAATGCCCAGGCCCTGGTTTATTAAACATTTTCCGGGTCATGAAACCGATCTGGCATGGACGGAAAATCAGATGGCTTCTAAGCAAGCCTTTGCAAAGCATTTAGGCGATTATCAGGATCAAATACAGGCCCTGCAGCAATGCTTGAGCGAGTTAGAAAAAAACTTGAATCTGAGTATTCCCGAAATCAAAGAGCTTAATCGCCGTATGTCGATTGGGGAAGGTAGAACCCGACGCGCCAAAAAAGAAATGGTCGAAGCCAATTTGCGTTTGGTCATTTCTATTGCCAAAAAATATACCAACCGAGGCTTGCAGTTTTTGGATCTGATCCAAGAAGGCAATATTGGTTTAATGAAAGCGGTCGATAAATTTGAATACCGTCGCGGTTATAAATTTTCCACGTATGCAACGTGGTGGATCCGTCAGGCCATTACACGGTCTATTGCCGATCAAGCGCGTACCATTCGCATTCCAGTGCATATGATTGAAACAATTAACAAGCTGAATCGTATTCAACGTCAAATGTTGCAGGAAATGGGTCGAGAGCCTACACCCGAAGAATTGGGTAAGCGCATGCAGATGCCCGAAGATAAGATTCGTAAAGTGCTTAAAATTTCTAAAGAACCTATTTCTACGGAAACACCGATTGGGGACGATGAAGACTCGCATTTGGGAGACTTTATTGAAGATCCGAATGTGCAGTCGCCCATAGAAGCCGCTACGATGGAAGGCTTACGTGAGGCGACACGACGCATTCTCTCAGGACTTACACCGCGTGAGGCGAAAGTCTTAAAAATGCGCTTTGGGATTGATATGAATACCGATCATACCTTGGAAGAAGTGGGCAAGCAGTTTGATGTTACCCGCGAACGCATTCGGCAGATCGAAGCTAAGGCTTTACGTAAGCTGCGACAACCCAGTCGGGCCGAGCAGCTGAAAAGCTTCCTGGAAGAAGACTCGAAGTCCGGTGGCAGGGCTGAGGGGTAGTATCGCCTAGCGCATTCCCGTGAAAGCGGGAATGCTAGCCATAGTTGTTTGATGCGTGAATACGCGCTACTATTTGCTTGAGGGCTTTTAAGCACTCTGCATCCTTACATGGGGCCCATAGCTCAGTTGGTTAGAGCAGAAGACTCATAATCTTTTGGTCCTAGGTTCAAGTCCTAGTGGGCCCACCCTAAAACCCCTTAAAAAACAGTACTTTTTCAATTTACCCCATTCCCAACCAAAACGCACTGTGTGGGTTTTGTGTGGGTTATGGGTCCTTGATCTGCTTCAACATTGGGCAATGGCTCCATTGGACGCACATTGCTGCTGTTTGGACGACGAAGCAATGTGAGCATAACTACATTGTTTGCGTTCCTTTCACAGGCTTTGTTCGCTGCGCGATGTAAATTTTGCAACTCAGCTGAGGAGTAATGGGTAGTGATCCGACTAGAGCGATGCCCTAGCAGATCCTGCCGATCCTCAAAACTCACCCCGGCAGCGCGTAAACGCTGACCAAAGGTATGTTTTAGATCATGCACACGCACTGGAATGCCCACTTTGACCCTAGCTCGTTTCCAAGCCGACGTTAACATCTTCGCTAAAGGTCGTTTCCTATAGTGGAATACATGTGTCGGATGCTTAGCTCGTTGGGCTTCCACCACCGCGCTAGCAATATCATTGCAGACAACCAGCCTATCCTCACCGTTTTTAACAAAGTCAGCTGGAATAATAAACACCTTGGCGGTGCCTAAAGCTGGAACCTGGATTTCCCATTCCCAGCGCAGATTACAGATTTCTTGATCTCGGCATCCCGCGTTTACGGCAAACGAAGCCATTTGCAGTAAATGGGGGGGTAGCTTATCAAAAAGCCTGTCTTGTTCCTCCCAGCTTAAGGGATAGGGCTTGCGCAGATCAGGCTCTGGCAAAAGCTTGATCTTAGGTGCAGTGAGCAACCAACTGAGACCATATTCATCAAGCCATTCTGTTGATGCTAGGTTTAGGATCCGACGTACGACCTTTAATCCATGATTAATGGTACGCATCGATACCTCCTTGCGCCGCGCTTCAATAAATGACTGTAATGATCCCATGTGAATCGCCCCTAGCCACAAGTTCCCAATATAGGGGTTCAACATTCTAAGCTGACTTGCGTCTGAACACAGGCTACGCTTATGTTGATTCTCCATCAAAAACTTGGTGGCTGCCTCTTCAAAGGTTCGTTTAGGCCGAACGCCATAAACGTCAGCCTGCCTTATTTCTTCGCATCGCCTCGCGAGGTAGCGTTCCGCTTCTGAGAGTAACTCAGTGCCAGTGCTTTCTCGAAGGCAATGCCCGAAGATTTGCTTTTGTACGTGCCAGATCTTGCCCCTTTTGTACAAGCCTGGCGTTTGTTTACGTCCCATAGTTCTATACTCCTAGAGTTAGTGACTGTTGGACGCCCACTACGTTGCTTATAATCGTTTATCCAGGCGTCTAAATCAAGTCTGTCAAAGGCCACTCCTTGGATCCCGATGGGGATCAGGGTCACGCTGGGCCGCACCTCTTTATTAAAACGGTGTCGGTCCATCCCTAAGTAGGTGGGTGCATCCCTTAAACGGATCAGTCTTGGTAAAATATCCTTATTTTTCATGTTATGGGCTCCAATAACATTTAATCGTCAAACAAACCCCGGTCCGTTAAAGCTTTGCGTACATGCGTTATACCGATATGTCTAGAATGGTTCAGGGCAAGATTGCTGTACTGCATCCAGTTGGTATTGCGTAACACATTCAGCACTTTGGCCTTATCGCGTTTAATCACAATGCCTAAACAGCCCTGATGTTTTATTTTGTCTAAACGAAGGACTAGCTTAGGGACGCGTGTAAAAAAAGTACATTCTAGAAAACAATGGGCCTCCTGTAAGCGTTTCTGACCACAAAGTTTGCCGGGCTGCCTATTGATGCTAAACAAATCGATGTATTGATCGCAGGTTCTAAGCGGTTCTTTGGGAATAGAGGTTTTTCTTGACCATATTTGCCAAAGTGTATTAATCTTTGAACGCTTGCCATCCGCTTTTATAAAGGATCCAGGTGGCAATACCGAAGAATGCACGAGATTTAAACCCCGCACTCTATGGGCTAAACCGCCTTGCCCACTATTCTGGAACCCCATGGGTAAAATAAAACCCACGTAATCGCAGAATTGGGCTGCATGATTCAGAAACAGTAAGGCCAGCCATGCGCGAGCGCCAAAGGGCGGATTGCCTACACAAATATGCTGATAACCCTTATTTTGGGGCTTCCAGCACAAAAATTCACTTTGAATGTACTCAGTACGAAAGGGCACCACATCAATACCAATGCGTTGATGTGGGGGTAATAAATCATAAAAGGCTCCTAAACCTGCGGAAGGTTCTATAAAGGTATAATTTGAAGGTTCTACGCCCTCTGCGCGCATAAAATCATAGAGTCTTTGCCAACACTGTTCTGCCACGACTGGGCAAGTAAAGAATTGATCTAAGCCTACGCTATCCCTATCAACCCATGGGGGTATTGCCGCATTTGTTTTCCAGGCTTGATTACGAATCTTAATGGCCCAAGCATTTTTTTCGCTCAAATCGTAGGGAATCACAGTCTTTATAGAATATTTATCCAAAATATGCCCCTAGATTAGGGCTTGCTATTCCTAAAACCATTCCCCAAACATTTTTGAATGCAAACATTATTTCCCCTCAAATTGGCTTCTTGTATTTTAAATAAACTTAAAATACTTCCTGGCTAATCTTAACTAAAAAGAAACGGAAAAATTTCCAGTTTTTATGGAAGAAATAAAGCTTGTTTACTGGAGGGTTTGTATGCAGGCAAATGATTTTTTGAATGGTTTCAGAAATAACAGTGTAGGTTTTTAGAAAATATTAACCAGTTAGCTTAAGATTTTCTAAATAAATCATAAAAATTATAAGTGAAAATAAGTCAGTATGTTCTTTAATAGATCCCCATCTGGGGAGAAGAAGGTGTAAAATTACTGTGTCTCAGCTGAATATGATGTTTGTAATAATTTTTTGTGGTTTGCATCCCCTAGTGCACCATAACCGGTGGCAAAATTCAATGAAATGTCGCCTATGTTATAAGCTTGTTTAATTTCTTTAGCTCGTATAAATAACATTTGTGATTGATTGATATTGTGAATGGTCTGATACAAATTATTTAAGATAATGGCAGCTGCCAAATGATCTTTACCATAATGTTGCTCGCTAATTTTTAAAGCTTTTTCTAAACAAAGACGAGCCTTTCTTGAATCTCCTAGATCTTTATGAATATTCCCTAAATTATTTAAACTAATGCCTATAGCGATATGCTCTGCATGATAATATTGAGCCTTAATTTTTAGAGATCTTTCAAGTTGTGCTTTTGCTTGATTTAGATTTCCTAAAACCCAATTCGCGTGTCCTAGACTAGTTAAAACAGTACTGGTTAAAAAATAATCTGGGCCATATTCTTTTTCATAAATATCCAAAGAACGTTCCAACATGGACTGTCCTTTTATTAGTTCTCCTGAGGCTATATAAGCGGTTCCAAGATTATGTAAGCTTGCAGCAATATTATGAGGAATTACATCAGGAGATTGCTCATCCATTTTTAGAACTCTTTCTAACAGTTGACACTGTTCTTTTACTCTACCGAAGATTCCGTAGACAATTCCAAGGTTATTTAAAGTGCTGGTTATTTCATTGGAATAGATTTTTTCATCGATTCTCAAGGCTCTTTCCAAAAGCGCTTGTGATTTTTTGATATCACCTAGCAGACAATAGATGCTTCCTAGATATCGCAAGGTTCTGGAGACGTTCAGATGGTTTGAACCATGTTTTTGTTTAAAGATAGCTAAAGATTGTTCAAGATAGTCCTTGGACAAAGCAGGTTCCTTATAGCATAAGGAAACACCTATATCAAAGGAAATCAGAGCTAACAGAGCACTGTTAGGGTTTAAGTGTAAGGCTGTGTAGTGGCTCATTAACGATTGAAGATGTGGCAACAAGGCTTGCTGCCTTTGATCGTCTTCGCCAGCTAAAGTTTTGCGTGTAAATTCTTCATGAGCAAGATTTAAAATATTTTCATACCAAGATTGGCTAAGAGAAGGATTATAAGGATCAAGTTCTTTTAATATTTGCTTATGTTGATGTCGCAGTACCGCTTGCACTAAACGGTGAATTTCGAGAGTCTGCTTATTTGGATCTAGGGTGATAAGTGAATAACGATTCAGAAGCCCCAAAAGTTGGTCGAGAATCCATTCGGGATTTTCTTGGTTAGGAACGGTTTTTTTTAGCCAACTTAAAAGCAATGCTCTTGGGATTTGATTGGGTTCTAAATAAGCACAAACAGTCATGAGTTGCACAGAAAGCGAAGGTATATTCTGCTGCATGGCTTCTTTTTTAATGGCATCGAAGTTCGTATGCCAAGTAACGGATACAGGTACATGCTCAGTTCCTTCGGGTATGGCATGATCTGCTAACATTTTTTGTTCTGCTTGATAATAGCGGTCTAAATAGTCCTTAAAACCGATGCCATTATTTCTAATGTAAGCACTAGCTTGGGCTAAGGCCAGTGGCAAATAACCCAACTTTTCTATTAGTTTTTGCACCACTTCCTGATCTTCTGTGCGTATTTTACGTAAAGTGATGGATTCTATGAGTTGTAATGCTTCTTCTGGAGTCATGACATTTACCTCTAGTAGATTAAATTTATTCGGCCAATGGCGTTGTCGAGTAGTCAAAATGATATCGCCACCGGTTTCTGGTAAGAAATCTTTAATATCTTTATAAGTGGTGACATTATCATATACTAAAAGCCAACCAGGGTTTTTTGAAAGCCAATCTTTAATATAAGGCAATACTGAATCGAAAGAAGGTTTTTCTTCTTGATACCCAAGCACTTTGGCAAGCTCAATATATTGTTGTTTTAACTGAGCAATATTTTCCGCATAAAACCAGCCTTTGAAGATATAAGGATGTTGAGAATGACGGATATAATAAAGTGCTAATTGAGTTTTGCCAACCCCGCCCAATCCAGAACAGGCACTAATAGCCAAAGTATTGCTATTTGAATTTGGATTAAAATGACGGACATCAAATGATTCTTGATTATGTAATTTAGTATGCAAATTTTCAAGCAATTTCTGTCTGCCAACAAAAATATAATCTTGTCTAGGTATGTTCCAAGTTTTAATCTCTTTGTTAGAAGGTGTGGATATTTCCGATTTAATCTGCCAGAATTCCGCCGCAACATTTTTATAGAGCCAACCTATACAGAAAAGAAGAACCACAAGATTCATGAATGAGGTAAATTTTCTTTGCTTCAAGATAGAGTCTGAAAAAACAGCCTGTTTTCCACTATTTTTTAGTAAAGTTTTTTCTTCTTCAAGGTGATTAAAAGAACCATCAGAGAGAGTTATACATTGTTTTTTAAAATTTAAAATATTTTCCTCAAAAGAAAGGTTGGGCAACAATATTTTTAACACCTCAAATACCATAAGATAGTAGTTTTTTTGCTTTGTTAAATCAAAGCGCTGAATATCATTTGGCAATGCTGTGGGGGCGTCCGTCTCAACTGCTGTGTTCAAAGAAATAAAAATTATCGATTCGACAGAATGATTATTTTTAAAAAAGTCAAAAAGTTCTCGATTGTTTTCTATCAATGATACGGACAAACAACAAATAACATGGCTAGCAGATGGTTCGTTTTTCTTGTGAGGTTGTGCGAGCGTGTAATAATTTTCCTTGCGTTCCCATAGTGTCAGACCAGCCAACTTCAAATGCTTTTTTAATTCGCGAAGCATAAAAAGGTTATCTTTTTGTTCCCCATCATAAACTAGGTAAGAAACAGGATGCTGCGTGACTGACCTGAATAGCTTACTTAATTCTCGTTCGAAGGCAATTTCAATTAGCAAACTCGTATAGTATTGATTCATAAAAACGAGCTTCCCGGATTTTTCGATAAAATCGATAATCCCTTCCTGTGAACCACATCCTAATTTTAGTTTGATACCTGCAATGCGATTTTCAACATTTCTAACTGCAATCGATAATAGAGAAGCTATTTTACTCGATCGTCTACCTCTCAAAAGACAGGCAATAATATCTATTTCTCTAGAAGTAAAGGCAATGCCCTGAATTTTTTTTAAATGTGAGGCATAAATATTCTTGGGAGGAATAAGGTTGTTAATAATCTCATGATTAATTTGGTTGGCTTCCGTTTTCGTATCTTCCACTAATACTATTTCAAAAAAACTTGTTGATTCATCTATGAAATCGACAGCTTACCAAGCCTATCAAATTCCTTGAGATAGATCATTAAAAAATTATCTCAAACTAGAAAACACGATTCTATAATTTAATGATAGGTCTTTATTATGGTTCATAAAACTCCATCACTTCAATGCTTTTTCTAAAAAAGACCTGTGTTTTCTTACCAAGAGCATCGCCTGAGTATATTTCACACATCGTCAAAGGTTTAAAACCCATGGAAAATATGATTTCAAAAAAACTTCTTACTGATTTTCAGGAAGGCTTATATAGTGAAAGGAATCTCAACCCCCTCTAAAACGATCACGTTCGTCATCTTCATCTTCATTGGCGTAGGCTTTAAATCTTCTAGTCTTTTGAAGGTCATATTCAAGGCGACAGCTTTGAACGGCTTTAATATTGGCAAAAACGGCTATCGACTCAAAAATCATCCGTCCACCTCCTTTTTGATGCACCTGAAGGCTGGTTTACAGGGGTTCAATATAAACCATCAAAACCGGAAATATTTCCGGCTCTTTGTGGTTAGGATTGTCCACAGGTTTCATTGAAATGCTGAGAAAACTTTCTTGTAAGTCTTGAAAGAATCAGCGATGGGGGCAATAGGATGTTTTTTGAAGGGCAAGATAAAAATGTGATGAGCAATCGCAGTTTATCTCAAGCTATTGCCATGTATAAGACGGCTGCCAATCTGGCTAGAACCTTAGGGGTTGACCCAGACTTGATCTACAAGTGGCACAACCAAGATATAAGAATACCTCTACCGATGGCTCTGCGTATAGAAGATGTCACAAACATCGATTTTGAAAGATTATCACCCCATACACCAGAAGCCAATTTTTTAATTAAAAACCGAAGCCATAGAAAAAGTCTGATCAAAATAGAAATCGACGCTATTTTGCTTGATGTGAGCCAAAGTCTGCGAAATCTGCCTTCAGATCGACCCCTTATGATCGGAGAGGATCGCGTATTAATTTCAGGCTGGCATCCATTAGAGGCAGAAAAGCTAAAGGGTTCTAAACACCTTAAAGTCCTGGTGATAGATTTGGAATCCCTGTTTTTAGGCATGAAAGCGATTCATGAATTCCCTTATCTTTTTATCAGTGAAAAAATTGAAATAGGGCTGCGCTTGGAGGGATTAATGGGACATCCTCCAAGCGCAGGACATGACTTGAAGTCCAATGCTGCACTCATAAATAAAAATACTTCTGAACCCATCCCCATTTGGGGAGCGTTTACAGGTAGAAAAGACATTTTTATTGCAAAAACATTGGGTTACTCGACTAATACTTATTACCGTGCCAAGCAAGTTTATCTGCATGGCATTCCAGAACTGATTCAGGCCATGAATCTGAAAAAAGTACGCATTAACAAAGCCTACACACTTTCAAAACTGAACGAAATCGAACAAACCGATTGGATCCAATCACATCTCAAGGAGGCCCCTGTGTTATGAAAAAAAGACGACCCAAACCCTATGTGGAACAGCCGCGTATTCGGACGGTAAAACCCCAGTTATTCAAGCATGAATGGCTTTACCAAACTGAAAAAGAAACACAATTGCCGATTCGTCTTGGGTTTATTGGTTTGTTTGGTTTATGTGATGGCGAAGGTTATTTTAAGTGGCAGCCTGGGCGCATGCGGGCCGAGGTGTTTCCCTACGAATCGGTGGATTGTGAGGCACTTTTAGAAGCGCTCAGAAAGGCTCAATTTATCGAAAAATTTGTTTTTGAAGGGGAATCCTTTGGCCGTATCCCCAGTTGGTTAAAGCATCAGGTGATGGGAGACCAGGAACCCGAAACCTGGCTCCCTCGTTTACTGCCTTCGGGTGAAGTGGTGCCTGGATTTATTGAGTTAGAAGACCTTAAAAATAACGATAAGCTTTGCGATGGCTTGAGCATCAAAGCGCATTTTTTTGGAAGGGAGGGGAAGGGTAAGGGAAGGGGAGGGAAGGGCAGAGAAGGGAAAGGAAGGAAAGTGAAAGAGAGGGGAAGGGAAAGGCAGGCATTGGTGTTGTCGGATGCCTCTGAAACCACTTCCACCGAATCTCCGGTTGGGCAAGTTTTTGCACACTGGCAGACCGTGATGAATCGTTCACGTGCCCAATTAGATCCAAAACGCCGGGCCTTGATTCAAAAAGCGCTGAAGCTCGGTTACACCGTGCAAGATTTATGTGAAGCCATTAGTGGCTGTAGTCTCACACCGCACAACCAAGGCCACAACGATCGGGGTGAACGCTATGATGGTTTGGAACTCATTTTACGCACGGCCGATCAAATCGATCGCTTTATGCATAACTACCAACATCCCCCTCGGCTTTTAAACCCTATTGAGGCACAACAGGCAGATAATATCCGTGAGCTACAAGCTTGGGTGAGAGCAAAACAACAGGAACGAAGCCATGAAAGCTACTGATGCAGAAGCTTTTGCAGCGATCTTAGCTTCCATCGCTCAGCTCTACGGGAAAAGCTTTTCTAAACATTTGAGTGATATTTACTGGAATCTTTTAGAGCCTTATAGTTTGTCGGAACTTGAAATCGCTCTGAAGGCTCACCTACGTAATCCCAATGGGGGTCAGTTTTTTCCAAAGCCTGCGGATCTGATCCGTCATCTGGAAGGTGGCAGCGGCACCAAAGCTTTACAAGCTTGGACCCTGGTCGAACGTGCCATTCGGCAGATTGGAACCTACCAAAGCTTGGCTTTCGAAGATCCCTTGATTCATGCGGTCATCGAAGACATGGGTGGTTGGGTAAAGCTTTGTGCTATCAGCCTCAAAGAACTGCCCTTTTGCAGCTTAGAGTTTCAAAAACGCTATGAAGGTTTAGTCCATAAAGCACCGCATCGTTATCCCTCCTATTTGCCGGGTGTGATCGAATGTCAGAACAGCTCCAAAGGCTATGCAGTGTCTGAACCCTTGCTTATAGGTGATCTGCCCAAGACCCAAGCGGTCATTCAGGGTGGAAGCCCTCTACCGCCTTTATGTCAGAGCCGTGCTTCGCTTGAGCAATGGATTGCTGACATTCATAAGATCCAACAGAGCAAGGATCCTAAAGATGCATAAGGATTTTTATGTTCAACCGCCCTTAGCCCATCTGAAAGGCGTACGTCTGGCAGTAGCGCAGTTGGTGATCCAAGGCTACACCGAATCACAAATCGCAGGCAAACTCTGTTTGTCTTTGAGCTCCATTAAAAAATATGTGGTGGGGCTTAAAGAGCAAATGAACTGTGCAACCTTGCATGGACTCAGTGCAAAGCTCATGCGCCTAAGTTTAGAACACAAAACAAACCCTTCTTTTTTCAAAAAAGGCCAGCAGATGGTACTAAAGATCAATGCTTTTTTGAGAAAAAAGGAGAAAACTAAGCTTTTAGGAGGTGCCCCATGAATCAAGCAAAAACAAAAAGTTGGACCGAAGATCCTGCCCTGCGAGCCTTCATGTTCTCGGTGCTGGTACTCATTCTTTACGTCTTAAGTTTTCAATGTCAGGCCGCCTTAGCCGATACCGACAGGGTCGCAGAGCTTAAAACCCTGACCACTGAGACACAAAAAATTGTAAAAAATGGCTGCTATATCGCAGGTTCTGCCAGCGCTCTGGTAGGAACTATCTGGGCAGTGGCTTCGCAAAATCTAAAAGTGGCTGCAAGTTCAGCGGCCATTACGGTGGTTGCCCTCAAAGCAGCGAGTTTTTTTAGTGGAACCTTGCTCATTTAGGGAGGCAAATATGTGCGATCCGATCCCTGTCTTTTTAAATAGGCCCGATAAAGTGGTGTTCTGGACTTGGAAAGAAATCGGTACTTTTTTAAGTACGGTCTTTTTTGTTTGGTGTACGTCTTCTTTTGTACTGGGTCTCTTTCTAGGTACTTTGATGGTCAAAGCTTTAAGAGCCTTACAATCCCATCCGCTGGGCGATTTAACACAGCTAGGTGTTTATGCCTTTCTGCCCTCTCAGCGACATTTTAAATCGCTGATTCCTTCGGATATTCGGGAGCTTTTAGGATGAGCCTACAACTCGCAGAACATTACAACAGTGTCGTCATGCAACGTAATCGCTTGATGATGGCCTGTGCCGCCCTTTGTATGATTTCAGTCCTTTTGGGTGCTTCGAACTTTGTACTAATCGGTAAAGAACGTGTCATCGTATTACCCGCAGAAGTGCACCGATCTTTTTGGGTAGCCTCGGATTCCGTATCGGACAGCTATCTAGAACAGATGTCTCAATTTTTGGTGCATCTATTACTCAATGTCAGTCCTAATACCGTCGCCCTGCATAGTGAACAATTTTTAGCCCAAGTCTCTTCTCAACATTTTGCAGCGCTTAAAACACAATTGGTGGCCCAGCAATTAGAAGTCGAACGTTTGGGCATCAGTACGACCTTTGATACCAAGAACTTTAAAATCAATGGCAAAAAATTGATAGCAGAAGTTGAGGGAGAGCTTAAAACAACCCTGGGTAATAGCCCTATGCCTACACAGAAAAAAATCTACCGCTTACAGTTTGTGCGCGAGCAAGGCCGCTTATGGATCCGTTCCTTTGAGGAGTTCAAAGATGCATCACCTTAAATTTCTATTGACCTTCATCACACTTAGCTGGAGCTTGAGCACACAGGCTACCCAAAGAATCTTTATACAAGAAGGTACCACCACCAAAGCTGTTGTTGGAGCCAAGCATTTAAATCACATTGCCATTGAAAACGATCGCATTAGCAATGTGAAAGCCTTGCAAGGACAATTTGAACTCGACAAAGACAGTGAAGCGGGTCAGATTTTCATCAAGCCCTTAGAGGGTTCTCAAAATCCGATGGCACTTTTTATAAGTACCGAAGCAGGTAAAACCTATACCTTAGAACTGTCTCTGCATGCCCAAAGTGCACAATCCATTGTGTTGGTTCCACCACTGCCGCCTGAGCCTACGGAGACTGACTATTTAAGTCTCTTGCAACAAGTGATTTCAGACTTACATAGAGGCCATACCCCTAGGGATTTTGTGCCAGCCTCCGTGAATAGTCCTATTCGATTTTCTAAGGCATTGAAGGGGCGCATTGTTCAAATCTACCAAGGCCCTCTTTTTAAGGCAGAAATCCTAGAGCTGCAAAATGTAGGCTTCACCCCTATTGCTTTAACAGAGCTCGATGTGTATCAAGAAGAGGTTAAGGCGATTAGCATTGTGGATAAAACACTCTTCCCTAAAGCCTTCACCAAAGTGTATTGGGTGCGGCCATGAACCTCAGTTTAAGCCGGGCGCAGCTTCGAACCCATCAACGCTTGATTTTTAAAACCATCATCGGTGTTTTACTGGTTGGAGGTGGGCTCTTAGTGTTTTTAGGACAGGAACGAACCTCACACTCGGATACTGCTGTAGACACGCCTTTGCTTGATGTCACGCGCACACCCGAGGACAAAAGCTTTTGGTTGTTTAAGGCCGAACATCAATTAGGGGAACAACGCAAAATCCAAGAAATCCTTGTCAAAGAGATTGAACAACTCAAAGAGCTTCAACAAAAACAACGACAGCAACTCGAAGATCAGGCCCAACGCTTAGAGCAATCCACTTTAAAGTCTGAGCCAATAGTGCAAGAACCGAAGACTTTGAATGAATTATCCTTCAATGGTCCCCTATCAGAAGAGAATGGTGCGCATTCTCTATCTACCTCTAGTATTTTCTCAGAGACTATTAGTGTATCCGGAGCAGAACCAGCCTTACCCCATATTGATCGCTTTATCCCTGCAGGTACCTATGTCAAAGCCGTTTTACTCAATGGACTCGACATCTCAGCAGGGGTCTCTAGCCAAGCCAATCCTCAACCAGTGCTTTTGCGTCTAGTGGATTTGGCCAGCCTTCCCAATCATGCCAAAAGCCGACTCAAAGATTGTCGGGTGATTGCGGCAGCCCACGGCGAATTATCCAACGAGCGCATCAACATGCGTCTTGAGAAATTAAGCTGCGTGCAAAGCGATGGGCATGTCATTGAAAGCGAAGTGGCTGGTTTTGTGAATGGCTTGGATGGTAAAAATGGGGTTCGGGGCAAAGTCGTACTTCGAGATGCAGAGGTTTTAAAACGGGGCTTTATGGGTGGACTCTTATCGGGTCTGGGTAAAGCCACACTGGGTGCTAAACAGGGATCCTCTGTTTTCGGAGGGATAGATGCTAAGGGCAATCTTAACCTCTTTAAAAATGCAGGTGCAGAGGGTGCGGGAGATGCCTTTGAACTCATGGCTAAATACAATATTCAACGCGCCGAACAATACCAGCCCGTCTTGCAAGTCTCTGCAGGCGTAGAAGTGGATGTGGTCTTTCATGCAGGGACTGCTTTTGGATCTCAAAAAGCATCTGCCAAAGCATCGAACACCCCTCTTTCTTTAGAAGGAACATCCCCATGAAAAAAATTCTTTTGTTGTTGTCCATGGCTTGTCTCACTGGCTGCGGCAATCAGGCCTTTGACTGCCCCTATAAAGACGGTCTGCGCTGTGTACGTCTTTCTGAGATCGATCGCCGAATCGATGAAGGCAGCCTTATAAAGCCTACTTCTACCTGTACTCAAACAACCTCAACCTTCAAGATCCAAAATGCGCCCCTTAGTCAACCACCAGAGGCTTTAACTCTCTGGGTAGCACCCTATCAAAGCAAGGAAGGCATTATTCACGAACAACAGTGGATCCACTTTGTGGTAAAGGATGATCAATCAGATACCAAGGAACCCTATCTTGATTAAAGAGGCCGCCAGACTGAAGGGATCCTTGCACACTTTTTTCAAAAGCTTGCTGCTACAGGATGATGAACAGCCCTTAGCATTTGGAAGTCTTCAAAACCTCAATGAGCGTTTGGGTCTACAATCCATCATCGAGTATTTACCGCACCAACACTTTGATCCAGAGACCGAGATTTATCACTGTACTGAAGCCAAAGGGATTGTGGTAGAAGCCTGTCCTCTCAATGGAGCCTTCGATCACCAAGTACAAATCTTTTACACCCTCTTACAACGCGTTTTACCAGAAGGAACCCTACTGCACTGCTTGCTCCATGCTAACCCTCAGATTGGCGCTGCCTTCCAAGGCTTTGTGGCCCATCGCTCCCATCCCAGCCCTTTAATACAAGCGGGTAGCCAACGTCGGGTGGCTTTTTATCAAAAAGCCGTCCATCAGTCCCTGATTCAGGGGCAAGGGATTGTACTCAGAGATTATCGTCTACTAATAACCCTGGTTTTTGATCAGAGTTTGAAGCTGGACGATCACAAAATACAGGGCTTTAAAAATGCACTGTTAAGCGCCTTAAAGGGTTCTGGCATGCAGGCTGAGACACTAAAGCCGGAGTCTTTGATGGCTTGGATGGATGCTCTCTTAAACCCAAGTGCTGCCCTAGAACCCCGATCCATTGAAATCGATGAACGCAATACCCTGGCCATGCATCTAGCCCAAACAGAGAGCTCCCATATCATGACCCCGAGCAAAATCTTTGTCTATGAGGGAGAACAAAGCCACTTTCAGATCCGAAACTTTCGCGTACAAAACTTTAAAGACCGAAGTCCTCATCTTTCCCAGATGTCCGATCTGATTGGGCATCTCTTCGATCGGGGTGCCCAAATCGGTTGTCCCTTTTCGCTGAGCTTTATCTTGAAGATTTGCGATCAAGGCAAAGAACAACGTATCGCCCAAGCACGCTCCTTTCGATCGCGTCAGCGTGCCGAAAAAATTGCACGCTTTAGTCCCCAAGCCTTGGAAGAGGCGGTTGAAGCTCGTCAAATCATTCAAGAATTAGAGCATCAGGAAAGACTGGTCGAAGGATCGTTTCAAATCAGCCTTTATTGTCCTAACGAAAGGGCCGATGAATGTGAATCTCAATTATTCAATGTCTTTCAAGCCTCCAGCCTTAAATGGCCCTTGGTCAAAAATGTTCTCTTGCACTTTGTGATGTTGCTGGCCCATTTGCCCTTAGCGCAAAGTCACAATCTGTTGAGCGATTTAGGACGCTTAGGCTTGATCTATAAACTTTGGGCTAAGAATGCTGCCCACATGTTACCCCTGATTGCTGAAATGAAGGGCATGTCTATCCCACGCCTACTGTTAGCCTGTAGACGGGGGCAGATTTTATTTTGGGATCCCTTTGGCAATAATCGAGGCAATTACAATGTGTGTGTCTGTGGCATTTCAGGCTCAGGTAAATCGGTGACCGTTCAAGAAATCGTTTGTGGCTTGGTAGGAAGCGGAGGTCGGGTTTTTATTATTGATGTGGGTCGCTCCTATAAAAAAATCACCGAACTTTTAGAAGGGGAGTTTATGGAATTTAACAAAGAGACCCCTTTGTGTTTAAACCCCTTTAGCACGGTCACCGATTTTGAAGACTTCTTAGCTTTTATGATTCCTTTTGTGTGTCTGATGATTGATCCCGAAGGCCACGCGGCTTCCATTGAAAGCGCTTATATTGCCAAAGCCATCAAAGCGGTTTGGGATCAAAAAGCCCAAACAGGTTCCATGACGGATATTGCCAATTGGCTCCTAGCCCATCCAGATCCCCGCGCCCAAGACTTAGGGGTTATTTTATATCCTTACACGAGTGAGGGACCTTATAGTACTTATTTTAATGGCAAAGCCAGTGTGGATTTTAACAATCCTATGGTGGTTTTTGAGCTAGAAGAAATCAGTGGCAATAAAGGGTTCCAAAGTCTTATTTTTATGCTGCTCATGCACCATGTGGCCGAGAAAATGTACTTAGGGGCTAGAACGCAGCAAACCGCCCTGATTGTCGATGAAGCCTGGGACCTACTCAAAGGTGGTCAGGGTGGTGCCATTATCGAATCCATCGCCAGGCGTGCTCGTAAGTACAAGGGTTGTCTGATTACCATCACCCAAAGCATTGCCGATTATTTTGCCTCTCCGGCAGGGATTGCGGCTTATACGAATTCTTATTGGAAACTCATTCATATGCAAAATCAGTCCGATGTGATCCGCTTGGTCGACGATAAAAAGCTGATTCTAGATCCCTTCCAGAAAAAGTTACTATGCTCTGTCACCACCGAACATGGTCTTTATTCTGAAATGATGATTTTAGGGGATGGACAAGAATGTGCGGTGGGGCGTTTGTTTTTAGATCCCTACTCGCGGATCTTATATTCCACCCAAGCCAAAGATTTTGAAGCCGTCAATGCTTACTGTGCCCAAGGCCAGTCTTTGGCAGAGGCTATTGGACAAGTGGCCCAAGAACGCTTTGGTGAAGGAGTGTGAGCTTTCAAGCAATCCATGGTTTAAACCCAGCTTCCAGCTCTTAGAGATGGATGAGCTTGTTTTAAGAAAACAACCCGGAAAGTCTCTAGACAAACATTTAAGCCAAGGTGAACATGAAAATGATTGTACGCTCCCTCTTTTTTCTAAGTCTAGTTCTGTGTCTTTCCGTTTGTTCAAAAATTAACCCTCCCTTCATTCTGTTTTAGTTTACTCTAAAGCCCCACAGACTTTTGAAGAGGCTAAAAGGGTTGCTTGGAAGATTTTTGCTCATCACCCACTAAGCTTTTATTGTGGTTGCCGCTTTAATCGTCAAGGGTCCGTTCAAACAGAATCTTGTTCCTATAAACCCACCGTTTTAAATGCTAGAAACTTTAAAATCGAATGGGAACATATTGTGCCTGCCAAAAAACCAGGGGAAGATTTAGCCTGTTGGCATTATAAGCTTTGCATCAATCAAGAAGGTAAGCCCTATAAAGGAAGAGCTTGTTGTCGGCACAATAAAGTCTTTCAGCGCCGAGAAGCCGATTTGCATAATCTAGTGCCCGCATTGGGTCTTTTAAACCAGGCCCGTGGCACACTACCTTTTGGGATCCTGAAATTTTCAACGCCTAATTTTATGGGTTGTCCTCTGAAGATTAGCCACAAAGAAGGCATGGTCGAACCACCTGTTGCTATCCGAGGGGTGATTGCGCGGACCTACTTGTACATGCGCGATCAGCACGGTATTCATCTCTCTAAGGCGGAGAAATGACAGTATGAACGATGGCATCAGCAATACCCAGTTGACGCCTGGGAACTAGAATGGGACCATTTAATTCAAAGAGTTCAAGGATATTCTAATTCTTATAGAAGAGTTGGTGTGTTGAAAAAGCTACTTAACTTCTAGGTTTCGGCGTTTCTGTAATTGACCAATAAATTCTTGTAGCGATTGAAGTTGTTCTTCAGGCGCAGTATTAACAAACGCCTGTATTTCTTGACGGAGTAAATTATCATTGGAGGCCGGCTGCGGTCTTTTAGCTAAGATAGATGTGGATTTCTTCTGGGAATCCGGTAAAGATCTTTGATTTGAAATTGCTTGTTGATCAGGATTAATCAAAAAGCGAGATTGAAAATTAGTATATAAAATGCCATAGGTAAGCATTTTTCTAGCGTATTCAGCTTCGGTGTTAGAGTCAAGTTCTATATCGGTAGCCAATGCTGAAAAAATTTGTGTGAATCGCTCTGTATTAATGTTTTCAAAATCTACCGTTTGTTCTTCAGTCACCCGCTGGTCTCTATCACTCACCACGACAATTTGGCAACCCATCAGCTGAGATAACTTATAAGTTAAGGCTAAACATCTTAGCTCTTCTTCATCGCCAGGCACCGCTGGATTAAATAGCGCGTATAAACCTAAAACACCTTCTACACCGGGCCTAAAGATTTTTAATGCCTCAAACCCAAGCTCTCGAGCTATCTCTCTGCAAGCTTGTATGTCCTGGCTTTTTGCAAAAACTTGATGAATTGTCGGCATATACACCCCTCCCCCGCAAAACCTTTTAGTTTTAATTTTAACATTTTATTCAATAAAAAACAATATTCAGCTGAATTTCAAAAGTCACTGTTTAAGGTCTATCAGATCTTGGACTCTCGTTACTACTATCTTCACTACCATAATCACCAACCAAGCCTTTTCCTTGTTCTTCATGATCACTACTGCTTGCGTGTTCACTAACATTTTCTAAATCGGGCATTACTATTAAAATAGATCTTTCACTTTCTTCATGGGGAAGAATGCCGCCAGAAGCTTGAACAGCTTCAAGACTAAAAAGCATAGTAGAAGGACTTGTAGAGGCTTCAGATTGTTGTGTGTTGATACTAGGGTCTGAGTGAATCGCCTCAGATGTTGCCAAGTGTGCCTGTTGAGATGGTTTAGGGATAATGGCTTTAAACAAATCGGAAATTACTTTTCTTTTATCAATGAATCTATCTCTTTCTCTTTTAGCTGTGGTTTCTAAAGAATGCATATTGGGATGAGCAAGATAATTCCTTAGATCTTGAGCATGCGCTAATACTGCATAGGCAAACCCAAGGTCTACTCTTTGTGCTAAAACGCTATCCATTAAATCACAGACCATCGTATTTTTTGTATACTCATTATAAATTTGACATAAACTTTTGATACAAAAATTTAATGCTCTTTCAAAACCCGTTTCACCCAAAAGTTTTTTCAGGTCCTCTTGATGATCCAAAGCCCATTCAAACAATGCCATCTCTCTTAACAGGGCATAAGAATATTGAGGCAAATCAAGCGCTTTATGATCAGGGGTTGAAATTTCACCTTCAAAAAAAAGGTCTCCAACATCTTTTTTTTGATTTCCCATTGTTTCTTTAATGGTTTTCATGGCTTGATCTAAAAGGTTTACATTCTCACCTAAGAATTCCAAAGATTCTAAATCCTGCAACAAAATCGACTGCTCTTGTTCTGTAGCATACAAAAAATCATGCGTGCAAGCATTTCTTAAATCTATAATTTTTTTTAAATCAGGGTCTTTGAAATCAGCCGCTAACTTTTTTAACTTTGGAGGCATTTCTGTAAAATCTCTACCATATTTTCCTTCGCGTAACCAGGTTAAAGTATCACCAATCAAACAAATAGATTGTATTAATGCGCGTTGCATAAGAATTTTTTGTTCAGATAACAACTCAGATGCCGAACTGCGGTAAAGTTCAACCAATCCAAAAAACTGGTCGATTTCTTTTATGGTTCTTTCATAGGCAACAGACGCACGCTCGGATTCTTTTCTCTGAATTCTTTGTTTTTTTAATGGTGGTTGCATTTGTGTAGAATAATCGATGATAGTGAATTTCGCAAGCACAATATTCCCATAACGCAACAAGTTTGATAACCAGTTGCACAAGACCGTCTTTCTTAGATACCTCATTCTTTGAAAGCCTGGTTGCTGTTGCGAACAGTTACCTTATCGTGTTCTGCAATATTACTGCACAGGAATATTGGACATTGTAAAAGCCATTATGCTCTTGTTTTTCTGTGGCTAAAATGCTGCTGTCAAAAAACCTCTTGCCGAGAAAGGTCACATGCGAATGACTATTTTCATGAGAAAACGGGGTAAATTTTATAAATATGGAATCCTTTTACCTAAAATACGACTCAAATTGTACTTTAGTACAATTCTTTTTCCCAAACAACATGGAACAATCCCCTAATCGTTCATTGATTAAAAGGTATCGTGATCATGTTGATTGCCTTAAATCTGCACTCCTTGGATTGTAAAGAGACTATCTCAAAAAGCCTGGGTGCTTTGTCATCAGCATTTAGACGTACTTGGACTCTATTGCTCATCCCTTTAGCATGGGTTCTGACCGATCATTTTGGTTATGCTATTAATCTCAGTGAGAGCCTGCCTCAAAAAGTCTGGATCGTGCATCTTCATGCAATGCCCAAGCGAGGGGATTACGTTGTATTCAGAGCACCGCCTCAAACAGGACTTGATCGCAATAGCACTCTGATTAAACAAGTGCGCGGTGTACCGGGGGACGTGGTTACCAATCTTTTTGGGCATTTTTTCATCAATGATGAATACATTGCACAGGCTAAATCTCATTCCCTCACAGGCAAACCCTTAATCCCAGGCTTTGAAGGTCGCTTAAAAGAAGGAGAGTACTATGTCCATAGCCCACACCCCGACAGTTTTGACTCCCGCTATCAAGCGATGGGCCTTATTCATACGGATACTATTAGGGGGGTGGCTTATGCTTTGTGGTGAGCTACAGGCAGCAGTCTTGGGCACCCAAGGCAAAACCTATGCGATTGAAGAACAAAACGCTTTAGTCTTGATTGAGCAGCGTCTGATGCAGCTTCAAGCCAGCGGTGAGCTTGAGCGTCAGCAAGCTTATCTTAGAAAACAGGTCATCGCTTCTATAGAACATCCGAGGCCCGTCAAGGGATTAGTCAACACGACGCATCCTCGGCGTTTTGAGAAAGATTTAACCATTACGGTATCCAAAGACATTCGAGATACGAATGGCAACCTGATCCAAAAAGCAGGTACGCGTATCAATCCCTTAAGAAAATTCGTCTCTAAGAAAACACTGCTATTTTTCGATGGCAGCAATGCGGAACAACTTCAGTGGGCGATAAATGAGTACCAACAAAGCCAGGGTTTTTGCAAGATGGTCTTGGTCAATGGCCCACCCTTGGCACTGATGCGTGAACATGAGCTACCTTTTTACTTCGATCAGAAAGGTCGTTTGGTTCAGACCTTTGGTATCACACAAGTGCCTGCCAAAGTCTTTCAGCGCAAAGACAAACTTTTGATTGAAGAGCTTAAGCTATGAACAAAATCTTTGGTTTAACAGCCTGCCTATGTGTCTTAGTCGGTCTTTCCTTTAAGGCAAGCGCCACCTGCTCAGGCAAATTTCTAAATCCGATCACCGATGTGTGTTGGCAATGTCTATTCCCCTTAGCCATTGCGGGTCAAACGGTGGCGAATCCCCATCACGATAGGACAACGCCCAAGGAAGATAGGAGCCCTGTGTGTTTTTGTGGACAACCGGAACCACGTATGGGGATCCCCATTGGTTTTTGGGAGCCTTTTAGAGTGGCCGATGTCACCACCAATCCTTTTTGTATGGTGAACTTAGGCGGTATCAAATTAAGCAGTGGTTCTAAAACACCCCATGGCACCGTGCATTTAAAACAGGGTGGTAAATATGCCAAGAAAACGGCTTTTTATCATGTGCATTGGTATGTCTACCCCTTGCTTTATTGGATGAACTTTATTACGAATCTGGCCTGTATGACGCCAGAATCGTTTGATATTGCTTACCTAACAGAATTGGATCCACTCTGGAATGATGACGAACTCTCGCTTTGGCTCAATCCCGAAGTTGTTTTGTTTGCCAACCCTTTGGCCCAATTAGCCTGTGCTGCGGATTGCATCAGTACAATCACAGGCACCCCGCACAGCAGCCTTTTTTGGTGTGCAGGGTGCCAAGGAGGGGTTTACCCACTGACAGGCACACTACCTTTCCATCAGGGCGGTGTGGATGCCAGCACATTGATACTCGAGAAGATGATTTTTAAATTACACCGAGAGCTACTGCTCTTTGGCTCCATGGGCAAAAAAGCAGCCTGTGGTCTTTATCCCATGCCTTGGTGGCGCAAAGATCAATACAAGCTCCAAATGACCTACCCAAAAGTCTCTAAAAAGCCTGGCATGGGTTGTAATCCCATTGGGCGCAGCACTTTCGTCTGGGGTAGTAACAAAGAATACCCCATTAAAGGCGAGGATTTTTCTTATCTCATTTTTCGAAGGAGAAATTGCTGTGTCTTATAAAATTTTTACCTTGCTATTAACGCTTTGCCTGGTTCATCCAGTCTTCGCCAAGGATTTAGCGTGTGATACCAAATGTTTGGATACAGAAGCTTCTAAGGATTTAGAGACCTTCAAGACCATCCCTTCCTCTAAAAAACCTTATGAGTTAATGATCTTTGTATCCCTGAGCATGCCCGAGCAAAGTCTACGCTTATGGGCCGAACAGGCTGCACACTTGAATATTCCATTACGGATCCGAGGTTTCTATAAAGACTCTTTAGAAAAGACCACCCAAAAATCCTTTGCCTTATTTGGCAAAGATAATCTTGCAGGACTCCTTATCGATCCGGAATCTTTTGAAAACTACCATATCCAAGCGGTGCCTGCGGTGGTATTAGTCTTAGCGCCTCGGGAAATTCCTGAAAAAATGTCACCCTTGTTTGAAGTCGTTTATGGTGACACTTCCCTCGATGCAGCCCTCACACTCATCACACGCAAAGGTTGCCTCAAAGCTAAAGCCCTTGCCACAAGGCTATTAAATCAATACCGCGCCAAGGTTCATCATGACTAAGCGATATCAGCGTTTAGTCATGATGCTAGGGGTTTTTTGTATCTATCCGGTATTAGCAGGCCCCAAGGAAGAAGGTGAAGCAACCGCCGGGATGCTGCATCAAAAAGGTTATAGGGATGAAAGTGCCAGCTTAAGACAGATCGAAGCGGACTTTAAAAAACAACCGGAGAATACGGCCTTTGAAGGGAAAAATAATGCACTCTCGAACACCTTTAAGCAGAAATATGATGGGAGTAAAAAAGGCGAAGATCCCTTCAAAGCGTATTTATCCCAAAAAACGGTCGAGCGTGCCAGCGATCTAAAAGCCCATCAACCAAGCCTCCAAGAGGCTCAAAACTTTGTGGGTCAAAAACACCATTTTAAAATCGCAGATACCGATCCTGTTTTAGATAAAGACACCCTCATTAAAAAAGTGCTCATCGAACATCCCCTCGATTCAGAGGGAAAAATACTTAAAACGGATGCAAAACCCCAAACGCCTGCTCAACCTAAGATCATCAAGTGTCGACAATCCGCACCCCAATCGGCCACAGCTTGTACCAAGCGCTTGGTGGTGCGAGCCATCCCACAAGCGCCTCTTGTTAAAACGGTGACAGCCCATTTTACCGCACGATGTTTTAACCTCGTGACCTTTGGTATTAACTTAAAAACAGGCCATATTGGTGTCTCTCAGTGTGATAACCAGGGTCCCGTCGATCTTCGGGTGACTCCTGCCTTGGGTGATGATCCGAATTTAAGTAAAGCAACCATTCAGTTCATGGGCTCTCAACACCATGGTGAAGGCGGTGTTGATTTTAGAGCGGGTGGCATGACACCCAGTGTGGCCAATGGATTTACGGCTTCTTTTACGGCCTTTCAACCTAAAACAGGCAAAAAATATCAAGAGAATAGAGACCGTGTTCGGGGTGGCACCTACACCTGGCAGTTCACGATTCCCCAAGATCCCATCCTTGAAGAACATTGGGAAGGTTGCGAAGCACAAGAAGCTCAAACGGCCACCAACGCTTGCGCGCTCTTGGAATCAGAACAAACCGACCTCAAGCAAAGCAGAACCATTGAAGGTTATCCACATCCTGTAGAGCGTCCTCATTGGACCGAACATCGGCGCTATATTTGTGGGCCGGATGAAACCATTGATACCTGTGAGGTTTTACTGAAACAAGGTTGCACCCAAATCCATTCTAAGTGCAGTCTTGAAAAAAACGGCATCTGCCTAGAGTACGAGAATACCTTCAACTGTACTCCACCCAACTATAGCAAGGAAACAGGTCTTGGCTTTGATCAAGGCAAACTTCATTTTTTAAGCACCTCAGAGGCCGAGTCCTCGGGTTTTGAGGCGGGTGATTTTGGACAATCGGCCGCTCATTTAAGCGCGCTTTTGGAAATGGCTAAAACGGGGGAAGACGGCTTAGGGGGTGTTCAGGGTAGCCGCGATAATCCTTCGGTATTTCAGGGGGTTTGTAAAGAATGTCGGGTGAATTTTGGCTCCCTGATACGAGATTGCTGCAAACTCAAAGGACTGTTACAAGGCTTACTGGGTGGTTGTGACAAAGATGAAAAGCAATTAGCCATTGCAGCGCTGCGCACCAAACGCTGCGTAAAAGTCCCAGGCCGTTATTGTTCTAATGAAATCAAGGAGCTTGGTGTCAAGATTTGTCTTGAAAAAAGGGATGCTTACTGCTGTTATGGTTCCCAGCTAGCGCGCATTATGCAAGAAATTGCCCACCAACAACTCCATCTGCCCTGGGGCGATGCAGAACATCCCCAATGCCAGAGTTTGACCGCCGAACAATTAAGTCGTTTAAATTTCGATACCTCTTATGCACGCTCTAAGCTCTCAGAAATTATCGCTGAGGTTCAAAGTACAGCGCCTAAAACTTTCGAGGCTGTACAAAAGGGAATGTCTCAATATGACATTGATCAAAAAGTCAAAGCCTTAGAACAAAACGCTAAAGCCATTGCCCTTAAACACCAAGCGCCTGCTCTCAAGCCAAGCACGGAGGCGCCATGAACAAACACCTTTTTTTAAAATGCATGGTTAGTGGTTGGCTACTGTTGATGTCTCAGAACACGCTTGCACAAACTTTTTTTGAGCAACACCAAAAAGGCTGGTTTTGGTATGAACGCCTCAACCCGCACCAAAAAAGTCCCAAGCAATCGCTCAATCCTACCCAGCGCATGCAAGTCTTGCAGCAAGCGGTCGAACAAAGCTTAAACCTGGCGATTTTAGAGCCCACAGAAGTCCATCTTAAAGCTTTTGCCGAGCACTATTTTCAGGCCATCCATCAAGCACAAAGCTTTACCGATCGCTACCAGCTCATGCTCCTTCATAACCCCACCCTTGATTATGGCCTTCGTTTCCCCACAGCGCCCCAGGCTCAAGCCCTTTATGTCAAAGAACAACAAGCCAGCACTCGCCTTGCGTTGCAACGCTTTGCAAGTACCCAAGGCCTCTTCTTTTTCTTTAAAGGCGAATGTCCCTACTGCAAAATCTTTGCATCCGTCGTTCAAGCCTTTGCCAAAGATTATGGCATCACAGTAGTACCGATTTCTTTAGATGGTACAGGACTACCCGGTTTTACAAACAGCCATAATAATCAAGGTATTGCTGCTTTATTAAAAGTACAACAAGTCCCTTTCTTAGCAGCCGTTGATCCCCGCACCCAAGTGATCACACCCCTTGCCCAGGGTGCCATTGCTTATTCTCAACTCGAAGATAATGTCAAACGCGTCCTTCATCAACAAGAGGAGAACTTGCATGCGTCTCGCTAGCATTCGTTTACCCATTTTGTTAATGATGTTCACAGGACTTTTTTCTGGTTCTTTACACGCAGGCTTAGAGTCGGATTTACAAACCTTTTTCAATGACTTAAATAAAGGCTCGGTGAGTAATGTCACCAAAGGTGGGGCTTATAAAGGTCAGGAAGGCGGTTTTTATACGGGCGGAAGCCTCTTTATGCGTAGCCCCTCGCGCAATGTGCAAATCATGAACTTACAAATGCCCAAGATAGAAGCAGGTTGTGCAGGCATTGATTTGCACATGGGGGGGCTGGGCTACATTAACAGCGCCAAACTCATTGAAACCCTTAAAGTGATTGGAGGCAGCTCCCCAGGCTATGCTTTTTCACTGGCCTTAAAACAAATCTCACCCCAAATCATGAACCAGATTGAAGAATTGCAATCTTGGGTCAATGAGGCCAATTGGAACAATATCAATTCTTGTGAGGCCACTGCCAAATTGGTGAACAATACGGCCGCGGTCTTTCATGGCGAGAGTGTTCGAAGCTGCATAACGCAGGTTCTTAAAAACAAAAATGAAGACTATTTTAGTGCCCGCAAGCAGTGTCAGACCCAAGCCGCCGTTAATGCCAAAAATAAAGAAGCTGCCGCCCAAGGTGAGCCTGTGATGGATGATATCAATATTGTCTGGGACACCATTCAAAAAAATACTACCCTCAAAGATCTTGATCCAGAACTGCAATGGCTGTTCATGTCCTTAACAGGCACCATTGTGGTGCGCACAATCGGTGATGCCCCTCCCACCTATACCATTTATGCATCTAAATTAGAAGGTAATGCCCTCATTGAAAGCCTCCTCATGGGTAAGAATGTCGAGGTCTATGGTTGCAGCGATGAAAAGTGTCTAAGTCCCTCCACCCAAACCATTACCTTAACGGAGACTCAAGGCTTTGTGGCCAAAGTCACCACTCTGATTTCGAATATGGAAATCAAAGTCCTTCAAGATAAGGAAGCACTGAGTACCCAAGAAAAAGGTTTTTTAGAAGCAACCTCTTTGCCCCTTTATAAAATGCTGAATGTTTACGGGGCTTTTACCCAAGGCACGGCTTTATTGTTCCCTACGCAGTATGCCGAAATCATTGCCTTGGATATGGTCTATCGCTATATCGAAGCGGGTATCGAAGCGTTAGTGCAGACCGCACAAAATCCTAATTTCCCCAAAAAGGACACCAAGCAATTTTTAAGCATGTTACACAGAGCCCAAGAAAGAGCGATGGCGGTTCGCGCTTTGCAAATGCAACGCACAGGCACGCTGGATGACATGATCGCAAAGGTTCAAATGATGGAAAAACAAATTACGGCGCGGGTGAGCGCTCAGATTTTCTCACATTTATAAGGAGTCTTTTTTATGGCCATGGATGTGATAACACATGGGGGTGGTGAAGGTTTAAGCCATACCTTTAATGCCATTGCAGCCTTGTTTAATGGCAAAGGCTCGGTGGGTTGCACCCTGATTTACATCAGTGGCTCTTTTGCCATGGCTATGGCGGTGATGACGCTGGTCATTAAACAAGAGTTTCTGCCCTCGGTGCGATGGTTTGTGGCTTCGCTTCTTTTAATGAATGCGCTGATGCTGCCCAAAATCGATATCATCATTCGAGATCGGATGACAAATTTGGTTAGACCCGTGGCCAATGTGCCCTTTGTACTTGGAGCCTTTGCAGGGATTGCTTCTCAAATGGGCGATATCTTAGCACAGCACTTGGACAACATCTTTGCGCCTGCAGGCGATGTGATGAAATACCGATCGCATGGGGTGGCCATGGCTTCCGGTTTGCTAAGCAAGACCGCCGATTTTAGCATCAGCGATCCAGATGCTGCTGCTAATCTTAAAGCCTTTGTGCAAAACTGTATGGTCTTTGATATTGCCAAAGGTAAATACACCCTCAAAGCCTTATTAGAAACCCCCGATGTCTGGGCTTTTCTGAAAAAAAATGCCTCTCCCATTCGAGGATTCCCCTATCGGGTAGGACCTAATCAAAACCAGATTATGACTTGTGCTAAGTCCATGGAAAACGATGATAAACAGTTGGAAAAGCTCGAGAAAGATGCTAAGCATTTCTACGGTCCAGCCTTATACCCAGGCCAATCTAAAGAAGAGGCGATGAGCAGCCTAATGTCCAATGTAGGCTTGTCCTATCACTATCTCACAGGGCTCTCAACCGAAGCCTCTCTGATCCTAAGACAAAATATGATGCGTAATATTATCAAAGATGCGCTCTTAGAAAATAATCAAATTCATAATGCGAGTGCGGCCGTGACAGCCTATGCCACCACCCGTGCCCAAGCCCAACAGCGCACCGCCTATCAGCTCCAAGGCAATATGGCTTCCTTAGCCCTTTCAACCCTCAAGGTGGTGGTGGAAGTTTTATTTTATGGGCTCTTTCCCATCATGGTGGCGGTGAGTTTATTTCCCGGTGGGCTTGCCATTATTAAAAAATACATCATCGCGCTTTTTTGGATCCAATCCTGGGCTCCGCTTTATTCTATTCTGAACATGGTCGTCAATCTTTATGGCAAATCCAAAAGTATGGCGGCAATGCATGGAGGCACTTTAGGAATTTCGAGTATCAGACCCTTAAGCGAAGCCAATGAATGGGTCTCGGCGGTGGCAGGCTATACCATGATGTCGGTGCCTTTTTTATCCTACGGTATGATCCATTATGGGGCAGGCGCGCTTTCCCAACTCTCCACCCACTTTGGTAGCATCGGCCAATCAGCTGCTTCGCATGCAGCAGAAGAAGCGACCACCGGCAATTACAGTTTAGCCAATACGCACTTTGATAATCATAATCTCAGCAATACAACGGCTTTTAAATATGACACCAACTCGGTGGTTGCAGCAGGCAAACACAGCGCTCAAAACCTCGATGGTTCCCTAGTCCAAAGCATGCCGAACAATAAGCCACTTTTAGACATGACAGGCGCAGTACCGAAGCTTAACAGCAACCTCAAACTCTCCAATCATGTTTCCAATGCTTTGAACCAGAACGCGAATGAAAGCTGGCAGATGGGTACCCAAGAACTAGAGGGGGCCTCTACAAACTTAAACGCTGTCTTTAATCGGGTTGATGAATGGAAGGAGAGTCGTTCCAAGGATACCAGCGATAGTACTGCTTATAACCAGCACGCTCAATCCTTTCAAGAGACTGCCTTTTCGCGTTATTACGATTTGGTCAAGGATTTCTCAAAAAATCACTATATTGATGACAGTATAGGGTTGGAGCTTTTTGCACAAGTTGGCATGGGAGTTCCCTTGACCAAAAACGAAGTTGGATTGAGGGGTTCCGCTAAAACCACCCAAGGCCAGCACCTCAAAGAAGCACAGCAGTATTCCGATAAACATGGCATGAGCCAACTCTTGCGTCAGTCCTTGTCTGAGGGCAAGGAAGGCCGCTTGAATTTCTTAGACGCTGAACATCAGGGCCAAACCGAATCGATGAGCGCTTTATTGGGACAGACTGACGCTCAATTAACCTCTGCACAAACCCACTTTGCCTATGCCAAAGGCTATCAGACACAGGCAAGCCTTGTGGAACAAAATGCCTTGCAAATGGATCAAGATTTAAGTCCGCAGTATTGGTCGCATTTGGTGTCCTCGGAAGGTCTTGAGGCGGCTTCTAAGATTGTGAACGATCCACACAGCAATCTTTTGCACATGCAAGGTTTTGCACAGGCAGAAGTTGATCATCTCAAACAAGGCTTTAGAAGCCAAGCCACCACCCCTGAAGAAGTTGAAGCCTTGTTTTTAAAGCAACAAGGCACATTGCGTGAGAGCCACCCTGTAGAAGGGATCCACGCCCAGCATCAAGCTCGCATTCAAGAACGAGTACAGGAGGCAGGTCTAGATGAACCCATAAGCCTTGAACGCAAACAAAACTTCGATATCGAATCGAAGAGGACCCAAGAGCAACTGGAAATCCGAGCCAACCTTTTGGATGTAGAAAAGCGAGCACTGGCCAGCAGTGTGGCCTGGCGATCCCTGGGTAGCATGGTACCCAAGGAATTAACCTTTCCATCGCCTTCAGCATCGGAGTTATCACCCAAAAATGGTGTTGAATCTTCCAAGGAGGATCCATGAACCCTACACACTCTACCTTTCGTGATCTAACCCGTGGGGGACAAATAACCTTGCATGCCTTGCGCATGTTGGGTCAGGTGATACGCGACACCTTAGTCTTTGCCCTTTGCTTGTTCGTCTTAAGCTTTATGATCCTTGGCTGCCTCAAAGTCAAGAATGTCGATCTCTATATGATCTCTCAATCTATCGAAGCAAGCCTCAAAATCCAGATCATGGGTGAAGGGGTTAAACACACCTTCACAGCACCCAATGGTCGTAGGGTTACTTTGAAGGCCATCGATTTTATGAAAAGCCCCGATCGGCAGTTTTATACCCAACGTGGCATAGATTGTGCCATTCGGTCCCTCTGGCAGGTTTTCTTCCTCGCAGGTGGCGTATTTGCCGGTGGCCTCATTTACTTAAAGCGCAAAGGCAATGATAGCGCACAGAGCACTGATCTCTTGGGTCAGGTGCGCTTAAGTCCCAAGGCCCTTAAAAAATACTTAAAGGATCTGGATAGAGCCTCTCCCTTTGAAATCGCGGGCGTACCGCTGGTCTCAGGTTCCGAGTTTCAGCATCTGTTACTGGCGGGCACCACGGGCACAGGTAAATCGCTATGCATGCAAGAACTCATGGATCAAGTGCGCGCCAAAGGGGAACGTGCCATTGTCTACGACATTGATGGGGCTTTTATACCGCATTATTATCGACCGGATAAGGATAGCTTGCTCAACCCCTTGGATGCGCGTTCGGTCAGCTGGAACATCTGGCAGGAGTGTTCGGATAAGGCTGACTTTGAAAGTGCTGCCCACGCCCTGATTCCTACTTCTTTGCAACACGATCCTTTTTGGATTGATGCCGCACGCGCCGTTTTTGCGGATGCGGCCATGACTTTGAAGACCAAAAACCAATGTCGCAATCAATCCTTACTCGGCCCTTTGTTTGCCAAAGATTTAAAAAGCCTTGGTGCTTTGTTGGTGGGCACGCCCGCTGAAGCTTTAATGTCAGAGCAAAACGAAAAAACCGCTTTGTCGATTAAAGCGACCCTAGCCACCACCTGTAAATCCTTAAGCTATCTTACCGATGAAGATTCTTTGTTTTCGATTCGACGCTGGATAGAACAAGATCGAAAAGATGCTTGGCTTTTTATCGCCTCCAATAGTCAAAAAATCGATGCGCTCAAACCTTTGATTTCGCTGTGGTTAGAGGTAGCTTCTAAAGCGCTGCTTAGTTTAGATCCCACACAGCCCCGACGCCTGTGGCTGTTCCTGGATGAACTCGCCAGTCTGCATCGGGTTCCAAGCCTGAACCAAGCTTTATCCAGAGGTCGTAAATATGGGGCTGCGATGGTGGCTTCCCTACAAGATATCCACCAACTCTACACCCTCTACGGTAAAAATGAAGCGGAGGTTTTAAGCAGCCTTTTTAACACCAAAGTTTTTTTTCGTTCCCAAGAACCGGCTTCCGCCGCTTGGATGTCTAGGGTGATGGGCACCATCGAGCGCTTAGAGCAAAAAGAAGGTTTCTCTTATGGGGCACATGCCATGCGTGATGGGGTGTCCATGCATCAAGAGCGTCTCAAAGAACCCCTGATAAAAGAGACGGAATTTCTAATGCTGCCCGATTGTGAGGCTTTCCTTAAATTAGCGGGCAATTATCCCCTCACAAAATTAACGTTTAAAATTAAAAAACGACCCCGCTTAGAACTCACCTTTGTACCCCTCGTCCAGCATCCAACAACAGACCCCCTTTCATCGCACAAGGAAGCGCTACCACAAGACCAGAGTTCTAAGGCTGAAACCAAGCATGCCTCTAATACATCAACCCCAGCATTAAAATGGCGATTAAAGGCAGAGTATCCCCTTAAAAGCCAAGTTGTGTCCCGAGAACGCGTATGCTGAGTATCTATACCCTTAAATCCGCCTCAGAAGCTTCTAGCTATTATCAGCAAGGCGATTACAGCACCGCCTTAGGCGCGACGGAGCGTTCAGAATGGTTCGGCACAGGGGCTGAACTTTTAGGTCTCAAAGGTCCTGTCGATCACGCGGTGTTTAAGAAACTCTTAGAAGGTGAGTTGCCCAACGGAAAAATGATGAACCAAACCAAGAATGGCAATCATCATCGACCCGGTTATGACCTAACTTTCTCGGCCCCCAAATCGGTTTCTATTCTAGGTCTGGTGGCAGGCAATGAGGCTGTTTTAGAGGCCTTTCGAGAGGCAGTTCGTGAGACCCTTCGAGCCATGGAGAAAAAATATGCAGCCACGCGTAAGAAAGATCAAGGCGTAGAGTCTTTGCAGAAAACTAAAAATTGGACCTTTGCTTTGTTTGAACATGTAGACTCGCGTGCAGGCGATCCCGAGTTCCATATTCATGCCGTGCTTATGAATGCGACTTTAACGGAGCAACAGGAATGGCGTACCATTTTTGGGGATTATCTCTATCGAGACAAGCTCTTAAACGGTCTACAATCTCGCGCCTTTTTAGCCCCTATACTTTTAAAGATGGGCTATGGACTCGACTTTAAATCTCATGGCCTTTTTGAAATCAAGGGCCTTGAGACCTTGATTGAGCTTTTCTCTAAACGCTCGCAAGCCATTCGTGAGGACCTTCAAAAAAGGGGTGAATCGGGTGGAAAAGCGGCCAGTCGCGCTAATTTACGCACCCGCACCGCCAAAAAAAAGCATGATCCTACCAAACGTCACGCAACTTGGCTCAAAGCAGCAGCCGAGAAGGACTTTTCTTTGAGCCGATTACAGAACTTTGAAAAAGAGGCTAAGGCTCATGGCCCTATGCCTCTACCCGATCCTGAGGTGGGTGCACGCATGGCTTTGGAGGCGGCTATAGAGCATCTGTCTGAATTTCTGCCCTCCTTTTCTATGCCAGAACTTATGAAAACGGCAGGTCAAATCAGCCTCTATTCACACAATCCGGCTGATTTTCTTAGAATCATTGAAGCAAAAATTCAAGACAAAAGTCTTTTATACCGAGGAGAGCACTTGGTCAGCCCCCAACGCCTTCAATTAGAAGAAACGGTGAAGGAGCACCTCCAAAAGGCCAAGCCTG
Source organism: uncultured Legionella sp. (assembly GCA_964522825.1). GTDB lineage: Bacteria > Pseudomonadota > Gammaproteobacteria > UBA6186 > Azoamicaceae > CADEGZ01. The sequence goes on from CAZFXA010000002.1 coordinate 60,881, forward strand.
TGTTGGCTTTAGTATCTTCTTGGTTTCGAGAGTGGACAGCCAAACGCGTTTGCGATGGTTCTTTTGAAGTGCAAGGCTTGGTTGCCTTATTGGGGAATACTCATCCACAACTGCTGCTTAAAGCCCAGAACCATCAAGGATTAAAAAACCTCATCAAAGGTTATTGTCAAATTGCTCAATCCCAACGCGCCTATCCCCGAATCCTCTGCCAACGCATCCAGGATGTGGAATCCCTTAAAAGCCAAATACCTGATCAACCTGTGCATAGTATCGAAGGCTTTTTACACAGTTGTGCGCATAGAATGGCAGCACAAAAACCGATCCATCCCTTCTTAAAGTGCATGCAATACGATCGTGCACAGGCGGCTCTCGATATTTGGATTATTTTAGGCGATATGACCCTAGGCCAGGTTCAACGTCTGCAAGAAGCCTCCCTTATCTTGGGTGCGCGCTTAATCTTTGCAACAACCCATCCCAAACAAACCCATGCTTTTTTAGAAGAAGAGAAGATGCCCTTGATCAACATCGCCTGCAAAGAGAATACGCCTCTACCCGAAGCCTTGATCAAGGCCCTTCATCAATGTGAGTCCCAATCTAAAATCACTGAGATAGCCGATCCCAGTGATCGTTTAAAAGAAGCCATCCACTGTGTGGCTACTCAAGAAATTCTTGCACCCTTGGTGGTGTTAAATGCTTTTGAGGCCACCAAAACCAATCAAGGCATTCGCACCGCCCTCGTGGAACAACAAAGGATCACAGGACCTGTATTGGAAACTGCTATTTTAAAAGCCCTGCCTTTAAGTGCCGTTCAAAAGTCCCAAGCACATGCTTATCAGATAGGCGATTGCTTGTATTTTGAGCGAGATCTGGAAAAAAATACGCCCACCTATTGGCGTGTGGAGGCAACTTGTCTAGAGACGGGCCTTTTAGAACTAAGCTCCAAACACAATCCCTTATGGGATTTTAAGCCTGCTGATCATCCCAAAGCGTTTTCTGTGTTCAGAGCAGAAACCCGAGCCCTGCAAGCAGGGGATGAAATCCAATGGACGCGTAGCCTTAAACATTTTGAGAGCAAAAAGTCCTTGGGATATCGATCCAAAAATCATAAAAGCCTGGATAGGATCAAAGGTCAAACAGCCCGTGTTTTAGCCGTGGATAGTGTTAGCCAAACGGCCACCGTAATCTTAAAAAATGGGGTTGAGATCCATCTTGATTTTAAATCCGAGGCTGATCAACACTGGGACTATGGCTATGCCGTGCTGCTCCATCAAGCCCCCAGCGACCTTGGGCAATCGGTGCTTCTACTGGATCATCAAAAACTAGATGAACGAGCCATCACCCATCTTCATCAAGCTCTCAATGAAGGTGAACTCCCTTGTGCAAAGATTTTTTGCAGCCATGTTGCTGCCCTCAAAGATCGGATTCTACAAGGTCTCAAAGCCCCTAGTTTTGCACAAACCCCTTATGATAGAGCCGAGGCTCTAGCCAAAGATCAAACCATCAATACACATCTCTTATTTCCCGGCTTAGAGAAAGCTTATTTACAGGCTAAAGGATCGAATCCAGCGCTAAATAAACCTTCAAAAGATGCCCCTATTGATTTAGAACTACGCTTGAGTGCTGAGGCTGTGGATCGGGCTTGTGTAGGGACTTTTGAACGAGAAGCCGTCTTAAGCAGAGAACTCCTGAAAGCCAAGGCAGCCTTTCTAGCAGGTCCTCGTGTGTCTTTTGACAACCTCGATCGTGCTTTTGACAGAGCCCTTAAAGAAGGTTGGTTGCGGTGTGTGGGCAAAAATGCTGAGGGTGAGGATGTATTAAGCGCCCGACATATTTTATTGATTGAAAAGCGTTGTAGGCGTGAGATTGTGGAATCCCAACATCAAGTCAAACCCCTCTTAGCCAAGGACTCGGTACTCATTGATGCTATTAGGAAAGATCCCACTTTAACCCAAGGACAAAAGGAAGCCGTTACATTAATCTTAACCACCCCACATCGCTTGATAGCCGTTCAAGGCATTGCAGGTAGCGGTAAAACGACCGCCTTAAAATGTATTCGTGAGAACGCTGAAGCCATTGGTTTTCAACCCCTGGTCTTAGCCAATTTAAGTGCGGTCAAAGAAAAGGCCAAGGATAGCTCGGGTGGTATGCAAGCCATGACCACTGCACAGTTTCTATCCCAAAGCACCCGTGCCTTGCGTGCCAATCCCCTAAAGGCCAGACTTGATTATAGTCGTCGATTGCTGATTTTAGATGAAGCCTCGCTTATTTCAACGGATGCTTTTTTTGAACTCATGAAGGTGGTGCAGGAGCTTGGAACCCGTTTAACCGTGATTGGGGATTTTAAGCAACAAGGCTCAATTCGATGGGGGATCTTATTTCATGATTTGATAGCCTATGGTCTTAAAACGGTGGTCATGCGTGAGAATGTACGCCTTCAAAATAGGGATGCCTTTAAAACTATGCAACGAAGCTATGCAGGCGATATTGCAGGAGCCTTGAAGAGTCTAGGATCACGGCTCAAGGAAATCCCCGACAAAGAAGAAGCCTTGCAATTCATCATAGAAAGTTGCCAGGCCTCTGCCTTATCTCAACATAAGACTTGGGCTATTGTGCCTGGCAATGAAGATAGGCTTAAAGTCAATACAGGTATTCGTAACTATTTGATCACTCAAGGCCAATTACAAGGTGCTGCCCTTCAAACCAAAATTTTAATCCCTGTGGATCGACTAGAGGTTGAAAAACAACAGCAGAGCTCTTACACGACCTCAGATATTTTATTATTTAATCGTTCTCCCCATCGTGCCATTCAAGTGGGTGAATATTTTCGTGTTGATCGCATAGAAAATCATCGCTTGGTGTTACAATCGGAAAAGGGCCACATCGCCTATTGGTCTCCCAAAGATTTACAAGAACCGCAGGATGTTGAAATCTATCGATCTGAGACACGCGAATTTTGTGTGGCTGAGCGCGTCGTGTTCACACGTAATCAAGAAAATCTGGGTCTTATTAACGGAGAGTTTGGCACCATTCTAGGCATAGAAGACTCTAAGCTGCGCCTGGAGCTCAAAGATCGCTGTGTCACCCTTGATGTGAAGGAACCATCAGCCCAACACTTTGATTATGGTTATGCCCTCACTACCTACAAAGTGCAGGGTCAAGAAGAACCTATTATCTGTTATGGAGAAAGCCCAAGGCCTTATGAGCGCTTCACCAAAAACCTAAGAATAGGGGATGAAGTCAGTTTGTCTAAAGATCATAGTCATGAGGCTTTGTCTAAACTTGCAACCGTGCAAGAAAGTGTTCAAGGATCGAAACTTCACCTGGTATCCGAAAAATCCAGAACCACCTGGGGCTCTGAAAATACGCCTGCTCTTTTTGAGGTTCAAAAAGGTAGCTTTGAGCTGATTTTTTTCGACGCTCAAAAAGGATTTTCTCGGGTGCTCCTTCAAAACCACCCCAGAAACTTTAAGCTACAAGCCTTCTTTGAGCGCAATCTTGAAAAAGGTGAAGTCTTTTGTCGATCACAAGAAGAACATGCACTCATCGATTGGTTGTGTAAAAATGGTTGCATCCTGAAACCTGAAATCAAACTTGCCCTGATGGATCAAAACCAGAAGGTATCAACGGTATTTACACAACCCGATGCTAAGTGGTCTTATTACCCACCCTTCACTCAGCGTAAAGCTTATGAAATTCCTGCCTCCAGTACCCAACAAGCCCTGAATGTTCTCACCAGTCGTAGTGATAAGGTCACCGTGGTTACGGCACATGCCCGAGATTTTCAAAAATGCGTCGAATGTCAAGCTTTTCCTAAACGATCGGCGGCAAGTTTCCATGATTCACGCTGGGAAGCTCTACACAAAAAAGTTGATCTGTTAGTCGCTAACATTGAGTCCCAATCCCTAAAACAAGCCGCCTTAAAAGTCGAATTAGAAGCCCTTTCAGCTATACAGCAACGAGATGCAGCCTGGCGGGTGGATGCGCAAAGACCCGACTACGATAAACAGGCATGGGCCAAGTGTGATGTCATCCTAGATACACTTTTGAAGCCCAAAGATCCTAGTGCGTCTACTGCACCCTCTTCCCCTAGCACCGCCGAGGGTATTTCCAGCTTAATTGCAGCCATGCGAGAGGCTCTCAAAGAAAGCCAAATACATAGGAATGAAGAAACACGTACACGATTGCAAACCCTTAACCAAAATATCCCCAGTGTTAACTCTAATAACCATCCTAAAACCCTTGAGGCAAGTCCTAGCAAAGAAAGTTCAGCAAGCACAAATCTTGTACCTATTAAAAAACAGGATCTTGAACGGGAACTATAGAGTTTCTTTTTTTTCAGTCCTCAACGGTATCCTGGACAGGTTCTTGAAGAGACTCTGATTTTTGCAACGCCTGATCAATTAAGCCTTGTCCATTTTCTACAAAGTTGTGGATAGTCTCTTGTAACAAAACATAGGTCAACAACCCATAATCAGGTTGTGCTTGTGTGAGTGGCTGCTTTTGACTCTGATCGAATAAATAGCCCACCGTCTTGGGTAGGCTTAGTCCGATTTCACGGGATTTTTTCATCAAAGCCTGATGCAAGGCTTTAGGCATGCGCATCGAAGTCGACATCATTTCCTCAGAATCATCAGACACATCAATGATTGGCATTTGGCTTCACTCCTTATCGTGAATCATGAAGCCAGCGTAGCTCAAGGCCATAGCCTTTAAAATGTCCTTTAGTACAATATTAAGGGTAGATTGGTATCAATAGAGATAAAAATATTAAAAACAGGCGTGAGAGGATAACGACATGCAAGTTCATGTGGGTCGTGAACTTCTGTGTGATGTGGATTCTGGTGTATCAGTATCGCCTGATGATGGTGGTATTGGACTGCTTGATAGTGCTGCCTGTTGTGAATCAACCTGCGATACTTGATCAGACTTTTTAGGCATTATTTTAGACAGGAAGCTGTGTAACAGTGCTGGGAGTCCTTTGGTTTCTTCCACTGTATTTGTGTCGGCAAGCGCTGTAGGGGGTGTTTTTGGATCGGTACTGCGTCTATTTCTTAATTGCTGATCAGGAACTGGTATCAAGGGTGGTGCCAGATCGCCACCATTCTGTGCCATGTCTCCAAAAACGTCTATTAAGTTCAGCTAATTGAGCTCCAGGAGAAAAAGGTGGGGAGGCTGCCGTTGGTATAGAAGGAGATGATTGCTGGTCAGAAGCTTGTATCATCATCTGTTGGCGTTCTTGAATAAATCTTGCGAGTGCGAAAGCATGGTCTGGATATTGATTATCGGGTATGGATGAAAAAGGCTGCTCTTGAATCTCCAAAGCGTTCAATATTTTTTTCACCCATGCTTTGTGTTCTGTAGGTGTCCTCTTTTGGAAATGAAGACTAAAAAAGTCGTGTAATAGTCCTGCAATCTCGGTCGTTTTTTCAGAAAAATGGGGGCCTGTTGTAAAGCCCATCAGGTTGGCTGTTATAGAACCTGTCAATGATGGATCTAAGGTTGGGAGACCTTGTGCGGCAGTGTGGTTGGCTGGTCTTAGCTCTGCGCTAGGGTTGAAACCATCATCGGCGTGAACATCTCGCCCATCATCAGAGGAGTCATGACTATTTCCTTTGTTTGTCGGCATAGGTATCCCCTAAATCCTAGCTTCTCTATGGTCTTCGTTTGGCTGGTTTGCTTTTAGCCGTTAGCTCGTTTACCAAGTCCGGGTACTTTGCTTTAAATTCTGCTAATACAGCTGGTGCAAGTTCCAGTGTCATGTCACTATATTTCTTGGATGCCTCCAATAGCCCTTTGGTATGGTCGGCACTCTCCGAGCTTTTAACGACAGCATGACGCTGGCCCGTTTCGTAAAAAGAGCGTATTAATAGCTCTGGCTGGGCTGGTTTTAAATTGGACACTATACGCAGCAGCTTGCTCTGCTCGTCTCGTGTCATGCTCAACGTTCCTTCAGGGGGAGGCGTTTTGCTAGAAAAACTCGCATGCCCACCCGTCCCACCGGTGAATTCCAGATCGACCTTATACCCCTGAGCTTCCATGTGTGCTGACACACGCTTGACCATCTTGTTCCACTCATCGTTATCAATAGGCTCTGTTCCTGCTACCCCGTTAGCAGGCTTAGGTGTAGAATTCTGGGATGCAGACTCTTCTTGGGCTGTTTTTTGTGGTATCAAAGGCAGCACAGCTGTTTCGTCAGAAGGATCTCGTGTGGGTGTTTTTGCTCCACTGGATTCCAGGCCCTCTAAAGTACCACGCGCCTTTTTAAGCCTATCTTGCATGGCATCACTTGTAGCCTGTGGTGTAGGAACTGCGGATGTAAAGGCGAGATCATCATTTTCAGACATTGAATCATCAGATACATCAGAAGCTTTACTTTTAGATGTATCTGAAACCGATGGTTTAGAACTAGGTACATGCGTTGTGACAGGTCTGATTGGTGTTGGTGGAACAGCAGATGCGGTTGGTTTAGTAACCGCTCGAGCAGAACCTTTAGGAACATACCTAGGGATACCTCGTGAAATACGACGAGCGTTATCAATATAGCCTGTTAATACCACAGCAAAGAATTGCTGGACTTCTATAAGGGACGTCGCTGTAAGCGCCTTTGGTGCTGGCAGCCCCAATATTTCAGACATAGCTTGAACCCATTTTCCAGGATTAGTTTCTTTTAACGTTTCATTCAATAAAAGTCTTTTGTACTGGTCATGTTGTGTTTTTGTAAGCCCCGCTTGGAATGAAGCGACAATCCGCATTTCCATTAAGTCCTCATAGGTCGACTTTTTCCTAGTATGAGGTTCAAAACCACCACCATCAGGCGATGATGCTGTGGTAGAATTTTTTGCAATTGCCGTTTCAGCTGCTCTTAAGCTCCCTAAATTTTTATATATGGCTTCATGCAAATTATGACAAAGCTCGAGTTTTTCAGCATCATTGCCACATTGCTCATAAGCCTTTAAAACCCCAGCAATAAGACGTTTTTCCGATGCTGTGTCTATTAGGCCTTGTACTAGCCGCTGCATAAATGCTTGGTGTTTGGCTGGTTTTTCAAGCATCAGTTTTGTGGTCGGTACAAACCATCCTGCATAGTCGTCTATAGAATTAAAATCAGGGCCGGTTTTTTCTAAAAATGTTATAACTTCCTCCAAAGAAGCGGCAGATGTCGGTTCAGAAACTAGCGGTGTTGTTAATGCCGGTGTTGCAGCAGGTACTACAGATGCAGAAGCGTCATCATCTGACAACTTATCTGTGTGCCCACCTGGCGCAGAGTGGTAAGCACCAAAACCATCATCGTCGTGAACGTCTGAACGATCTCCTACGCTATCATTCTCATCGCTGCTTACTGAGTCTTCCCGATTCGTCTTGGCAACACGCTTTTTTGCTAATTTTTCTGCGGTGGGGGTTATGGCATCTGTTCGGGCTTCACCGGGAGTAACAGGTTTTACAGGTGCTGTAACCCTTTTGCCAGCAGTAGAGCTGGGTTGTGGCTGGTTTGGGTCCCTGTTCTCATCTTCAGGTGGTTGTTCCATAAGGGTATCCTTTGTGTCTTAAAGCTATTTCTTAAGATTAAGCATAGCCCCACCTAAGAATTTTGCAAGAAAGCTATCCAATGTTGTATATGCAAACCTTGGATAGCATGCCTGAAGGCCAGATTTTGATTAGAATCAAGTACAGAAGTGTGTGCAGAAACGGCTACGGAGAGTTGACCCCTAAAAAGAGGCCTTTTTTATATTACATGAGGATACATTTTTTCTCAGGGCTTGGGTGTTTACGTTTACCCTTAGCAGGCATGGAATTCACTTCAGTTTGTCCATTACGGGGGGGGTGGTATCCACCGGCATTGCCATTATGAGAATGACCATGGCCATTGGTACCATTACCATTCGCAGCTAAGCTAAAAATAAGCACATTTTTGGGGGGGCATTGTGTTTGAATAATCAGAGCATTTAAAAAGTCTGCATGATCTACATCAACAGTGTGCAATACGAGGGTCATGAGTTCATCAGCCTTTTTGGATGCGCTGGCAGTCTTGTCAATATCCGTATCCTTAAGATTGTGTATCACATTAATGGCAAGCACAAAAGCACGCTTTGCAAGCGCATCTACTTGTGAAGGCGTTAAGGTATCCAAACTGCCAGGTTTGGGTAGACTCGCTAATTTGGCTTCTACCATACAGGTCATTTTATAGGCCAATTCCTGGGCGACCGGGTGGCTTTCGGCAGGTAGTGCCTCAGCGATACGCAGATAACGCTGTTTTTCTCGTCTATCTGCCGCGATTGAAAGCCCCACGCTCACAATGCCAAAAGGCGCACCCCAAGGAGAAGGAGCCTGCCCTGCAATAAAGCTTAGGATAGTTGAAGCTTTATCCATTTTGGTATTTTGATTACGCTGTGCAAGACCAGAACTCATGGTCTGGTAACCTCCCAGCATAATGCTAAGATGTTTGGCAAGGGCATCAAAAAGCCGTCCTTGAGAGGGGCTGAGATTTTCAATTTCTTGAAAAAAAGGATGATTACGCGCCACTTGTCGATGTACCAATTGTACATTTTGATGCAGTACCTCAACCCTATCGGCCAATTCACGGCTGGGAGCTATGTCCTTTATAATAGGCCGCCATTCTTCGATTAAATCACTAAAGTCGCAGCACACCTTTACCCACGGAGGGGTTGGATCAGTGGGTCTTCTTTTAGCCTGGGGTCTAAACTGTACTGCAAAACGCACTACCTTAGGATCAGGATCACCCGGCTCCGTAAGGCAACGCACGGTATCACGGGGATTCATGCCAGGGTCTAAAAAATCTTGGATGTAATTTCTGGGATTTTGAATAAGCTCCCAAGGGGTAGTGTCTCCATTTTCCATGGTGGTTTCTGCGAGGAGCAATCGGCGGGCGGTGGGGTGTTTAAGCAGCACTCTGAGTACGTCCAGATTACCACCGTAATTCAATTCCATGGTTTCAATACCAGGCACTGTGGTGGCTGTGCCATTATAATAAGCCAGCAGCGCATTGCGTTTGGCCTCTGTAAGCATGGAATGCTTGATCAAAGCCGGAGCAGAAAAACTAAGAAGCGCTTCCATAATAAGGTTATTGCCATTGGAATCGATAACACCGGGATTAGCTTGTAATACGGTTTCAACCATATCGTAACGGCCCAACTGAATGGCCAGGCTAATAGCCGACATATTATCTTCGGCTGGTAGTGTTACATCAGCCCCCTTAGCAATCAAGGTTGTTACAAACTCAATTTCTCCGGTAAACATGGCAGAAAGAAGGGCAGGATTAGTAGTAGGTTTGCCTCTGGGGGATAGTACAACACCAATAGCATTTGGATCGGCACCCTCTGCTAGAGCCTGGTGAAAAGCAGGTTTATCACGTTTGAGCATGGCTTTGATGAGGCGTGCATTAACTGCATTTTGCTCCTCTGGACTACGTACCTCCGAACTACGCAGAACATTTTGCATTTGCTGCCTTGATGTAGCCATCATCTACCCCCCCAGTAAGCCATCGGCTTCTAATCTTGTACTTCTTAAGCATGATTCTCCGAGCTTCTGAGGGCAAAGTCAATCAGAGGGAGAGGTTGAAAGCCATTTATATTTAGCTTGCTAAACAAATAAGCCTCTTAGGGCATAGAGCCAAAGCAAATTTTGAGAAGGTTTTTTTAGCGTTTTGTCATTCCTTAAACCAGATTTTTAAAGACAGAGATATCAATCAAAATGGCATCCGTACAATCAATCGTTTTAGCTGTTTTTTGACTTATATTCTTATTCTGCTAATACTTCTAAAGTATATGTATGGGTGGCCAGCTTTAATTTGAGAGCATTGTTTCAGTTATGAGAGTAAAAGACATCGTCAAGAAACAAAAGATGCGATTAGGGTATTTCGAAATACGCGATCGCGAAGATACAGCTCTTTTTCCCGGAGGAGACGAAGGCCGGTATTTCATACCTTTGCATATTAAATCAGAAACCGACAAAGAACCTGTTTATAATTATCAGTTTGTTAGAGAGTTGTTGTTAGGTTTTTGTGAAATATATTATTTTGAAGTGGTTCAGCTTGAATGTGACGATATTGAAATGACACGATTTTTTCTTGATCAATTTTATCCTTACATGAAAACTTATTTATCCAAATTGGTCTTATCAAAAGAAAATATTAAATTTTTCAACAAGGACATGCACCCATGCATGTTATTAAATAAAGAAAGGGTTGTAAGCAAAGAAACATGGCTTCTTGAAAAAGAAAAGCTTGAAAAAAGTGATGGACAAATACTCAATCGTTTAATTGCAATAGCCCAGTCAGACAACTTTAGTTTAATTGAGAGAAAAGTTCATTTGTATTTGCTGGGCATGCAGGCAAGCCGAAGCACCCGTTTTATACCCGATTTCTTTGTTTTGGATTACGATAAAATCGCGAGTGTTTTTCAAAAATCTTTCGATGTAAAGAAAGCGGTGATTTTTAAGGCCATTGATCGCTTACGAAAAAAAATGGCTATTACTTTAGAGAAGGAAGGAGACTATTTAATTTTCAATGTTACAGACAGTGGGCCGATGGATTTAATTTCCAAAGACAAAAAAATAGCACGGTGGGTGAGAGATGGTTTATAAAGATATGGGTGAGCTCACAAGGGCTTTTGCTAAAGACCCAAGTTTTGGTGAGATGGCCTGCAAGGTGTTTTTGTATTACATCAGCCAAATCGCCAACCCTAAGGTCATGGGAACCGTCATGGAATGGGACCTTCGCGAAGTATTAACAACGCTTGAAATTTCTAGGGAAACCTATGACAAGGTCATGCAAGCCATTTCAGCCAAGGGTTTTATTACTATTGAAGAATCTGATGAATATCAACAAATTATTGAAGCCGGCATTAGTTAACTAGAAAACCAACATATAAGCTTTGCAAAAGATAGATGTCTTCCTACACCTTAGGCAAAACCCACTATAATTTTCAGATGCAGAGCGATTTTTCATCACAATATCCCCACCAAACAGAAGCCGTAAGGGCAGTATTAGCTGCACTTCAAAATCATGATAGAACCCATCTAGTGATGGCCTGTGGTACGGGCAAAACACGGGTCGCACTCTGGGTGGCCGAGGCACTCAGCTCCAAACGTGTGGTGGTCTTTGTCCCCTCCCTAGCCCTTATCAGCCAGTTTATTAAAGAATGGCGCAGCGTGACCGTTTGGCAGGATATAGCCTATTTGGCTATTTGTTCAGATGAGACGGTGCGGCATGCAATGGATGATCACGTAGTGCTCGATCCCAGGGCCTGCGATTTTCCCGTAACCACTGATCCAGTTGTTGTGAGACAGTTTTTAGAACGATCCAGCACGGGTGTGCAGCTAGTTTTTTGCACCTACCATTCCTCAGGAGTGCTAGCAGAGGGGATGCAAGGCACTGAACATTTTGATATTGGTATTTTTGATGAAGCTCACAAAACAGTCGGCAACCAGACCTTCGGTCTAGCTTTGGTAGATGCAGAAGTCCCTATTAAAAAAAGATGTTTGATGACAGCAACTCCCAAGCATTATGATGTGCAGGATAAAGACACTACAGGTGAGGCCCGATTGGTCTACTCCATGGATAATGAGGCCGTGTATGGACCTCGAGCCTATACGCTGTCCTTTCGTAAAGCCATTGATTTGGGGTTGATTAGCGATTACAAAATCATTATTTCGGTCGTTCATGCCAAGCCCACGGTTGCAGAAGCAAACCCTCTTGAAGCCATGGTGGTGGCCTTAAAAAAGGCCATAGCCAAAGCGCCCTCTGTCTCAAAAATTATTAGTTTTCACCGAACGATCAAGGAAGCCGAGAATCTCCATCAATATATAGAGACCCATCAAAATCTCAATAATTTTAAGCCCTTACATGTGAATGGATTTCTAAAATAAACCCTCAGAAAAAAAATCATGGAAACCTTTAGATCTCATCCAAAAGCGCTGATTACCAATGCCCGCTGCTTAACCGAGGGGATTGATGTGCCAGCAGTCGATATGGTCGCGTTTTTAAATAAGAAACGCAGTAAAATTGATATTATTCAAGCCATTGGCCGATCTTTAAGAAAGGTTCCTGGTAAAGTTTATGGGCATGTGTTTTTACCCTTGTTCGTGGCCGACAATAAAGGTGAAACCTTAGAGCAAGCTGTTGAGCGAGCCGATTATCGAGAAATATGGGAAGTGATACAGGCGCTTAGTGAACAAGATGAAGCCCTAGAAGCTACCATTCAACAGTTAAAATGCAACAAAGCCAAGACGGGAATGCTTGAGGCAGGCTTAGAGAAATATATTGATATTACCAGCCAGACTATCGATGAAGCCTTACACAAGCGCTTACAAAAAATCATTTCGGTTAAGGTTGTTGACAGGGCTGGTTCATTTTGGAAGGTAATGTATGATCAATTATCTAATTTCAGAAAAGAAAATGGTCATTGTAATGTTCCTCCTGGTGTTTCCGCTTCCCTATCCACATGGATTTCCAATCAAAGAACAGCCTATAAAGATGCAAAGCTTAATGCTTCGAAAATAGAGCAGCTTAACGCTTTAGGATTTAATTGGTACGTTCATGATAACCAATGGAAAAAATATTTTGATAAGCTTAAAAATCACAGAGAAAGACATGGTGATTGTTCTAAAATATCTGACAGCCAACTAAAGTCTTGGGTAAACAATCAAAAAACAGCTTATAAAAAAAACAACCTTGAATCTTGGAAAATTGAAAAGCTTAATAGCTTGGATTTTAATTGGCATCTTTTTCGCAATCAATGGCAAAAGCGCTTTCAAGAACTGCAAACCTATCAACAAAAATATGGAATTTCTCATATTCCCAGAAAACATCCATTGTCTTTTTGGATGACGACTCAAAGGCGCGCCTTAAAAAAAGGCATTCTTGAATCTTGGAAGATAGAAAAACTGAATGCTTTAGGATTGGACTGGGATCCTTTTATTAGTGCATGGCAAAAAAACCTTAAGCAACTAAAAGATTATAACAAAAGGCATGGGCATTGTAATATTCCTTATGGCATTCATAATTCACTATATGCTTGGATCTTAAATCAAAAAAAATCTTATAAAAAAGGTAAGCTTGATACTTGGAAGATAGAAAAACTGAATGCTTTAGGGTTTGATTGGAATCCCGTTCCAAATCAATGGCATGAATGGTTTAAAAAACTTCAAAATCACAAAAAAGAATTTAAACATTTTGAAATATCCAATGATTCGTCGTTGCGATCTTGGTTAAATAAACAAAGAGTGGCCCACAGGAAAAATAGGCTTGAACCCTGGAAGATAGAATGCCTGAATGCTTTAGGACTTGATTGGAGCCCAAAACTCAATCAATGGCAAAAGCGTCTTGAAGAATTACAAGCCTATAAACAAAAATATGGGCATTGTAATGTTTCTTCTGCTATTGCTTGTGCCTTGAATGTTTGGATCTCAGCTCAAAGGACAGCCTATAAAAAAGTCCAGCTTGATGCTTGGAAAGTAGAGCGTCTTAATGCTTTAGGGTTTGATTGGGATCCTTTACTCAATCAATGGCAAGTGAACTTTGAACAATTACAAGCCTATAAACAAAAGCATGGGCATTGTAATGCTTCTTCAGGTGCTTCTTGTTCATTGCGTAAGTGGGTTTTGATGCAAAGAAGAATTTATAAAGAAGGTCGTTTAAATAATAATAAAATAGTACTGCTCAACAGTTTAGGTTTTGATTGGGATCCCTATGTTAATCAATGGAACCAGCAGTTTGAAAAATTACAATATTATAAGAAACAACATGGCCACTGTAATGTTTTTATGGGCATATCTTCTTCATTATGTAGCTGGGTTTGGGATCAAAGAAAATCTTATAAAAAAGGGGAGCTTGATGCCTGGAAAATAGAGAAACTCAACACTTTAGAATTTGATTGGGACCCAAGGTTAAAGCAATGGCAGACAAACTTTGAACAGCTACAAGCCCACAAGGAGAAACATGGAGATTGTGAGGTCCCGGATACGACTTCTTCATTGTATAACTGGATTAAAAAGCAAAAAATGGCCTATAAAAAAGGGCTGCTGGAAAATCCCAGAGTTGCACTGCTCAATAGTTTGGATTTTGATTGGGGTCCTGGAAATCTTTTAAAAAATTGAGATGATAAACTAAATGAATATCCGTACGCTATCATTACCTTATACACACCAAATAGAAGCCGTAGAGGCGATACTCACTGCACTTCAAAATCACGATAGAGCCCATCTGGTCATGGCCTGTGGTACCGGTAAAACGCGGGTTGCACTCTGGGCAGCCGAGGCACTCAGCCCAAAACGTGTGGTGGTCTTTGTCCCTTCCCTAGCGTTGATTAGCCAATTTATTAAAGAATGGCGCAGCGTAACCGTATGGCAGGAAATAGCCTACTTGGCTATTTGCTCCGATGAAACGGTGAGGCATGCTATGGATGATCATCTGGTACTCGATCCCACGGCCTGCGACTTCCCCGTGACCACCGATCCAGTTGTTGTGCGACGGTTTTTAGAAAAACCCAGCACAGGTGTGCAGCTAGTTTTTTGTACCTACCATTCCTCGGTGGTACTGGCAGAAGGTATGCAAGGCTGCGAACCCTTTGACGTGGGTATTTTTGATGAGGCACATAAAACTGTGGGTAACCAGACTTTCGGGCTAGCCTTAGAAGATGCCCAACTGCCCATTAAAAAAAGATGTTTAATGACGGCTACCCCAAAGCATTACGATGTTCAAAATACAAGCACTACGGGTGAGTCCCGCTTGGTGTATTCCATGGATAATGAAGCACTATACGGACCAAGGGCCTATACGCTTTCCTTTCGTAAAGCCATTGATCTAGGGTTGATTTCTGATTACAAAATTATTATTTCAGTCGTACATGCCAAACCGACCCCCTCGAAGCCATTGTGGTAGCTTTAAAGAAAGCGATTGTCAAAGCACCCGCCGTATCAAAAATAATTAGTTTTCATCGAACGATTAAGGAAGCGGAAAATCTCCATCACTATATTGAGACCCATAAAAATCTCAATGATTTTAAGCCCTTACATGTGAATGGGTTTCTAAAATCTAGCTTAAGAAAAAAAACCATGGAGACTTTTAGATCTCATCCCAAGGCACTTATTACCAATCCCCGTTGTTTAACCGAAGGGATTGATGTGCCAGCGGTCGACATGGTGGCTTTTTTAAATAAGAAACGCAGTAAGATTGATATTATTCAGGCCATTGGTCGCCCCCTAAGAAAAGTGCCTGGTAAAGTATATGGGCATGTGTTTTTACCTTTGTTCGTGGCTGATAACAAAGGAGAAACCTTAGAAGAAGCGGTGGAGCGTGCTGATTACAGAGAAGTATGGGAAGTGATACAGGCGCTTAGCGAACAAGATACAGCCTTAGAAGCTACTATCCAAGAGTTAAAATGCCACAAAAATAAAATGGGTGTTCTTGATGCCGGTTTAGAAAAGTATATTGATATCATAAGTAATCAGGCTATTGATGAGGCCTTGCATAAACGCCTAAAAAAAAATATTTCAGTGAAGGTGATGGATAGAATTGGCTCTTCTTGGGATGCGACGTATAACCAATTATTTGCTTTTCAGACAGAACGGGGTCATTGTCGTGTATCTTCTAAACAGCCATTATTTCATTGGATAGATGCTCAAAGAATGGCCTATAAAAATAGAAGCTGAGAAAATTAATTATTTTACCTTATCAAATTACAAAAGCCCTCTGCTGTGATTTGTAATCATGCTGCTCGAAATGTGGCACGCTCCCGCATTGAAGAAGATTCCGAAAAACACAAGAAATACCTATAATTAAAGGTAAAAAAGAACATTTCACCCGGAGTGAGTCAGGTGTGCGGGTGATTAAGGGGGTTGTAGCTTCAGTTTTCTAGAGCGCAGATTTAATAAAGATCATCGGGGGCACGGGGAATTTCAAACCCAAAAATGGGCGGAAACGACTATAAATATAGGGATCTCCGTGCAAGCAACACATCCGGTTAGGATGCCTATTTATGACCTGAGATCTGCTTAAAAAATGAGCATATTAAAATGCTTTATTGGCCCGCTGTTTTTTGCATCAAGCCATTTTTTTCTGCCTTTTTTAGGGCTTTGGACACTTTTTCTTGCGATGTCTGCTGTTCCTTACAATATCTGATGTTGCATACAGTGTGCTTGTGGCTTGGTAGAATCAACCGTCGCGAGCGCATGTTAATGCGCAGACGCGACGCAAAGGCTGCCCTTCCGAGGTTCAAAATTTTAAAAAAGAAAAGCTGTTCTTATTTTCTCACCCTTGGTACACAGTTCAATAAGGTGGCCTGAACTGGAATTTTAAGCCCTTGTACTTTTGCACCATCACCTCAAAAGCCTGCTTTAACTCCTAAGCTTTAAAGGTCAGTATCGATGATACAACCCAATCTTGCAGAGCTTCTAACACTCGGATCCAATGGTGTTGATGACAAAAATTTTAGACTTGGATGCTGGACTAAGGCACGGTGCACAGGATCTCGATCGTTCATCCGACACACAATCCATCACTGGCTACTCTGCTCCATGGTTCAAAATGATAAAAAAAAGCAGTGGTTATTTTTCCATCCTTGGTGAATAGCTTAGTACGAAGGATTGAACTTGGATTAGATGCCTTCGCTATTTTTAGGATTGATCCTAAAACACCAACCCACAAACCTATGACAAAAGTTTATCATCCTGATCGGAACTCACCGTGTTGTGTACAGGGATAATCCAAGGGATTCATTTGGCACGGTATATTAGCAACTGTGCAGCACAACTCAATCCAGCTTTTAATACCCTATCCAAATAGCAATTTAAAACGAGGCTTTTTTGTTCTGGGAAATCTTTAGCCCTGAAGCTGTGTTTTTGTCTGGTATCGACTTTGATAGGTTTCGGTATCGTGCCCTGGATCTAAAGCATAAGCAATCGATACCCAATTATAAAATACTGGCCTAACAGGGATTTTATTGGCTTCCACCACAGGGATTAAGGCCAAAGCCAGGTTTGAATGGATTGTCTCTAAACGAGCCACTTGCCGTTCTATCCTAAAAACATGGCACTCATATCGCAAGGTTGCAAAGCAAAACAAGAGCACCCATCCTTTTAGAATGTCCATCATGATAGTCAATAGCCTCAAATGCCTTAGCTGTTTCATTGTTTAAAAGGTATCCTCTTGGGTGACTTCAGCTTTACCATTCTCTAACAATCTTAGGTAAGTATCCAGTATTTAAGAATCAGGATGATTGCATACTAAGTGTTCTATGGCTTTTCCGATTTTTTGCATCTCAGCCGACGGCCCCTCTGTTGGGGGCAGGTTATTCAAATAAGCTACTGCACCAAAGGCAGTCACGCCTACTAATAAGAACACAGCTTGTTGTAAAAATAGTTTGGTTAATATTTTTTTTCGTATCATGAACCTGAACAGCTCTACAACCAATATGGCCAACGATATCAGCAAGACCGTTGATAGTCCCTCTATTATTTTCTCAAAAAAAAATGACATCCCATTTTCCTTTGGTAGCTGAAAGGATGATCCTAGCACAAACCCTTATTCAATAAAATGTTGCCATTTGCCCCTAGCCATTCCATGGATTTTTAATGAAAACAGTCCCCTGGCGACGTGCGATTATAGGCATCTTTTGATCATTGTAACATCATCGATCCTGTGTGGCTATTATTGCTTAATTTAGAGGGAAATTGCAGGGTTTTTTGCATAAAAAGGTTCAGAAATTCCTTGACGGATCATTCAAATTACCCTATATTTATAGAGTTAATTCAACGGGCGCGGAGCGTGAGATCGTCTAAATCCCACACTCCGACATAACCTAATCGGATAAGGATTAAGCCATGCTTGCCACGCGTACTATCGTATCAAAGATCATTCTTTCCTGCTATTTTTTCTACTGGGCCTGTCAGGGCTTTAGCCCTCCTTTGCGTTCTTAAATCCCAATTTTTTGTTTTTTTACGGAATAAGGTTTGAACGCTTAAGGAGTCCTATCATGTCCAAATTATCCATAGATAATGCCCTCAATGTTTTAGGTGTCTCTAAGATGCCTGCCAACCCACAAGCCCTCGATGCGGCTTATCAATCAGCTTTAGCAGCCTACCAATCTACCCAGGGTCCTGCCTCAGAGCCTGTTCATCAGCTCTTAAAGGCAGCACACCTCAGCCTTCAACATGCCGGAGATGCTGCCCAAAAGGCTTGTGCTTCCGATCCGGGCTATGCCGCTCGTTTTGATCAGGCTTTAAGCTGGATCACCACTACCCCTTTGTCCTTTGAAATCGTAGGTGCTTGGTTGTGGGTAAATGGTACACGAGGTGCCAGCCTGCCTCTTGAATCCGAGCTACGAGTCCATGGTTTTGAATGGGCCTCTAAAAAAGCCTGCTGGTTTTTAAAACCCCAAGCCGCTACCCATTCCGATCCCCAACGTGAGTCCTGGGATTTAGAGCGCATCCGATCGGCTTATGCCCATCGTCCTGTCTAAACAACCTCATTAGTCATTAAAAGGAGATTAACCATGCACAGAGTAATCGATCACACACACTGTTCCCTGCAGCGCTATCAGCAAGAGATGGGCAATATTCCCTTGCTCAGCGAACAGCAAGCAATAACGATCGCCCAAGCTATTGAGGAAAATAGCCTGTCGCTGAATGCCCTAGAAGCTTCCCTAGCCGTCCCATCGAGCGTCTTAGCTATGGATGCGCTTAAACGTCAGATTTGTGTGGCTAAGTACAAAGTCCAGAAGGCCAAACAACAGATGATTGAAGCGAACCTTCGATGGGTCATCAGTATTGCCAAACGATACAAGGGTCGGGGAGTACCCTTAGCCGATTTAATCCAAGAAGGTAATCTGGGTTTAATGAAAGCTGTCGATAAATTCGATTATCGACTGGGTTATAAATTCTCCACCTATGCGATCTGGTGGATCCGTGAAGCAATGGTGCAGGCAATTGATGAGGCATCTACGATCCGCATTCCCTCTCATATGAGGAAGTCTATGAGGCGGTTCGCGAAGCATCAGCAACTACTGGCACAAGAACTCGGCAAAGAACCCAGTACCCAGGAGATGGTTCAACATTTGGGATTGCCTGAGGATCACATCTGCGAAATGCTTCAACTCAAAGAACAACCCCTTAGGTCAAAGCCTCAGGCTGAGTGTTTAGATCTACACATCCATGCTACAGAGCCATCGCCCTTCAATAGGGTATTGCTAGATGCCTTAAAAACAATCATGCCGCAGATCTTAGGCACACTCAAGCCGCGTGATGCGCAGATTTTAAGCATGCGTTTTGGATTGGATAACGCAGAGGAGCACACGCTGGAAGCCATTGGCGATGTCTTGGGACTGACCCGAGAACGAGTGCGCCAAATTGAAAGTGCGGCCCTTAAAAAACTCAAGCTTTCAGCCTATGCCAAGACCTTAGAAGGCTTCGTAGATAAGGTTCAAAAACAGGCGCATCGTGCGGCCTAAAAAGCATTGTAGGGATAGGAGGTACATCATGCGCAGTCAGGATGATCACGAAAACGCGAATGTTGAAAGATCTTTAGAACAGCCTTTGCAAGCATCTGTGGATCCGGTCAACGCCTATATGCAAGCCATGAGTCGTTTTAAATTGCTGAACCGCCAGGATGAAAGGGTCCTTGGAGAACGTATTGAAAAGGGTCTTCAAGCAGTCTTAGCGACCCTGGCACACTATCCACCCACGCTTGATCCGCTATTGGAGGCTTTCCAAAAAGTGCAGCGTTCTGAAATGGCCTTCAACGAGGTGATCCATGGCTTTATAGAGCCGTCTCCTCTTGCAGCCACGAGCCCTACAAAAACCAATGCGGTCGTAACAACGACCCTAAAGCATTCTGACTGGGTAGAAGCTAACAATCGATTTGAAAATCTGGCTATTTTAAAAATACAGGTTGAACAATGTCTAGCCAAATGGGGTCGGGTACATGCTAGAACCCAGGGAGCATTTTTAGTATTAGCCAACGCCTTAAGTTGTTTTAGAGTATGCAGCCCCTTATTAAAGACCATGATCCTTATTTTGCGTAAGGCATTGTCTTCGGAACAGTCCCTTGAGAAACAGGCATTGCGTCATCAGCTCTGGTGTGCAGAATCTGAAGTAGTTCGTGCTAAAGATGAATTGATTAACGCTAATCTTCGTTTGGTCATTTCTATTGCGAAGAAATACCAGAATCAAGGTCTAGCCTTCTTAGATTTAATCCAAGAGGGCAACTTAGGTTTGATGAAGGCGGTTGATAAATTTGATTATCAAAGAGGCTATAAATTCTCGACCTATGCAACCTGGTGGATCCGCCAGGCGATCACCCGTGCCCTTGCCGATCAAGGTCGAGAAATCCGTGTGCCGGTACATGTGATTGAAGTGATGCAAAAATTAAGGAAAGTCCACAATAAAATCGTACAGGAAACGGGCTTCGAGCCCACAGTCGAAGCCTTAGCCAAGCACAGCCATACACCCCTGCAAAAGGTCCATAAAGTACTGGGGATTTTTGATCCTATTTCTATGGAAACGCCGATAAGACATGAGGAATCCGCTTTGTTGTTAGAAGATGTGATAGTCGATTCGACGCTGCAATCGCCCCTGGCGTTGGTAAGCCAAACGGAATTACAAAAAACCCTGCATAAAGTTTTAGCAGAACTGCCTGCCCGTGAAGCCATGGTGCTCAGAATGCGTTTTGGTATTGATACAGACACAGAACAGACCCTAGAGGAAATCGGTCGCACCCTGGGTCTGACCCGAGAACGGGTGAGGCAAATTGAAGGGCAGGCCTTAGCCAAGCTCAGACTACCTCGTCGGGCTAAGGTATTGAAAGCGTTCTTAGAAGATAAGTCCTCAGAGGTTCAAAAGAAAACATAAGGCTTTAGACAACCATTGCCAAGTGGCAATGAATCAGGTGTGGCGGCGCACTCGCCATGGGATATCAGTGAAAAATCTGAAGGAGTCATGTATGCAAAAGATTAGGACCTCAGAATACAAATGGTTTTTGAAATGTTATGCCTACGATCATAGCTGTTTAGCCGAAGACTATGCAGGGATGCAAAAAGTGATAACCTTATTTGACTCCTTCATCAATCCTGGTGAGACACCGTTATTTTATCAGCTTAAAACCATCAGAAAAATGATTGAGAAAAGTCAGCATGTCAACCATGGTGCACAAACCAGCATCCATCATCGCTTAGAAGGTTTAAAGATGAAACAAAAAGGAACTATTTTTAAGCGTTTGAGGACATTTATGTTCTCTTCCGAGGTTGAGCTGGGTCTTTGTTATTTGATTTTACAGGAGGAAGAACAGGTTCATACTTTTTTGAAGGCGCAACACACCAAGCTTAAAGACCTTTTAAAGCAGATGTATGAGCCTGCCTTATTAAAACATTTATCCAGAGTGGATGTAGGCCGTGTTCAAAGCCTAGAAATTTTTCTTAGACGAGCACGTGCCGTGAACAAAGAGGTTATAAGAGACTGCCATAATATGCGTAAAGTGTTGAAAGAATATGCACCCCATGACATACCGACCACAAGCTTTCAGAGCTTAATCCAGCATTGTAATAGCTGGGGTTCTCAAGTCAATACGATCCCCTTGCGATCTAAAAGTGTGTTCAGGCGGGTATCCGAACAATGCTCTGCTCTGTGGGATGTTTGTATTTTTTTATGGGATTAAGCGAGCGCCAGGAGAATAGCAATGTTCCTTTTAAGTCTCTTGGATCATTATTTATTTTTAAGAACACATATGAATATCCAGATTTTACTGGCAGTGATCCATGTCAAAATGCAAGCCTTGCTGAAGATTATGGGAGCTCAGCCTTGGACTAAGGCAGCACTGTTATGGCTGTGCGCTTTAAGAAGCTTGGCACACCCTGAACGAATGAAGCAGTATTTTTACGACTTTGAATCATCAACAGTATCATTCTATAACGAAAGGAGAAATCCATGTCAACAATGATAGTCGATGCTCAATTGCTTTTAAATAACTCTCGCACTTGCCATGGTCTTATGGAGCACTATTACGGTGCTGTGAAAAACGTGCTGCACACACTAGGTAAACGATCTTAAGTTTTTATAAGGATGCCTACAGCGCATGGATTAAAGAGTCACAACGATCAAGTGTGGCGACGGGTGCGATCAACACCCCCGCCACGTGGACATTAGCAACAAGTCTTAAGGAGAGTTACTCATGTCAACGATTAAGATATCAGATTACATCTTTTTTTTAAAGACCTGTTATTTTGGACATCAGCTTTTAGAAAAATGTTATAAAATGCAGCAGAATTATCTTGCCCTACTATTGGAAGATAAGCCGCCAGCTAGTCTTTTAGATTCTTTGCAAGTCTTCAATGCTTTAATAGACCAAGCGCTATCATCGATGAATCCATGCTATCTCAGCTTCTTAGTGGATCAGATGGTTGAGCAGCAGGCTAGTGCTCCGAGAACCTTTATCCCGCTCTGGGATTACACCTTGGTCTTGAACGATCAGCATAACCTGCATACTTTTTTAAGTCAGAAAAATATTGAAATCAAAAAATGTCTTCAAAGAATAGAAATCTTTTATCAATACAATCCTCTTGCAGCAGGTGTTGTTTTTGCGGGGCAACTCAAGAAATTGCAAGGGATTGCACAATTTATTCATCAAAAAATGCTGATGGTCTTAGGGAACATCCAAGCGTTTTTAGACAAAACACCGCTCAAAAGTGACGCGGGGAGTGTTGTGGCTTTCGAAGCTTTGATGGGCCATTTAAAGGGCCCTAACGCTTTCAATCAGGCACAGGGTTCAAAGAATGATGGAGCCTTGAAAAGGACCTTTAAAGGCTATGGTAATCGTCCACCCTTATCGAAGAGGAATGATGACTAATGCCTGTCTCGGTTTTTATTCCACAATTGAAGCCGTGTTTTTGGCATAAAATTTATTGTTTTTATTACGTAGCTTATTTTAAAAGTTACTCTAAGGCTGCAATAGCACTCAATACCACCCGACCTTCGCTTAGCCGGGCTGTGAAAGCCTTGGAGCATCGCCTTAATACCACACTATTAGTACGAAGTACCCGCCACGTGGCCTTAACCGAAGAGGGTCTACGTATTTTAGGGGAGGCTAAGTATTTGTTAGGCACGCTCAAGAGAATAGAGAGTTTTCATCAGAGAAAGGATCTTGTCAGTCACGAATCCATCTGCCTTTTTGTGCCCGAACCTCTTTTAACGGATTATCTGATGGCTCCATTGCTAGGTTTTCAGCATACGTACCCTGAGCTCACTGTGAAAATCCATCTGACGAATAGCTTAGAACAAGAACCACCTTCCACACACTTGGTTCATATTCGTTTCGGGTTTGAGCAAGGGTCCGAATGGGTTCAAAAACCCCTATTGCATTTTGAAGGGGGTTTATATGCCAGTGCAGGCTATTTGCAAAAATGGGGACCACTACGGATGCTTGAAGATTTATCCGAACATCGATTGTTGCTCTTAAACGCAACAATCCCAAGCATTTTTGAAGACATGAATTGGCATGGCTCGCTTTTGAAACAGCATTTAGGTCAAGAGGCTGCGCGCTGTGTCATCCATACCCCTGAGCATTTGATCAAAATGGCTGAAGCAGATTTTGGGATTATCGCTTGGATTAAGGATCATCCCTATTTGAATAACCATGGTTTAACGGAAATTTTAGAGGATGTTACGGCACTATACGGTCCTCAGAGGCAAGCTTATTTTGCCTGTGAAGCCTCGAGCTTTGAATCAGAAGGTGTACAAGCCCTCTATTTACATTTAAGTCGGCATGCCCGGGGTTCTTCAGGGGAATAAAAGGATTGGTGTCCAAAAAGGTAACAATGAAATTTTCAGTTTGGCTTATAGTGGGAATACTTTAGATCAATCAGGAGGATCAAATATGGATCAACAGGATAAGAAGAAACAAGAGGCTTTGTGGACACGCAAAGTCATGGATTTACACCAGGTAATAGAACGCGCACTTTCTAGGCAATGGACTCTGATCGATGATCGGGATTGCCGTGATAAATCTCCTGTTAACAGAGCTTTAAAGAAGGTGAAGCAATTAAATACTTTGGTGAATGATGGATTGATTGGCTCTCAACACTACCAAAAAAATCTTAAAATATTAATGAAATATATCGAAGAACTAGCATTGTATGATTTTGTTTCAGAAGAGGTGCTTCAAACATTTGGATCTGAAGCAGGTGTTTTTTCTGGTGAGGATACTATGGCTTCAACCTTTGCATGGATACAGAGTCAAGGCATTAATCTTTAAAAACAATGGGTAACATGAGGATCAAAGATGCGTGATCAGGATGAACAGTGGATCTATGAAATCATTGAAGCCCATGGCTGCCTATCTAAGGAGATTTCTCGGCAATTAAGCTTAATACCCAGGGCCTTTAAGCAACGTAGAGCTTTGCTAAGAATTTTACTGAATGAACTAGATAGGATGGATAGCATGGTAGATTGTATTGGACCTTCTTTAGAAGATTATCAATGGGTTTGTGCAGAATTTTTTGCATGGTTAGACCATGAGCATTTGCGGTTAGGGCCTTTGATGATAGAAAAAATTCAGAAGAATTTTGGTGCAGATCATTTTTTTGTCAAGGAAATCCTGCCAAAAATCAAAAAAGGGGGGTATTCATGTTAAGATGAGCCAGGACCCGGTCATCCGATATGGTAGGTGGGGACTTTGATCGGGGTCCTGGAAGACTATAGACTATAAGGAAGGGTTCTATTTTGAAAGGACTGGGGATTTACACGTAAATTGGGGAGAACAGAGCATGCGACCACCTTTTCATCCTTTTCACCAGCCCACGGTTGATCCGCTGTTTAAGCACCTGATGGGGCATGAGATCGTTCGCAATAGTTTGTTAACTGCTATTTTAAAAGAGCCCGTGAGCTATTCCCAGCTCATCGATGGAGCACTAAACCCTTTTCCTGCCTTTAAGGACTTACGTTCTTTGATTAACCGTGAGGAACTCTCTGAGCTCATGGATCAAATAGGCTCTCTTTCACTCAAAGACCTGGCCGATCGGAAGAATGGTCCTTTGGTGAACAAGGCCTTAGCTTTTATGCACGAACTTGCCCCGCTCTATACAGAGCTTAGCTCAGCCTTGCCAAGCGCTGAGCGGCAGACCCAGTTAGATATCGTTTGTGAGACCAGCTATGGACTGGTGACTGTCGAGATGCAAGTATCACCACAAAATTATTGGGATGTTCGGATTTTAGATCATGTTTGTGGGCTCTTTCATCGACAATTCTCCAGGGGTTTTAAATGGAGTTCACTGGAAACCGATCCGGATATTGCTAACAAGGTTAGTCGTGTGGTGGGTATTAGTCTTTTTGCCAAAGCCCCTATGTATCCTGAAAAAGTTCAGGCTTTGTTGCCCTGGTATACGGCTGAAGGCTGGGACGTGGATGAACTGAGTCGTCATTACCGTTTATTAGAGGAGAAGCATCCTCGAAAAGTGAGACCTGGCATCGAGTTTTTTGATTTTAACCTCGAAGCATTCATTTTTTTACATGCCAATGGGGGTCTTGAAGACTATCCCAAAGACTTATGTGCTTGGTTAGATTTTTTTGCCAGAGCTCATACGAAAACCCTTGCAGATATTGAACAGGGGGATTATTCAGAGCCTATTAAGAAGGCCTATGACATTATTAAAGATCTGCCCCCCAACATCGAAGAAATGTATGCTGAGAGTCTCATCAGACAGGCGGATATCTCTCATTTTGTACAAGGGACTAAAGAACACGCTATGGCAGAGGGAGAAACCAAAAGTAAAATGATTATTGCCAAAAATCTTATGAACAAGGGGATGGCACCCGATGAAATAGCAGCGATGACGGGTCTGTCTGTTACTGAGATTGAGCGCTTAAAATAGTAAGATTTGGTGTCTTTTCGAGAGATGAAAATTTCAAAGGAGATAATAGAGTTTATCTAAATAATGCGGTTAGGAGCAGGGATGAGTATTACATACCTAGAAAAAGAAGTGAATGATAAAAGTAAGGCATTAGAACTTGCTAACCAGGAACGAATTTTTGCGCAGATTATAAAACCATTCGTGTTTGAAACATGCCGTATTCACTTGTTTCTAGAAGCTGAACTGCCAGACACATTGGAAGTCCATGACACACCTGCTATCGTTTGGACTCTCAAGGGAAGCTTTGATCTGATTGTGCACGGTAAAAAAGGGATTCAAAGAAGGCCAGCTCCTCGGGGTATTTCATGCACTGTTTTGGAAGTCTTGTTCGAATATCATTTGGAAGAAGGGGACCTCTGCTTGCCAAACAACCACGAAGTGGTCCAATGGCTATTCTCACAAGGGGGTCATCTCAGCACAGATCACGCCAAGGTGGTGAGCTCTTTTCCTCATGCGGCCCAAGAGGGAGATGCGAAGGCCCAATACTATCTGGGTACGATGTATTGGTATGGGATTGGGATAGCCAAGGATGAGGCGAAGGCGGCGCTTTGGTTTCGCAAGGCAGCTGAGCAATCTCATGCGAGGGCAGAATACGCGCTGGGTGCTATGTGTCTCTATGGCATAGGGGGGATAGCTTTGAATCACGTTGAGGCTGCGATCTGGTTCCATAGATCAGCAGAACAGGGCTATAGGGATGCGCAATACGAACTTAGCGAAATGTATCTGGATGGCATAGGGGTATTCTCTGATAGAGACCAGATGGTATTTTGGACTCGTAAGGCAGCGGAACGAGATCACACTGAGGCACAATTCAATCTAGGCTATATGTATTACTGCGGATCGGGCGTGGCCTTTGATAAAGCACAGGGAGTGTCTTGGATTCGCAAGGCAGCCGAACAGGGGTATGCTGATGCGCAATTTAAGCTAGGTGAAATGTATCATGAGGGTTCAGCAGTCGCTAAAGATGAGGTCCAGGCGGTGTTTTGGTTTCACAAAGCAGCTGAGCAGGACCATGTGGAGGCTCAGTATCATCTGGGACAAATGTATCTCTATGGTTCAGGTGTAGAACACGATGAAGTTCAGGCTGTGGCTTGGACTCGTAAGGCCTGTGACCAGCTTCGCAAGGCCGCCGAGTATAGGGAGTTGATGAGCAAAAAGCGTGGCTCACCATAGAGACCCCTCGTTTTTCGGTGGTGTGTTCTCTGTAAATTACAAAAAACCCTGTGTGTGGATTTTGTGTGGATCAGCTCTACGTTGTAGGACACTGTTGCACATTGTAGTGGGCGCAACAGTGAAAAAGTGCCTAAAATACCGCTAAATTAAGGGGTTTTTATGACCTTGCAAGACTCATAATCTTTTGGTCCTAGGTTCAAGTCCTAGTGGGCCCACCCTTAAAAGCTGCATCGATATCGCTGTCTAGTATATGTTTTCTAACAATAGATTCTAAGGTGTTAATTTCTTGATCGGTTAGTTTGTTGAAATAGACAGTTCTTTTTTGCTTTCCAATGTCGCCTTTATTTTGTATGGCACATTTTATAAAGAGATCGATTAACTTATCTGGCATGTCAATTTCTTCTTGAATCTTATTTTTCGTTTTATCATAGTTCACTAAAAATACTATTTCTCTTTCAAAATGATCGCGTAATGTTTCTTCTATACATGCAAAAAGGTACTCTGTAAAGTGCGTATAATCGATGTATTTGTAATGGCTATGAGTATCTTGTTTCACAAGCAAAACACCATCGTCAGACAAAGTATAATCGGATATTAAATGCATGATTGGTTTTGAAAATGACTCTAGAATCTTATCATAGTCATGAATTTTTTTAAGCATAGCTGCTGAGACTGGGAAAATAATGCCAGGCGGTGTGAATTTTTGTTTTGACAAAATATAATGAATTAAAAATCGGTGTATTCTACCATTTCCATCTTCAAATGGATGGATAAAAACAAACCCAAATGAAATTATTGCAGCAATAAGCACTGGATGAATTCCAGTATGTAATGCAAGCTGCAGAGCTTCCAATAGACCATTCATGAGAGATTCTACATTCTCAGGGCGAGGAGATATATAGTGAATTCTTGGAAAACAATCAACATTTTCCCCGATATAGTTTTGATTTTTTCTGTAATCCACATCTTGAAATCTGGGATCTACGATAATGTTTTGTAATTCCAAGAGTTGTTTCTTTGTGAGTTTTTCAATTGTTGTAGATTTTTGAAGGACATTAATAAATTTCGCAATGCGATTTTTGTTCGGTTTCTCTCGCTCAATTTCATAAGAAGACAAGGTTTCTTTTGTGAAAAGATAATAACTTGCTCTGGCAATTATTTTCGGATCGTACTTGTCAGATAAATTTTTTGCTTTCAGATCATAGTGTTTATCTATATGCGCAGTCAAAATTTTTGTCTTGCGGATTAGTGGGCAAAATGCTTTGTTGCCTATTAAATTGTTATTGACTCTGTGTCTTGGGCTTCGTATGCCTTTGGATGTAAAATAACGATCAGAATCTAATACATCGATATATTTTAGTGTTCCTAATGCTGGGGCTTTTATTGTTTGATCGGTTAAAAATTCATATAAGAACCAAAGGACGCGTATATATTTGCTGCCTGGATGTTGATGGATAGCAAGCGCGATCTCCTGGGCAGCTATTTTTTTGAAAACGGCCTGCAAAATTTCAAGATTAACGCCATCGTATTTAAGTGCAAAAACCAACTGATGGATGGGATTTTTAGGATCCTTAACAGCGTGAGCATTTGGATAAACATGTATTTCGTGGTTGCCCTCGATCTTAACAGTCCCACGTCCCCGTAGAGCAATATAGGACTGTCTGTAATGTTGAATAACACGCAAATCAAATTGTTCTATTAAGGCTTGATAGCCCGCAGCACTGTTCATCGTATCTCACTCTGGCCTTATTGTTTAAAAACGTTCGCGAATGTCACAAAACGTTCGGAAATCGACCGCTATGTTCAAAACTATACCATATTATACTGTAAATGTCACAAAACGTTCGCTAATGTTCTAAAACATTCGGAAATGGGGTGTTTTGTCAAAAAACGTTCGCTAAAAACTATTTTTATGTACAGTGTTTCTGGCTGTTGCTGCCTTTTGGCCCTAGGTTCAAATCCTAAGGTGCCCACTCATATCAGTGCTATCAGCCGTCAATAATGAATTAAATCGTGAAAAACGGCTTTTACACCTGTTAGATTGCGATAACCATGAGGCTTATCCGCTTTAAAACGTAATCCTTCACGCTGTTTAAGACGATGCCAAGTATTATTTACTAACACTTCCATGGTACCGCTTGCAACAATAACATGTTCAATGACACCGCTTTGATGCGGGGGTGATAGATGCTCGCATCCGGGCAATAATTCTATAATAAACACTTCAAAGTTTAAGAGCTTATCATACGTAAATAAAGGCATGACTCGAATCTTATCATCCTGCACATGGATTTGTTGTAAACTGCCACTGCGGTGCATCAGTGTCGAATCAACTGGATTGATATCTTCCAGAAAGGAGGAAAAAGAGACCTCAAAACCACTCGCAATTTTCCACAGCGTTGCAATTGTAGGGCTTGATTCCCCTCTTTCAATTTGCCCAAGCATGGCTTTACTGACACCCGTTTTTTGGCTTGCCATCTCCAAACTCCAGACTTTCTCCCGGCGCAACGCCTTCAAAAAACTGGATATTTTTTCAGTTAAATCTTCCAAAGCCCACCTGTATTCAAAAAGTACTTGTGCGTTATAACGCACGGTGTTACATTGCTCCCGATTGTGCGCTATAACGCACGAAATGTAAACCCATGGATTTTGCATAATGGAGGTAAAAATGGCTGAGCAACTTGCAGCAAGTGCACAAAGTGTCCAAGGCGCTTTAAATAGCGCAGGATTAGTTTGTAAAGTCTTGGAGCTTCCAAGCAGTACAAGAACGGCTACGGATGCGGCTATGAGTATTGGATGCGATATTGCTCAGATTGTAAAATCGTTGATTTTCAAGACACAAGAAAGCGCCAAGCCGGTGTTGGTTTTAGTTTCTGGCTCAAATAAGGTAAACGAAAAGCAAATAGCCTTGCATATTGGAGAGGAAATCACGAAAGGCGATGCTGATTTTACGCGGGCAATCACGGGGTTCGCCATTGGCGGTATTCCACCTATTGGCAATAAGAACCCTATCGATCTGATATTTATTGATCAGGCTCTCTTAAAGCTTGAGGACGTATGGGCAGCCGCTGGAACGCCTAATGCGGTATTTTGTATTAAAAGCAAAGATTTATTGCGCATTAGCAACGCTAAAGTCATTTCAATAGAGCAATAACCATCAATGATAGTCTTATAGCGGAGGAAAAATGAGCTTTGAAAACAAACTGGTCATTATAGTGAATAAAGATATAGAACTGGGTGTTGCAATGAATGCAGTAGCACACGCTTCTTTTGCAATGGGGGCGTTGCTTGGGATCGACACCTGTTTTTTGCAATCGAACATTGATGCGAGCGGCAATGATTGGAAAGTTTCTGGAATGCCCTATATTGTACTGCGCGGTAAATCCAATGAAATAAAAAAAGCCGTATTGTGTGCAAAAGAACAGAACATCATGCAACTCGCGTTTGTCGATAGCATGACTGGAGGGACTTACTTAGAACAAATAGAGAATATCTCCCAAAAAAATCAAGATGACCATATTTATTACGCGGCTGTCATCTTTGGGACATGGGATCTTGTTTCTCAAGCAACCAAAAGATTTTCACTCTATAAATAAAATAAATCAAAAAATCTGTCTTATAATACAAGGATATGCGCAACCAGAGGTGTATTATGGACGAACACATAGCACGCCGTTTAATACAAAGCTATCTGGACGGTTGGAAGCAGCTTGATCTATCACTAGTGCTTTCATCTTTATCAAAAAAGCCTTGGTTTTTCAACCCGCACGCTGCTGGTTTGAAAGGCCCTTATGGCTCTATCCCATCAAGGGGTTTATAGATTTTCTCTGCATTCGAATAAGAAAAAATCTGACCTGTTTTAATATCAAAAAACCATTGATGCACCACCAATTTTTTTTGTTCCACACTTTCACGGATCCAAGGGAAATCCATGCAGTTTGTATAGGATTGTTGAAGCGCTAATTTTGCATAATCGTCCGTACTGTGGGTGCAAAAAGGCTGTGTTTTAATAATTGAAACCCAGTTGGTAATAAAATCATTTTGTCTTGGACCAGGATTATCGCAACTATCTAACAAAGCTTGAATACCGCTGCATTGGCTATGTCCCAATACAATAAGATGTTTAACATTTAAAAAGCATACCCCAAATTCTAAGGCAGCACTGGTGCCATGATGCATGGCATCTTTTTCATAAGGCGGTACAATATTGGCCACATTACGTACTACAAACAAGTCGCCCGGATCACACTGTAGGATCAGTGCCGGATCGACCCTTGAATCACAACAGGCAACAACCATGATGTTGGGTTTCTGGCCATGCACGGATAGATCCCGCATAATAGAAGCGTCGCCGAGCGCATACTGCTTTCTAAAAGCCTCATAGCCTTTGAGCATCTTTTTAAAGCTTTCTTTCACAGCAAACGCCCCTATTGTATAGTTGATAATCTCTCATGGTAGATGGGCTATGATATCATAGCTTGCAATGCGTATCCGCATCCTATTAGAATGATGCCTTCACCAGGGGTGCTTCGCTTTAAGCGAGGCTGAAAGAACACATAGGGTGTTCAACCCTTATAACCTGATCTGGCTAATACCAGCGTAGGGAGTGTGTATGTTACGGTCTTTATCTTCAAAACACCCTTTGGTTTTCACCCTCAATGGTGTTACTCAGCAAACCCGCGCCTTTTTATTGGCTATTGCTGGTACAGTCTTAGAATACTATGACTATGCGCTCTATGGTTTTTTTGGCCAATTATTTGCCCAAGATTTTTTTCCTGATCAAGATCCCACACTACGATTATTTAAAACCTTTGGTATTTTTTTGGCAGGTTCTATGGCCAAACCTGTGGGATCGTGGGTATTTGGATGCTTAGCAAATCGACGAGGCGTAGCCTATGCGCTTAGAATAAGTATTCTCGGTGTTGCGCTCGCAACGATAGGTATGGCGCTATTGCCAGGCTATGCTGCGATAGGCTGGATCGCGCCAGGCTGTTTATTGATCGGTCGTATTATACAAAGCATGTGTGTGGCGGGTGAAACCGATAGTGCCAGAATTTTTATTTATGAAAACATTGGATCACATAGACCTTGCTTGATCAGTGGCCTTTCGGGTCTTGCTTGGAAACTCGGTTTTAGTTTAGCCTCTCTGGCCTATGCTAGTGTCATGCTTAGCGCTGTACCCTTAACCTATTACCGTTGGCCTTTTATTTTAGGGGGATGTCTGGGGCTTTTTGTTTTTTTCTGTCGAAAAAGTTTAGATATTCAAAAATATGAACCCCATGATTTGATGCGCGAAAAAAATGATTTTAGAGCCGATAAAACAATCGATTTCATGAGGAAAAACAAAAGAATAATAGTTTGTACACTTTTATTGTGTGGATCGGTTGGCGGATCGTATCATTTTTATTTTGTCTTTCTCGTAAATTATTTTGAGCTGGTTCCCGAGTTATATGACTATGCTTTGTTGTGGCGGCGTGTACCGTTCATGTTATTTTATACCTTGGGGAGTCTGGCAGCTTCGCTAATGGCCGATCGCATAGGAACCTTGCCTGTTATGAAAGGATCGGCTTATCTTCTTTTGATTTTGGCCTTGTGTAATACGATAGCAATCATTGCAGGTGTCTTCCCGATGGCACTGGCCATCTTCACGGTGATAACCTTAGCTGTTTTTCAAGCCCCAGCTTTTATTAGTCTTTTTGAGCGTGTTTCAGCGGATAAACGTTGTCAATCTATTGCAATAGGACATGCCCTTGGATCTTTGTTATTTTCGGGTAGTACGCCGATGATTAGTTTATGGTTATGGCATAGTAGCGGGTGGATGCCCGCGCCTTTTCTATACTTTATTTTTTTAGTAGGATTAGGGTTTTTGGGTGTTTGCTTATTAAATCAGGAGGTCATTGCGTAGTGAAAAATACTTTTATAGCCCCTTTAGCTGATCGCTTAAGACCTAAGCATTATGAGGCCCTTATAGGGCAAAGGCATTTATTAGAGCCTCAGCATCCCTTAGCGCAGGCTTTAAAGCTGGGCAAACCCCATTCTATGATTCTATGGGGGCCTCCAGGGACGGGTAAAACAACCATTGCCCAGTTATTTGCACACGATCCACACATTGCTTTTGAATCGCTATCGGCGGTGAATAGTGGCATTAAAGATATTCGAGTTATTATTGACGATGCGTTGCTTCGTAAAAAAGAACAAACCAAAACCACGGTTCTTTTTATTGATGAAATTCATCGTTTTAACAAAGCCCAGCAAGATATTTTTCTACCTTTTGTGGAAGATGGAACCCTTATTTTAATCGGTGCCACCACAGAAAATCCTTCTTTTGAAATCAACCGAGCCTTGTTGTCTCGATGCAGAGTCTATGTGTTAAAACCGCTTCAAGAAGAAGAGCTTTTAATCCTGATAGAACGTGCGCTCAGCCACTTTGAAGAGCAGCTAAAGCCTATCAAGATAAGCTTTGAACTCGATTTTCGAGAGCAGTTTGTGAAAATAGCCGGTGGGGATGCACGCCAAACCCTTAATGCACTTGAAATTATGGTATCGCTTGCATCCATCAAAGATAACCATTTGATCATCGATGCAGCGCTCTTAGCACAAGTGCTATCCCAACCCCTACACGCTTTCGATAAAAGTGGCGATCTTTTTTATGAGCAAATTTCTGCGCTCCATAAATCCATACGCGGATCAAATCCCGATGCGGCACTGTATTGGTTTGCCCGTATGCTTGGGGGTGGTGCCGATCCACTGTATATAGCAAGACGTTTAGTACGTATGGCCAGTGAAGATATTGGCAATGCCGATCCCAAAGCCTTAGAACTTACACTCCAGGCATGGGATGTTCAAGAACGTTTAGGGTCACCCGAAGGTGAACTTGCTTTGGCCCAAGCCATTGTATACCTTGCGATTGCGCCCAAAAGTAATGCGGTGTATACAGCCTTTCAAAAAGCACAGCAAGATGCGCTTCGATGGCCTTCGGAAGCGGTACCGGTGCATTTACGGAATGCTAGTACGTCCTTGATGAATGCCATAGGGTATGGCAAGGGCTATCGTTATGATCACGACGAGCCCCATGCTTTTTCTGCAGGCCAACATTATTTTCCAGAAAGCATGGGGGAGAAAACCTACTACGAACCCGTATCACGCGGATTAGAAATTAAAATAGCCGAAAAACGAGCGTTCTTAAAAACACTCGTTGTTAAGGAAAAAGTCTAACGATCCCATCCTTTACGGAAGAAATAAGCGCTATAGTAAGCCAAGATAGAAAGAACGAACAGTCCGTATAGAACGGATGCAACGATTACTTCGATGCCGAACAAAAAGCTAAAAACACCTGCCAAGAAGAAACTATGACCTGCAGCGAAGGTTGCTGAAAGCCCAAAAGTGACTAACATCAGAGCAGCATAAATACCTACATACACAAAAATCTTTTTGGAAACAGAAAAAATCGTTTCTTCGGTGCCACCCAATATCTTTTTTAATTCTTCAATCAGAAAATTTTTTAATAACATAAACACTACTCCTCTTTTAAATGTGAGCTTATTAAGGCTCCTCGCCCACCTATAAGACTACCAAGCCCTGTTTTTATACATACCATATTCATGACTGTAGAAGCAATCAGCACATCATATATTGATTATAGGTCAGTCTGCGCGCAGCATTAAGCCAATACAACAGTGCGTTTTGCGGTCGCTTTAATGGGTATGGCTTCCATCACATGAAACAGTTGTTCATAGGCAACACGCCATGCTTCACCATTCTGAAGGATAAGCGAAGCAGTTTTTCGATTCAGTTTTTGGACAACGCCATACATCGATTTATTTTGCCGATCCACAAAACCGACCGAATCTCCCACACGAAGACTCAGTCTATCCACCTTGCCTGAACGCATAGAGGCTTGTTGTGTGATAGGGCCTAAGTTAATCATGTAGTAAGGCACTTGCCAGTTTTTTCCATCGTGATGGTTTCTCAGTAAAACTTTTGTGTTACCTAGTTGTACAACCGTTGCTGTAATGGCTTGATTGGTGCGGGCATTAAAATAACTGACGACTTGATGAGGCACAAGTTTAGAACGAATCTGAGCTATGCGTTTGGGATCACCCAATATTTTTTTCAGGACCACACTGGTCTGATAGATCTCGAATAAGGAAGCGTTCTCTAGGTTTTCAAGCATTTTCAAGGTATCCATTGGATGAATGATATACGATGCGCTTCGGTAGATCTACGATAAAATACGGATTTTATGGCTGATGGAAGCTTGTATAATCATCGTGTTCAAAGTAATGAATATTGGTTAGCCATAAAGCTTTCTCTGGTGCTTGAGTATTCCCAGTATCGGCATTTTTTAGCCGTTATCGAAAGAGCTAAAATAGCCTGTAGAAAGAGTGGTCGGCCATTGGAGGACCATTTTGAGGATCTCCTCACTATGGTGGATATAGGTACAGGTGCTAAGCGTGAAATCTCGGATATACGCCTCTCCCGTTATGCTTGTTACTTGATTGTTCAGAATGGGGATCCCTCTAAGCCTGTCGACCTATTTTGCCATTCAAGCGCGGCGGCAAGAGCTGCGAGATAATAGAACCTTTGCTGGTTTAACAGAAGATGAAAGACGAGTAATGCTTCGTGATGAATTGACAGAAAATAACAAATTGTTAACCATTGCTGCAAAAGAAGCCGGTGTAGAAACCAAACTCGATTATGCTATTTTCCAGGATCACAGTTATAAGTGCTTTTAGCAGTTTTTTTTGCAATTATTCATTGGGCTATTGCTAAGAGTGAATCATCAAACATCCCAATTAACTATATGTAAATACAGTATGTATTGTATATTTTTATCATATACAATACAGCCATGAAGGAGACTATACTTCGAGCATGTGTTGGCTTTGACTGGAATTTTGGTAATCAGTCTAAAAATCTTGATAAGCATGGGGTTTTGGCTTGGGAATGTGAGCAAATATTTTTTAATAAGCCCTTATTATTAGAGAAAGATACTAAGCATTCTGTTGTTGAACAACGGTATTATGCCTTAGGGAGGACGGATGCCGGCAGAAGGTTATTTATCGCATTCACAATCAGAGATCATTATATTAGGGTGATTTCAGCACGGCCTATGAATAGAAAGGAGCGTGATTTTTATGAAAAAATTTAAAAAATTGCCAAAATTTAAAGATGCTAGTACAGAAAATGCTTTCTGGCAGAAGCATGATTCTACGGATTATATTGATTGGACCCAGGCCAAATTAGCCTCTTTCCCAAACCTGAAACCTTCTCGTGAAACAATTTCTTTGCGATTACCCGAAGATCTTTTAAATGAAATTAAAATATTAGCGAACAAAGAAGATATCCCCTATCAGTCTCTTATAAAGATATTATTGTCTCGTGGAGTTGATGCAGTTAGAAAAAATTCTTCTTAAAAAACAACCCAACATCCAAACTTTATGGATGCCATAGTGCGTTTCTATTTTATCAAAAATCGTATCAATAACGGATAGAACAACCCGCAGTATTGTTTAGAATACAAAATTCATTCACGGGGGTCCGCCCCTACAGGTATGGCATTATCTGATCGTGTAAAAAATATTAAAACCTACACCACGATTGCATACATGCAGGGCATCTATCAAAAAAATTGGCCATCCTTTCATAAAGGATTGTGGCAAAGAGGCTACTACGATCATATTATTCGAAACGATCCAAGCCTAAATAACATTCGACAATACATGATTGATAATCCCCTAAAATGGTCAATCAACAAAGAAAACATTATTTTTCAATGCAAGTGATGCTGCACCGCTGTTCGCAGCTTGAGGTGTAATGGGTTATTGCATTTTTCTTAATTGAATATCATGCAGAAGAGATAGTGCGCAAGCATGAAATAAGGAAGAAAGCAAGAGTATTATGGCCCATTTAATAATGCTATCGAAATTAGGTGTGGAAACGGTTGTTAATAAGAACGATGAAAACAATAAAGAAACCAATATAAAGATAGATAATCTTTTAACAACAAGCCAGCGATCTTTTGAAAAGAGAGAAGCACTAGCTTTCATTGAACTCCACACACTATATTCGCCTGTTATGAATAAATAAGGTGCAAAAAACAGTGCAAATAAAGCAATAAAGCCTGGCACAATAAAAAATATAAATCCGATAAAAATAATCATGTCGCATAGAAAACATACAACGGCAAACAAAAGCAATTTTTTATAAGAAATGGGATAGCCAATAAAGTCAGATATACTCAAACTAGATGTGTCGAAAAATTGAATTTTTTTTGGGGAAGCGGATGGATGAGTGAAAGTCTGATGCATTCCATAAATCATGAGTGCTAAGGGAATCGCGAAAATGATTACACCAAGGATAGTGCCTAGCGAGACAAAACTTGCTATAAAAGTGAATACTAAGCCTAGAAAACCCGGCGACTCTGAAAAACCAGGCATTGATAATATAGAGAAATAACCACCCATAGATCCTAGCAGTAATAATCCAAAGATATACAGAAGGATTATTCCAAAAAATGAAGTGATGCCCACAGGCACTAATACCGTTTTAACGCCCTTTTTCCACAAGGAAAAACCTACGATCATGATTTCTTTTAAAGTTTGGGGGCGATTAGGGAGCCTTAACATTGTGATCTCCGTGTAAACAAATCTAGGCTTAGGAACTATGGTTAGCTGGCCAATTTCAACACAAAAGGTGGTTATAATCAATATAGCCCAGCTATTTTAGCTATATATAAAAACAGTTATTTGTAGTCCGCTAGCCTACGTGTCCCATTTATATTATCTTTGTAATCACAATTTTTTTACGGATGAGCATAGAATGCGAAGTAGGTGTATGGAGATGTATATGAAAAAATCGTGTGTGCAAACTGCTTCCCCTTTACCATTGTGAGGAGACCCTCAGAAAGCTGTTTTTTAAACAAGCTTTGTGTTTGCATAAAATACGGATTTTATGACTGATAGAAGTCTGTACAATGGGCGAATAGGCTAAGAATTTTTAAGGTTTTTACAGCATGAAAAAAGCATCGTCTCCTGAAAATCATATAGTTGTTTTCAACGATCGCACCATCCGTCGGGTTTTTCACAATGTTAGGTGAGGTATCCACAACAGAGATTGCCGGAGAGCATAATGCACAAGGTTTTGAAGAAAATTTATCGATAGCTCATGCAGGAGGCGCTGTAGCGGGCAATGCTCGTCGAGATCTAGAATCAAAAACCAGTAAAAAAGTGCTTGATAAGGGTAATTGTCTATCCAAAAATGAAGAAACACAATCATGAAAAAAACTTTATTATTAATCCCCTTGGTTTTAATGGCGG
>CAZFXA010000003.1:0-26694 GCA_964522825.1 uncultured Legionella sp.
GATTGTTCTAGAACAGGGAGAGAGACAAAAGAAGGCAATAGAAAAAGCAGAACAAAGGGTCGCCAGGCAAGAAGCAGCATTGGCTAAGAGACAAGCCGGCGAGGCTTCCAAACCCGATCGGCCGTCTTCGCGCTAATAACATGCCTTTGCATAAAACGCTATACAAGAAACTATTCAGAAAAAGACCTACGCTAAGGCACCCTTACATCGGTGGAATCTCTTCCATGGCATATTTTAACACTAAAATGCCACGCGGAGCGTCGCTTACAGGTACACGCATCACAATCAGTGTAACCTGATAGTACTCATTATTGGTAAAGCCAACGCTTTGATATTTCAATTGGAGAGGGATCTGGATCTTCCACATATAACGACCCGCAAAAACTTTCTCTAAAACCACATGCGGCGCATCTAAAGGTATGGCTTTAAGCACTAATTTTCTCTCTAGGACTTTTTCTACAATTTTAAACTTTTTTAGAGCCTCTTGATATTCTGTATAGCCTGCAGGCATAAAGAAAATATTGCCTGCCTGAACCATGGTTTCATGGTTCACAAAATTAAAGGTGTTAATCGTCATCACCAAATCGACTACCCAATTGAGTAAGACATTCTCTTGCTGATTGGAAACATCTAAGGGTTGTTCGGCTATTAAAGCGCCTTCCGCCGTGCTCTGAAAAATAACCGGTACCGGAGCGATGTCTGCCCTTAAAAAGAGATTAAACTGCAACAAAAGGCAAACCAAGATCCCTAACAAGAGAAGACAGCCTACAATCCAAAAGGCGCGATCGCGATAAAAAATACGCTGTTCGATCACAAGCGCTTCTGTTTCTTTCATCGTTTTTACTGTTTCAGCATTGACTGCCATGGACTATTTCCTTCCATTAAATCGATGACCTGGTGCGCACTCAGAAAAACTTATCGGATAAATGCTAACTATCCGCCTCTAAAATTAACTGAGATAGTGCAATGCCGTCTTTGTAACGCAATAGGGATACCCGTTCTACCCGTGCGAAAACGGTGCCTGATTGCTTAATGATCTCATTTTCAGAATTCTGATACACCACCAACAGGGGGATTTTCACATCCCAGCTATAGGGCACATCCACTTGCAATTGACCCGCGCGCACCACGGTTGCAGGTCCTGTCACACTGGCAGAAACCACCTGTCGTTTCGCTTTCACCGCTTCCATATTGGTTGAAGCTTGCAGCGCATGTAGAAAAGCTTGATAACCTGCCGGTATAAAATAATCTGTAGCATTTTGCAGTGACTGACGCCAAGTCACATAATCCATACTATAAATGTCGATCACCGCGTTGGTCGCCCATTGTAATACAAAACCCGGATCGTCATAGTAAGGCTTATCTAAGCGTACCACAGGTAACGGGCGTGTATCCGTACTGGTCGCAAAGTATAAGGGTTTTGGCCAAGCAATGCGCTGATAAGTTATTAAACAAGTTAACAACAATAGCATGCTTAATAACAAAGTAACGGCTATACATAATTGGCGATAGGCCTGCTCATAAAACAGGTTTCGCATCAGCACATGCTCTACGCCACGCGGGGCTGGATTAAGCGCCACACCATACTCCTTCTTAAAGACACTCGCTTAGTATATACATACTAGACCAATACTACTGACAATCTTCGACAGCTCTTGTACAATAAGAGACTGGTTATCCGTAAGAAAGCGCCTGCTATACTAAAGCAAGACTACTTGCAGACTCGCAAGCGCGGCGCAAATGGGGTTGACGATTGATGGTACGTAAAACAGCTTTGTGGGGTATCCCATGGTTTTTAGCACTACTGCTTTTACTGATAGGTTTAGCCTTCATGCAGTTAAGTTTGCGTACACCTATACCCTTCTACGCACAACAACCCGATGGTAGAACCACTGCGATGACGGCCCTCGAAAGGCCTAATGTCTCCACCAAAATGCTCTTGAATTGGGCGACTATCGCGGCAACAGCCACCTTCAGCTTTGACTTTGTGCATACTCAAAAACAGCTGGAAGCCCTCAAAGACTATTTCACAAATGATGGCTATACTGATTTTGTTGTTTCACTGGAGAACAACGGCAGTTTACAGACCATTCAAGAGAAAAAATTGATCAGTTCGGCCGTGCCAACAGGGCCTGCCATCGTACTTTCAGAGGAGACTGTAGGATTACAACAGGCTTGGCGTATTCAAGTACCCATTCTGGTTCGGTACCAAAGCGCCAATGTTAACACGGT
This sequence comes from uncultured Legionella sp., assembly GCA_964522825.1. Classification (GTDB taxonomy): domain Bacteria; phylum Pseudomonadota; class Gammaproteobacteria; order UBA6186; family Azoamicaceae; genus CADEGZ01. The sequence continues at coordinate 2,233 of CAZFXA010000003.1, forward strand.
ACAGCAACAAATTGTTGAGATGTTAGTCGCCCAAGTATCTACTCGGGACGCGCCAAAGGGGATTGGAATTGCAGAATATATTGCCTGGAATGCAGAATCCGAAGTTTAAAGGCTTCGTCATCAGCCTATTCATGGTCGCACCTGCGCTACACGCCGCTGAGTATAGTATTGACCAATTAAATGCCTTGGTGCAGCAAGCCCAATACAAACAAGCGCTGAGTACTGAAGGTAATAATAGCGCAGCACTGACAAACGATCTCAATGCAACGGATGATAGCCCGAGTACCACAGACAACGCTGCTTCCACCCCTAAGAATGCCAATGCTGCCACGGATCATCCCAATACCACAGATTTTGAGACACAGAAGCCTCCCCAAAAAGTACCTACCTTGCGTGATCGTGCTTTCAAAGAGCTGATGGATAAGATTTCCCCCCTAACACCCGAACAAATCCTTCACATGCGACAACAAGAAGATAAAACACAGCAAGCCATTGCCACAACGCCCAATACACCACCCATTCCTGTTTCCTCAACGCTGACGGTCGATTTATCACCCGGTATTACACCCCCGGTGGTACGACTCGCCTCAGGTTTTGTGACATCCCTGGTCTTTGTCGATTCTTCTGGACAACCGTGGCCTATTGCAGACTATAGTTTGGGTAATCCGGGTGACTTTAATATACAGTGGGACAAAAAAGCCCATACTTTGTTTATCCAAAGCACAACCACCTATAGCAGTGCTAATTTGGCAATACGTTTAGCAAAATTGGATACACCCGTGATGATATCCTTGGTATCGGGCCAAAAATACGTAGACTATCGCGTTGATTTACAAGTACAGGGACGCGGCCCCAATGCACTCGCACCGATGACGGGTGATGCACTACCCAATGCCAGCCCCTTACTGCTGAATGCTTTGGATGGGATCCCGCCCCCGGGTAGTCAGGAATTAGAAGTAAGCGGTGGCTTGGGACGCGCTTGGCTCAGTGGAGGCAAACTCATTTTCAGAACACAGTTAATCGTACTCTCACCCGCTTGGAGTACCATAGCCTCTAGTCCCGATGGTACGCGTGTCTATGAGATGATTCAAACGCCGCTTATTTTGGCTTCTCATAATGGAAAACCGATTGAAATTGTGATTAAAGGATTATAAAAGGCTATGTCAAAACACCTACTAAGCCAGGCAAAAAAAGTCAAACCTAGGACGCTCTTACTCTTTGGTGGGATTATCTGCCTGCTTGCGGGTTTAAGCGTTGCCTTCATCGGACGTGGTGGCAATGCCCTTCAAACAAAAGCATCGGCATCTGCTAAAGTCCCAGAAATCACCGCGATACCGGGTAGTGTGACCTCTGAAAAATATCGAAATTTACAAGAAGAAGATAATCAAAAGCGCGCACAGGCTGCACAAAAAACTGGCGGAAGCGCTATCGCAACCATTATTGGCACGCGATCGAAAGATGCACTAGAAAAACAGCAAACCTTAGGCATTGAAGATCAATTTGGGACATGCCCTGCTTGTACGTCGTGCACACAAAAAGAGGAAGATGAAACAGCAACGCCTTTGTCTTGCCCTGTCAATACCAATGCTGCCATTGATGCAGCCAGTCATGATAAACTCGCTGCGCTTAAACTATTGAATGATTGTCCTACCTTGGCAGAAGCCTTTGCTGCCAAAAACCCTGCCCTTTTCAAAGCACTTTTACTGGAAAATACTGCATTCGCTAAAAAAATAGCACGGGTTGATCCTGCCTTTATGAAAACACTGTTGCTAAGCGATCCTATCTTTGCCAAACAACTGTCTTCAAGCAATCCAGAGATTTTAAAAACATTACTCGCCAGTGATCCGAGCTTCATAGAAGATTTTTCTGAAAAAAATCCCGCCTTGTTTAAACAGTTCTTATTAGATAATCCGGAATTGGCAAAAAAAGTCGCGCAATTGAATCCTGCTGCCCTAAAAAAATTATTATCAACCGATCCCGTCTTTGCCAAACAACTGATGCTGATCAGCCCAGAGAGTGTTAGAGTAGCCAACGAAACAACCCCTGCTGACGCACAGCCAACCCTGGGTCATCGTGATCAAGATCGTGCTTTATCCATAGAAGCCATGCGCCGCAAACAACAAGAAGCACGTACACAGGCTGCGCGCCAAGCACAATTAAATGATCAGCAACAAAAACAATTGGCGCTTTTAATGGCCAATATGGAAAGCCAATCTAAAAAAGTGGTCAAAAACTTAGAAGCCGTGAATCAGCAACAATTTGTACAAGGTGAGGAGCCTAAAAACAAGGATGGAACCAGCATCTCGGAGGGGCAGGCGAATGATGCTGGAAATGCGCCTACCCATAAAAATGTACTGATTAAAGCGGGCACCATTCTTTATGCCTCCCTCGATACCGCTATCAATTCCGATGAACCCGGTCCTATCATGTGTACGATCGTACAAGGCGATTTTAAGGGTGCTAAAGTCATCGGTGCGCTGCAACCGGCTCAATCGGCTGATAATAGACCTGAAAAAGTTATTCTTAGCTTTACAACCATGAGCCCTGTCAATACCGATAAAAGTTTGCCAATTAAGGCTGTCGCTGTGGATCCCGATTCTGCCCGTACCGCATTGGCTAGCGATGTCGATCATCATTATTTGCTGCGCTATGGCACTTTACTAGCCTCTTCTTTTGCCACAGGCTATGCCAAAGTGATTAGCTCTCAAGGTAGTTCGACGACCACGAACACGGCCTCCGGTGCGACCACCACAACGATGCCATCCCTCAATGCCAAGCAACAGATTTATGCGGCCTTAGGCCAGGTGGGTCAGAATGTGGGTGCCGCAACAGGTACCTATTTTAATACGCCCAACACCATTACCGTAGACCAAGGCACCGGCTTTGGTTTGCTTATTTTAGATGATGTGAGTGAAAACTAATGCATGATTCGCAGTCCCCAGATGATCCCGATCTTGATGGCATGAACGAAGCGTTTGACTTCGGCGAGCACGGCCAGCTTGATGCTGTACAAACAACACAAAAACGCCCTCTGAACAAAAGCGTGTTGATTGGCTTAGGCTTTTTGGTGCTTGGAACGATTGCAGGGGTGGGCTATCGTTTTTTACGACATCCCATCACACCGCCATCTGTACCCTTACAGCAACCCCATAGCCAACCTTCATTACCTGTGCAGCAACAACCGACGCACTCAGCCCCCCTGCAAGCTAGCCATTTAGAATTAGATAAGGCTTTTGCTGAAACCGATAAGCAAGCACCCGTCATTCCAGAGACACACAAAGCCCTTTTTGTGCCGCCTCATCCCCATGCCGAACCACTGCAAGCAGCACCAAGCCCTAGTACAGAGCTCATCGGGAAACTCCAGGATGCTTTGAAAACCCTGAATCAACAAATAGACACCATGTTGGGAAAAATTAATTATCTTGATAGTTACACCCACGATATGTCTCAGCATTTAGCGCGACTGAATCAAGCGATTGCTACAATGGATCAGCGTTTATCCACCTCGAATGCCATGATCGACCAACGTCTCTCTACCCTCACGAATACAACCTCTACGCTATCGCAAGATGTGGGCGGGGTTAAAAACCAGCTCTCGCAGGTACGTGATACCCTGAAAGATGAAGGCCTGGATCGTCCCGCAGTGCTGCGCGCACCCCAAGAACAGACCCCTATACAGCAAACGGTTGATATCGAAAATCCTGAATATCAAGTTCACGCAGTCATCCCAGGACGGGCTTGGCTTAAATCGACCAAAGGCACCATCATTACGGTTGCAGAAGGAGATAACCTTGGGAATTATGGCAAAGTGCTGGTTATTGATGCGGCCCACGGCCTGGTGCTCACCAGCTCTGGGGTTACCTTCCGTTAAATACAAAACATATTTTCCCCTTATCTTACTGTTGGTGCATGAACAGGCCTATGCTGTACCCGATATCGGGACCATCATGTCCAACCTCAAACATGTGATCGGACCCCTTACGCTCATGCTCTTGGCTATTTCCTATGCAGCAGGCGTTTACTTAATCTTTAGCGGACTGATGATGATGAAAAAAATGGGTAATTTTGCTACCCAACAAAGTCAGCCAGGCGAATTGAGTGGCCCGATGGTGAAAATTTTGGTGGGCGCAGCACTCATCTATTTGCCCAGTTCTACCGATACAATGACCAGCTCTCTGTTCGGGAGTGGAGGGGCTTCCCTCTTTGCCAGTGGCAGTGTGAGCTATAGTAGCCTGGGATCGGGCTCATCCCTTTTGGGTTATATGGGCGGAGATAGTTTTAACCAACAATGGGTTTCTATTGCCAATACCTTGGTCCTTTACATACAATTTCTAGGTTTATTATCCTTTATAAAGGGATGGTTTATTATTTCTGGCACTGCAGGCCATAGTTCCCAACCCGGGGTTGTGGGCAAAGGCATCACGCATATTATTGGGGGTGTTGTGGCCATGAATTTCGTGACAGCGACCAATGTTATCTATAGTACGATTTTTGGTTCATAATAAAGATAGTTTTTGAGAAATCTTTTGTACACAGGAGACAGACTATGGAGACACGCACCAAAATACTCGTGGGAATGGCCCTGCTAGGTTTAAGCACGATAGCTATAGCCGGCAGTGGCGGTGATTTAACGACCATTGCCAAAACGGTAACCAAACAAGCCGATGCGGTGGCTAGGCTTTTAAGTGTTTTATCCTACGTTGCAGGCGTTGGCTTTGCGATGGCAGGCATCTTACAATTGAAAGCGCATAAAGAAAATCCCCAACAGGTACCCTTAAGTAAACCGGTGGTTATGATCGTTGTAGCCGCTTGTTTACTATTCTTACCCACGATTTTAGCCACAGCCGGTGCCTCCATTTTTGGATCCAGTGCAACCTCTGCCGCCACTGCAGGTGAAGGACAGGGTTTGGCAGGCACAGGCCAATAATGACAACCCTTTTACCGATTGTCTTAAGCGCTAAAAAAGGCAATTGGCAGGCCTTTGCAGGACGCCAATCGCAAGAATCTTTCTTGCGATTGGCGACTAAGGTTTTGGAACGTGACGACTACAGCTGTCGCTATTGTGGTTTTAAATCCCAACAGTTTCAGGTGGTGGTGAATATTGATCAGAATTATCAAAACAATGATCTCTCTAATCTTGCAACCGCTTGTAGCTTGTGTAGCCCTTGCTTTTTTATGGATGCCTTGGGTAAAAATACCAAGGGCTTTGGTACGGTTATTTATCTGCCTGAAATAAGCCAGGCCGATCTCAACCATTTTTCTCGTGCACTGTTTTGTAGCATGTTGCGCGAATCACCTTACAAAGGTAAATTACAGGCTGTTTACTTAAGCTTGTCTGAGCGTGCACAAGCGGTTGAAACCCTTTTTGGCACGGGTACCCAAATACCGATGCTCTTTGGGCAAACACTGATCGATAGTGAATTAACCTCTACACAAATGAACCATCCTTTATTTTTTGATTTAAAATTATTGCCCCTCAGAAAATTTTTTCAAGCAGAAGCAACTTATTGGAAATCAACCGTTTTTGCGAACATTCCTTTATAAGGTGATCCACAGTGCCTATCGTTGATACAATTTTAGATACCTTCGATGGTCTTTTAATATGGCTGGGGAATAGCTTAGGCCAGTTTTCAGAAAGCTACTGCGAACTCGAAACGGCCGATGATGTGAACACTTTAGTCGGAAAAGATGGCTCACTGGTTTCAGTGATTAAAATTGAAGGCGCCACCTTTTTGGTAGGTCCTGAAGAATTTGAACACATGCATCAAGCGCTCACCCAAACCTTACAGAGTTTTATTGCACGTCCAGGCCATAAAATCCAAGTGTTCTTTAGACATGATAAAGAAACCGTGACGCAAGATTTGGAAGCCATGTTAGCCCCTGCCCGCCAAACGGCACGTCAATTGGATTTATCATTAGAAGATCTGTTTTCTGAACGTGTGACAGAGCTTTATCGATACTGTGCCTCAGAATCGCTATACTTTGTGATTTGGTCCACCCCCAATAGTCTTACCAAGGCTCAATTCGAACAATCGATGAAGGATAAGACCGCACGTCTAAAAGGACAACGTTGGCCCTTGATACGCAATGCCCAACGTTTTTTGCAAGCGATCCCCGAACTACGCGATGCGCATGAAGCCCTTATCCGATCGCTGGTAAGCGATCTGAATGGGCTTGGCCTTATGAGCCAACTCTTAGAAGTGCATGGTGCCTGTCAAGCTATTCGTGCCAGTATCGATCCCGATTTTACCGATGCGCGCTGGAAACCTTCGTTACCAGGCGATAAAATCCCCGTGCGAGAAAGCAAAAATTTTGAAGGCGATTTTTCGGATGTACTCTGGCCACCTTTAGCCAGCCAATTAATTCCGAGGGATGGTGAAATCCTCGATTTACGCACAGTTCGACAGGGTGATCGTCTTTACGGCACTGTCACAATTGATTTATTTCCAAGTGAAGTGGCTAGTTTTGGCGTGCTCTTTAACCGCGTATTGCAAACACAGGTCCCTTGGCGCATTTCTTTTCTATTAGCAAGTGGGGGCTTAAGTTCTCTAGGATTTAAATCGACCCTGGCAAGCATCTTAAGTTTTGCCCATGCCCATAACCGTCTTATTGCAAACGGTATCGATAAATTAAATTATTTACAAGTGAATACGGATGATGCCGTCGTACGCTTACAAGTGAGTGCCAGCACCTGGGCTAAAGTGGGTGAAGAAAAACTGCTACGCTTAAGGGTTGCCGAATTAGCCAAGGCCATTCAGGGTTGGGGCTATTGTGAGACTTCAGAGATATCGGGTGATGCTTATGCGGGGATGATCTCCAGTGCGCTCGGCATTTCGACTAAAAGTATAGCCAATGCCTCGATCGCCCCCCTTTCGGATGTGACAACCATGCTGCCTTTTACACGCCCTGCATCCCCTTGGCAAACAGGCGCCATTTTATTTCGTTCTTTAGATGGTAAACCCTGGCCCTATCAACCGGGTTCAACCCAACAAACGACGTGGATTGATCTCATTTACGCAAGACCCGGCTCGGGTAAATCGGTACTGTCGAATGCCATGAATTTGGCTTTATGTTTATCAGGCGGCATCAATCGATTACCGTATATTGCTATCGTAGATATAGGCCCCTCTTCCAGTGGCTTGATTTCCCTCTTGCGTGAGGCCTTACCCAAGGAAAAACAGCATTTAGTGGCCTATCATCGCATGCATATGCGACCTGAGATGGCAATTAATCCTTTTGATACACAATTGGGTGCACGTTTCCCTTCGCCACAAGATCGGGCCTTCCTTGTAAACTTTTTAACGCTGTTAGGCACCCCTATCGGACAAGAAAATGCCTATGATGGGATCTCCGATATGGCAGGCATGGTGGTCGATGAACTCTATAAGAGCCTGGCAGATAACGGCAATCCTAGACCCTATACCCCCAATCTAGAAACGCTGGTAGATGAGACTATTCAGCATTTGGCTATCACGACCGATTCACACACCACCTGGTGGGAAATTACGGATCTACTCTTTAAGGCAGGCTATCCCCATGAAGCCAGCATTGCACAACGCTATGCTATACCTTTGTTGGCAGACGCAGCCTCGATTTGCCGCTCTCAAACGGTCGCCGATCTGTATGGCGCGATTAACAGTCCTACCGGTGAGCCCATTATTAATGCCTTTGGGCGTATGATTTCGGGGGCGATCCGCGAATATCCTGTATTAGCCAGACCCACCGCTTTTGATTTAGGCGAAGCACGAGTCGTGTCTTTAGATTTAGATGAAGTCGCTAAAACAGGGGGTGAAGCCGCCGATCGCCAAACGGCTATTATGTATATGCTGGCCCGTTATATTTTGGCCAGACACTATTACTTGACCGATGACATGTTAAAAGATCTGCCCACGATTTATCATGAACACCATAAAAAACGGATTCTAGATATTCGCGAAGATCCCAAACGCATTGTCTTTGATGAATTTCATCGTACCTCTAAAGCCAAAGCCGTACGTGATCAGGTTATCGTCGATATGCGTGAAGGTCGAAAATGGCGAGTACAAGTCGCTCTTATTTCACAGTCCTTAGAAGATTTCGATCCGATTATGGTCGAATTCGCCACCTCCGTTTTTATTATGGATGCAGGTCCTAAACAAGCCATCGAGCGTTCAACCAAAGTGTTTGGCTTATCAGAAACCGCACGTATTGCGCTTGAAACCCGTGTACATGGTCCAAGAGCGGGTGGTGCTACTTTCCTCGCACAGTTTTCTACCAAATGGGGCGTGAATACCCAGCTTATTACCAATACGATTGGGCCGATTGAACTCTGGGCCTTTAATACGACGGCTGAAGATGCACGGATCCGCAACGCGCTCTATGAGAAAATCGGTGCCGCTGAAACCCGGCGTTTTTTAGCCACGCTCTATCCCAATGGCTCGGCAGCCTTGGTGGTCGAAGAACGTATGCGACTCCTTAAAGAGAAAAGCGATCTGATTACCGATACCCAAAGTGCCAGTGTCGTTGAAACCTTAATCGAAGAGCTTTGCGAACGGTACAAAAAACAACAAAAATGAACCTTAAAAGATTGCTTTAAACCCTTAAAGATCTTATGATCTCTCCCGTCTGATTGATTATTAAAACAAGGATGTTTTATGCTGAGCTTGCCCCCGGAAGAACAGGGTGCTTTTTTAACAAAAGTCAAATTTTATCTTAAAGAAAGCAACCAACAATCCTTAGTGAACATCGTTTCAAAAACGCTGATGCCCACAAAGCATAGAGATTTTTTTGCACGATCTATCGATGTCTATAACCTTCAAATAAAATGTTGTAGCAGGATCTTAGAAGAAGAATCTTTCGATAAAACTATCGTAGAAAACCTGCACGTGGATTACGAGACAAACATACAAGCAGAGTTTCTAGAAAGACTTGAAAAAACCAGCTCTGAACTTTCTGAGGAAGAAATAGCTATTTTGAACCAGGCTTCAAAATGGAAACCAGGAAAAACACCCACAGAGGTACAAAAAGAATTGGAATCTTTGCGCACCTTAGAGCAACAAACTCCCGTTGCAGCACAAAAGATAGTGTATTGCCTCAATCTCTTGGCGGAAGCATCTTTTGACACTGTTTTTTTAGAAAAAATAAAAAAAGAATATCAATCAGAACTTGAAAATCTTTTCAATCAATTCTTAGAAAGCTTCAAAGATCAAATACAACATAAAGATCAAATTTACGATTCAGAGGAAAAAATCCTTGTTAACATACAATCGAAAGATGATAAAAAATTGCAATTAGAAAAATTTAAAACTAAAATATTTTCAAACGAACTGCCTATCTATGCAACATGGAAACCTTCTTTAACACCGCTGGATATCTTTTCGCACAGGACTGCTATTGAAGAAGTGAGAGAAGACGCTTCTAGCGCTTGCGAAACCCTGGCCGAGGCTGTGACGATCGAAACATCTGAACAATCCGAAATACATCAAGAAACCCGAGATAAAATATTTTTTCAATGGTCTCAAGAAAGAGCCACCTTGCAAAGACTTACCTTTAGCGCCTATCAACAACCGTATTACAATATTGCTTCAAAAGGTAGTATAAACGATCTAAAAAAACGTTTTAAAAAAGATAAAATTCAAGACCGTCTTGCCTATCTAAAATTACATGCTCCAGAAATTTTGAATATAGCCTGTACAAACAATCGATTAAATATGCTGCGCTATTTAATCGAAAAAACACAAATGCCACAACAAAAAAATAATGCCGGCTACTATCCCATTCATTATGCAGTGATAGGCTCTAAAAAAGGTGAGTGTACGGCTGTCTTGGAATATCTTTTAGCACATAAGGCAGATGTCAATGCCAGAGGACCTTTTGGCTACACCCCCTTGCATGTAGCTATTATGTGTGATCGTTTGGATTTAGTCATTTTCTTACACCAACATGGGGCTCATGTTGATGGGATTGTAGAAAAGATGCATTATCATTTAAAGCCCATTCATCTGGCATCCGAATATCAACAAATGGACATTGTCGGATATCTATTACAACAGGGGGCTGATCCTTTTGTTCTTAATCAAGAACGACAATCATCTCTAGCAAAAGCTATTTTCGAAAACAATAAAGTAATGATTATAACCTTCTTTAGAGATGGTGTTTGGCTGACTGATTCAGACAGAATATTTCTGAATGAACACTTAAAACCCGAAAATCCTTCCAGCAAAATAACTGTAAAATCGATAGAATCTCTTTTAACATTGGAAAATGATTTAAAAATAAATGACTACGATCGTTCTGTTCTAAGGGAAGCAAAGCTCGATACGTTATCTATAGATAATTACCTTAAAGGCATATGGGATGAATTCCATATACTAAGAAAAAAAACACAGATTTATGCCCTTCAAGAAAAATACACCTCACAATTACTAAGCGAACCCTTTGATCCGAACATCATACAAGCCCTACAAAATAAATACGCAATGATGATCGAAGCCATTCTTATCTTGGAACCCATAGGTAATTTTTCTGTCCCCAATGAAGATCATGTTAAAATCCACCAACAATGGCGTTTACCTTTAACGCCGAATGAAGCAAAAAAACAAATAGTTGCTTATGAGAATGATCCAAACAAACCCGTTATAATAGCCTTGCAAAAAAGAGACTCTGACAACCCCTATGAAACAGCCGATCCATACGAAACCATTCAACAACATTTTCTGAAAAAAAAGCTTTTAGCACAAAAAACTTTTTTACCTCAAGTCATCGCAAGTATTCAGACAGCGTATCATACTGCCCTTCAGTCTATTCAAAGCACCATTGTTTTACCTGAAGAACCTGGTCTAGACATGACCTTTAGCACCGATTTAAGCCCCCAAGAAGCTTTTGACTTTCTTGAAAAAAGACGAGAGAGTCTTCCCATCACCCAAAAAAATCGTGATAAACTTTTTGCAAGGGCCGTTCATTTAAAATTGGCTTTTGATTTAGGAACATCCGAATCTTTTTTAATAAAACAACAAGAAAAGGGAGAGATCAGCCAAAATAAACATCCTGATTATTATCAAATATTCAGACTCTGTGTTGAACAAGATCTTATCGGTCTAGAAGCATGGAATAGCGATTGGCAAGATCATCTACTAGAAGCCTGTCCCAAGGCCTTTCATATAGCCTGTGCCAACAATACCCTAACACTTGCTGACGCTTTGTTGGGAACCATACCTATACCTATGTTTCCAGATGAGTATGGGCGTTACCCTATCCATTATGCCATGCTTTTAACGAAGGAATGTCGGCATCATTTTATAGCACGATTGATTCACAACAATGCTGATATTAACGCAACCGATGATGCTTTCTGGACACCCATGCATGTTGCTTGTGCACGAGATGATTTGGATTTGGTGAAATTGCTAGTGACATTAGGTGCATCCCTTCAAGGTGTAAAAGGTCATGATACACCACTCCATGTGGCGGCTTCTCGCAACAAACCAGAAGTGGTTCTCTATCTTCTGGAACAACCGCCTGAGAAAAAGGTTGATGTTTCAGCCTTAAACCAAAACGGGCATACCCCTTTAGGGGTCGCCCTTTTAGACGGACATTTGGACATTGTAAAGCTTTTTATAAAAAAGGAACATTTTTTGAGTGTCCAAGACATTCATGCAAAGGATGATTGTGGTTCAACAGCTGCACATCTTGCTTGTGCACGAGGCGATTTGGATTTATTAACATTTTTAGTGGGTTATAATACGCCCCTGCAAGCTGTCAATAAAGACTTTGATACACCACTCCATGTGGCAGCTTCCGGTGATAAACCAGATGTGGTTCACTATCTTCTAGAACAAGGCGTCGATGTGTGCCCCTTAAACCAAAGGGGGCATACACCTTTAGTGTCGGCCATTTTAGAAGGACACCTAGACGTTGCAAAGGTTTTTCTAGAACAGGGGCATTGGTTAAGACCCCAAGATAAAACTATCTTAGTAGCCTATTTAGAGCACATTGCACCCATTGTATGTGATAGCAATCTAATGGCCGTGACTTTTAAAAACATAAGCCTTTGTGTTACCCTCGAAAAAAGAGTGATGGAACTGATAGGCTATAAGCTTTCACCTCATCCTTCCCTCAACGAATCCTACGAAGCTCTCCTAGCTCCACCTGTTCCATCCAATGCACAGGAACAATCTGTCCCATCAGATTCAACACCTACGGAGACTCTACCTTCTACTTCTGAAACGGATATAGCTCTTTCTCTTACCCAAGAGCCAATAACTTATGTAGACCAAGCGACTGCGCTATTGTATTCTGCGGGCGTAAAAATAGGCGCAACAATAATGGCCAATGTACCCACAACACCTACCATGCCCGCTGCCCTACAAAAACATCTGCCCTCCTACACATTATATCGTTCTGCACTTAAACCAGTGAATCTAACAAACAGCTCAAATGCTACGCCACTACCAGGCTTAAGCCCACCACTGTAGACGCATGTGTTTTTTAGCTATTGATAACGAATGCGTACACGTCTTTTTCCATACAAACCTGAAGCATTTTGCATCGCGAGGTGCAAAAGCGTGGTATAGGGCTGAACCAATCGTGCAGCAATACCCGCATCACAACCACCTTTTGCTTCAAGATTATGCTGCAGATTATGAATAATAAATCCCTTATTCTCTTCAAGGCCTGATTTTTCTACCAAAGCCCAACTCTTTACCAATAAAGACATCATGTTCATACCTGTTTCTGGCTCTATAACGCCAGGTTTTGCAGCGATGGTATTGAGTACGGTTTGTACAGCGACTTTATCTACTGCCAATGCAATGGCTTCAATCGCTGGACGGATCCGATTAAATTCAGCTTGTATATCGCCAAAAAAAGATAATTGATATTGGGTATCCATCGGTATAAAATTTTCACGACAGAAAGCGCCCAATGCCCGACTGTGAAGATGTATATCGACTTCTTGTGCCGCCATAAAAGCAATCTTTTGAATCACAGGTTCCAACTGCGCGATCTCAACGGCTGTGGGGATTGGCAATTGTGGTTTTTCGGAAACTGCAGTTCGCTGCACCGATTGATAAGCACCCGCGTAAGGCAGTAATGCAGGTGGTCGAGCGACGCGTGCATCTTCTTCATCCTGTAGCGCTTGTGCGAGGGCTAAACTGGCTGTCTCGGCATCTTGTGTAGATAAAGATAGCGAGAGCGCTATCGCCTCTGCCAATTCGGCATCGTCGTCTTCTTGTGCAGGATGTGCTGCTGCAAGCCGCCCTGTATGTTCCGCATCGATCTCTTGTTGAAGACGCCTTGCCAAAGCTTCATCTTCCTGCATTTGCTGTTTTCTTGATTTCATCACAACCCCTAACATTATTATCTAAGTAGCACACTACTATTGTATGCCTGACCCGTCAACACGGGATAATGCACCCTATACAGGGTATCTATTCAACGTTAAACTACCCATCCCTGCGGTTTTATCGCTATAAAGGAGTCTTTTTTGAGCACAGTTCTAGAACAGCGTATCCAATCAGCTTATGCAGCCCGTGAAAACCTAAACCCACAAACAGCCACGCCCCATCTTCTGGGTGCCTTAGAAGAAGTCATGGAAGGTTTAGAAAACGGGACTTTGCGTGCAGCTACCTATAACCTGCTTGAAAAACAATGGCAAACGCAAGTCTGGATTAAACAAGCGATTCTGCTCTATTTTTTAACCCATGAAAGCAGCCCTCTACAAGGCAGCTTTACCCAATTTTATGACAAAGTACCGCTGCGTTTTAGGCATACAACAGTCGAAGATTTCAAAAACTTACAATTACGTATTGTCCCACCGGCCAGTATTCGACGTGGCGCTTATATCGCCTTCGGTGCCATTATTATGCCGAGTTTTATCAATATCGGTGCCTCTATTGGAACGGGTACGATGGTGGATAGCTTTGTCACGGTCGGATCCTGTGCGCAAATCGGTGCGCAAGTCCATCTTTCGATGGGTGTGGGGATCGGGGGTGTTTTGGAACCTTTACAAACGAATCCAACGATTATTGAAGACCACTGTTTTATTGGTGCGGGATCGCAAATCGTTGAAGGGATCATTATCGAACAAGGTTCTGTCCTTAGCATGGGTACTTGTATTGGCCAAAGCACCGCCATTTATGATCGTGAAACCCAAGAAACTTATTATGGTCGTGTACCCGCCTATAGTGTGGTGGTACCCGGAACCCTCCCTCGTGAAGGAGGACGTTATAGTGTACAAGCCGCTATTATCGTAAAAAAAGTGGATGCGCAAACCCGCCAAAAAACCGGCATTAATACGATCTTAAGAGAGGCCCTTACACTGCCATGAACGATTTAAGCCCAACTGTATTATTAACAGAACAATTAATTGCCTGTGCTTCGGTCACGCCTGTAGATGCAGGCTGTCAAAAACTATTGGCTGAACGCCTAGCACGCTGTGGTTTTAGAATTACCCATTTACGCTTTGGAGATGTGGATAATCTATGGGCCGTGCGCGGCCAAGACCGACCCACACTGGTCTTTGCAGGTCATACTGATGTGGTCCCCCCCGGTAATCTTAGCAACTGGGAAACGCCCCCTTTTAGCCCTAGTATTCGTGAGGGTTTTTTATTCGGTCGGGGGGCAGCTGATATGAAAGGTGGTTTGGCCGCGATGATAACGGCTGTTGAGCGTTTTGTAAAACAATACCCCGATCACAAGGGTGCGATTGCCTTTCTCATCACCAGTGACGAAGAAGGCATTGCAGAAAATGGGACACTTAAAGTGATAGCGTATTTACAATCCCAAACACCGCCCTTTCCTATAGATTATTGCCTCGTCGGTGAACCCACCAGCCTAGAGCGATTAGGTGATACGATTAAACCGGGTTGTCGGGGCTCACTCAATGGAACCTTAAAAATTCAGGGTAAACAAGGCCATATTGCTTATCCCGATCAAGCAAAGAACCCCATTCATGCGGCTTTAGCACCCTTAGCCGAAGTCGCAACCCTTCACTGGGATGAACCTGTTCCACATTTTCCACCCACGGGTTTTCAATACTCTAATATTCAAGCAGGCACCGGTGCCACCAATGTTATTCCGAATGAATTAAGCTGTACTTTTAATTGGCGCTTTAGCCCTGCATCAACTCCAGATTCTTTGCTAACACGCATGAAAGATGTTTTAAAACGCTATCCGCTGCAGTACACCTTAGACTGGCATGTATCAGGGCAACCTTTTATCAGCCACTACGGTCCTCTCACACAAGCCTGTGAACAAGCCATTATCGAAACGCTGAAGCTACAACCACATTTATGGACGGGTGGTGGAACCTCTGATGCGCGCTTTATTGCACCGCTCGGTACAGAAGTGATTGAATTCGGTCTTTGCAATAGCAGCATTCATGCTATAAATGAGTGCGTGCGTATTGCAGATTTAGATGCGCTATCGAAGATCTATGAACGGATTTTAACGCTAGTCTTGTTGGAACAAAGACGCTAAATACACAGGGTTTAGATCGGCTGCACCAAGTGCTTTACCCGCATGATAACCCTCCACGGCCATACTCAAGAGATCCTGAGCCTGTGGGTATCCCGTGGCGACTGTCCAATCCTTCTCAAAGTCTGTGAGGGCTTCTAAGGAATAGACGGCATCTGCATGCACCGTCTGCATCAAGCAAGCGGCATCGATAGCATAGTGCCCCCCATAAATCTGCCCCTGGCGTGCATCTAGATAAGCGAAGACACGTGGATGATTCGATTCTCTATAGATGCGCTGCGCCAGTGCACGCAAGCTGGAAATAGGCAGGATGGGCTTATCATACCCCACACTCAAACCCTGAATGGTACTGCAGGCAATACGCAAGCCTGTAAAGCTACCTGGACCACAGCCAAAAGCCAGACAGGTCAAAGCTGCTAAGCTGGTAGAACCTTGCTTTAAGAGATCATCGATCATCGGTAATAATAAACGGGTATGAGACCGGGGTTCCACCCTCGAAGCGATTAGCTGTCGATCGGGCAACAAAAGGGCTGCTGAACAACTATCGGTGGAAGTTTCTAATGCTAAGATTTTCATGCTGAAGTCGTCATGCCTACGAAGGCCTATGTGATTCCCTGATAACAGAACGCCATCCCTTCGCCCGTACAGCAATACGGGACGGCGCTCAAGGGTTCAATAGTCTTAGACCGCGACTGCTAATACAGGCTTAGCGGCTGCACGACGTGATTTTGTACCTTTTCTAACAACTTTCTTGGTACCCGTCGCCTTTGATTTACGAACGCTTTTTGGCTTCTTGGCTATCTTTTTAGGAGCCTTTTTCGCAACAGCTTTTTTAGCTGTTTTCTTGACCGTAGCGCCTTTCTTGGCAACTGTCTTACGAACCGTTTTCTTTGCGCCTACTTTCTTCTTGGTGACTGCTTTCTTGGTAGCCGTCTTACGAACAGCCTTCTTAACACCTACCTTCTTGGTAGCCTTTTTCTTGGCTACGGTTTTCTTGACTGCAGCTTTCTTAACAACTGCCTTTTTAACCGTGGCCTTCTTCTTGGCAACCTTCTTAGGCTTGGCAGCGGCTTTATGCACAGCGGCCTTAACCTTTTTTACAACTTTCTTCGCTTTAGTTTTCACTTTTTTTACAACTTTTTTAACCTTTGCCATTCTCTATTCTCCTGTGGCTTAACACAATCGTTGGACAATACAAACATAGCACAAATATCAGAATGGTACATAGTTCTCTCTCAACCTGTGTAAACAATACCTGAGCCATATCCTTGAGAAGCGCAGCATAACATACTGAATATCAGAAACAAAGACTGCAAAAAACATCTTAAGCACGCATCGCTTTTTCAATTTTAGACGCTATCGTTTCTACGGTTCCAATACCAGAAACCCTTATAAATTTCAGTGTTTTTTGTGCATACCATGCAATGAGTGGTTCTGTGGTTTGATGGTAAATAGCTAAGCGTCTAGTCACCACATCCTCACTGTCATCTTCACGTTGTACCAAAGGCTCACCCGTCAGATCATCCACCTGTGCAGGATGTGTCTGTAGATGATAAGTACGCCCAGAAGCGGGATGAATCCGTCGGCCACTGAGTCGTTGAATAATGGTTTCATCGGGCACTTCCAGATAAATCACCTGATCCATGTAAATGCCCGCGTTTTCTAGGGCTTGTGCTTGCTCTAAGCTACGTGGAAAACCGTCTAATAAAAAGCCCTGCGCATGCGCGAGAGCTTGTACACGTGTCTGAATAAGCTGTATGGCGATAGCATCGGGTACTAATTGCCCACCGGCCATTATTTCGGCCACAGACTGACCTATTGTGCTCTTTGCTAATACTTCTGCACGCAGCATATCACCTGTGGAGAAACGTGCTAAATCAAATGTTTTACAGATTAAAGAGGCTTGCGTACCTTTACCTGCACCCGGTGCACCCAATAAGACCACGCGCATCGTCATTTTTTATTCCTTGTTTCATGGTTTTTAATAACTCGACGATGTATTATAGCCACAATGGATAGACAAAAAAAACAGATCGACTGGTCTTTAGCAGAAATCATGTCTGCGGGAGATACCCTTTTAGCAACCCAATTACTGGGCCTTTTTGTTCAAGAATTACCGACTAATCGAGTTCTATTTAATCGTTATTATCAACAAAAAAAATGGGCCGAACTCGAAGCACAAGCCCATAAATTACAGGGGGGTTGTGCGTATTGCGGTGTACCTTTGCTGAAAGACTGTACCAAGAGACTCGAGAAGATCTGTACCACAGGATCCATAGAGGACATTGAATCTGCCCTTAAGGCATTTAATGATTGTATTGATGCATTGCTTGCCGAGGCCAAAGCAGACCCCAGACTGCAGGCTTTAAGCGCCGACCAAGACCACAAAGGCTAAAGCAAATTCCCTTTCATCGGACAAACTGAGATGGCTTGCAAGTACCTGCTGTTTTTGCATCGCTTGCGCTGCTCCCCCCGTACACACAAGATAAGGACGCCCGGCTGGATCATGATGTACACCAATATCGGTTAACAACACACCTGCCGGTCTAAAACCCGTGCCCAAGGCCTTGGCCATGGCTTCTTTTGCAGCAAAGCGCTTCGCTAAAAAAGCGACGGGGTCCTTAGAGACCTGTAAATCATTTTTTTCAGAAGGGGTGAGTATACGACGTCCAAAAGCCGTTCCATAACGTTCAAAGATCGTACGGATCCTTGCAACCGAAACTAAATCGGAACCAATGCCCACAATACTCATAACAGCGCTCGGGTTTGTAAAGGCTTGGGTCCCAAATAAAGCGCTAGGACCTGCTTCATTAAACGCTTGATCTCTGATAATACGCCACTATCTTCCAAATGTTCATGGGCAAAAGCCAACAAGGTGCTCCCCCTAAACAGAGACTGTGATTGCGGACTACTCGAGGATAAGGGTGTCTGTAATAAAGGTCCACGTTCGGGATCGAAGTGATACCAAGCCTCTGGAATAAGCACATCGCCCCCTAAGGGCAAGGCATAACCTAAGGCTTGAAGCAGCGATTTTTCAAAGATCCTTAAAACTTTTTGCTCCGATTCCAAAGCTAATAATCCTGCTAAAGCCTGTTCGTAGTGTTCAAACAATGCGGGGTTGGGATCAAAACGATGCATTAAACGTACACAGAGTTCATTCATATAGAGTGCGCAAAGCAAGTGTCGCCCTTTTAAAAAACAAACCGGCTCTCTTAACTCGACCGCTTGTAATAAGAGCAGATCCGTTTTACCCGCACACGTTAAAAATAAAGGGACAAAGGGCTGTAAGAGGCTTTTAGCCAGTGATTTGGGTTTTTTGACACCTTTGGCCAACACCCCGATTCTCCCCTGGTCCCGGGTGAATACATCCAATAAAAGACTTGTTTCTCGATAGGGCCAAGCGTGTAGGATATAGGCGGGTTCTAAGACAAGTCGCACCCTTTACTCCCCATAACCGAAGCGCTTCAGTGCTGCTTGATCATCCGACCAACCACGACGTATCTTGACCCACAGTTTTAGATTTACCTGTCTGCCCACCAGATTCTCAATATCATGCCTGGCACGGATCCCCACTTTTTTAATTTTTTCACCCTGCTTACCAATTAAAATAGCCTTCTGTCCCTCTTTCTCAAGCCAAATAATGGCACTAATCAAAGGAACTGCAATCTTGTCATTATAATCATCAATGACTACCGTGCACACATAAGGCAATTCATCGCCAAATAAACGAATGATTTTTTCCCGAATGATTTCCGCCATTCTAAATCGTAGGGAGCGATCGGTATCCTGATCGGCTGGGAAATAATGGGGGCCGTAGGGTAACAAAGTGGCTATTTTTTCGCGTAAGGCTTTTAGATTAACCTTACGTTTAGCCGATAAAGGAATGACTGCTTCAAAGGGCAATCTGGCAGCCAATAGCGGCAAATAGCTTAATAAATCGTCCTTGTGTAAGGTATCCATTTTATTGATAACCAAGATCCGCGGACATCGACAGTGTTTCATGAGGGCTAGAACCTGATCATCACCATGATTCCATTTAAGTCCATCCACCACAAAAACCGCCACATCCACATCGACCAGCGCTGCCCGTGCTGAGCGATTCATCGCATGGTTCAGCGCAGTGTTTTCACGGTCATCCATACCGGGGGTATCAACATAGATAGTTTGAACAGCACCTGTGGTGTGCACACCCAGCCATCGATGTCGGGTGGTTTGCGGTTTGCGCGAAGTAATACTTAATTTTTTACCCAATAAGGCATTTAATAGGGTTGATTTTCCCACATTAGGACGGCCTACAATGGCCACAAAACCTGAACGTGTGGGTTCTTCTTTCACATTATTTTCCATGCTGTGTTTCCATCTCATTCAATAAATGCTCGGCGGCTGCCTGTTCTGCCCTACGACGACTATTCGCCACACCTAAAGCTTCTAAAGACAGGCTGCTAATGCAACACTGTACGCTAAAAATAGGATCATGCGCACCGCCCTTAATCTCCAATACGGTATAGGTTGGTAAAGACAACTGTTTGGCCTGCAACCACTCTTGTAGACGTGTTTTGGGATCTTTATGACAAGCATGGGGTAGCAAGGTTTCGAATCGGCTTTGATACCACCGTGTAATACACAACGTACAAGCCTCTAAACCTGCATCCAAATAAATAGCGGCTACAATCGCTTCCAGGGCATCGGCTAAAATAGACTCTCTGCGAAAACCCCCACTTTTTCGCTCTCCTACACCCAGTTTTAAAAACGCACCTAACCCTAAATCCTGCGCTATCTCGGCCAGGGTTTGCCCTTTTACCAGTGAGGCTCGCATGCGACTCAGATCGCCCTCCGAAGCATGCTCAAAATTTTGATAGAGCTTATCGGCGATCACAAAATTTAAAATAGCATCCCCTAAAAATTCTAACCGCTCATTATTAAACCCGGTACTCGATCGATGCGTGAGTGCAGCCTGTAGGAGCGGAAGCTTGCTAAAGTGATGGCCCAGTACCCGCATAAGCGGTTCTAACAATACTGTAGACGTCGTTTTACTTTTTTTCATGGCTGATTTAATGTAGATCCAGTGTCAACCGTTCAAAACGGATCCAGTGTTTGAATTTATCCCAGGTCATGCCCGTGATCCAATGAAACCACTGCCAAGTGCTATCCTCGGCGGTATAGGGTGTCAAGCTCATCCAAATCCCAAAAGCTCTACCTTGAATAGCCTCGTCCGGCACAAAGCCCCACATACGGCTATCCTTGCTATTGTCACGGTTATCGCCCATCACAAAATAAGATTGATCTGGCACGATCACATCGTCATAAGGATAATGCACAGAAGGTGCCGTAGGCGGCGAAGGTTGTACAAACAGTTTATGTTTGGTTTCTCCTAAGGTTTCACTCAGCACACGCACCGTGTGTCTCACACCCCGATCATCCTCCTCGACTAATTCTGTTTCAAAAGTCTGGGGAATAGGTTCACCATTCACATAAATCACTTTATCTTTGTATTGGATATGTTCTCGAGGAAGCCCTACCACACGCTTAATCAAATCCATATCGCCGTGTTTAAAAACAATAATATCGCCTCGTTTGGGATAACCCATCTCAAAAAATTTGTAGCCAAAGGCTGGAAATCTTAAACCATACGTGTATTTATTCACGATCACAAAATCGCCCTCAATCAGCGTTGGGCGCATCGATCCGGAAGGAATACGAAAAGGCTCTGCCAAAAAAGATCGCAACACTAATACCAACAATAACACGGGAAAAAAAGACTTTGCATATTCAACCCACCAGGGTTCCTGAAAGGCTGTCGCATCTTGGGGTATCACAGACATCATTCTTTGATGCTTAAAAAAAGCACTGTCCACGGCCCATATCAGGCCTGTGAGGGTGGTAACGCCCAATAAAATCTCAGCAAACCTCATTTCTTTTCCTTATTCACTTTTAAAATCGCTAAAAAAGCCTCTTGGGGAATTTCAATTTTACCCACTTGCTTCATACGTTTTTTACCCGCCTTTTGTTTTTCCAATAATTTTTTCTTGCGGGTAATATCGCCACCATAACATTTGGCTATTACATTCTTCCGAAGTGCTTTCACCGTTGTGCGTGCAATCACATGCGCACCAATCGCCGCTTGGATGGCAATATCAAACATTTGCCTGGGAATAATCTCTTGCAGTTTTTCTGTTAATTCTCGCGCCCGTGAATTTGCATGGCTTCGATGTACAATCCAAGCCAAAGCATCGACTTTGTCACCATTAATGAGAATATCTAACTTGACCAAATCAGCCGTCTGAAAATGCACAAAATGGTAATCTAAAGAGGCAAAGCCCCGACTGACTGACTTTAAGCGATCAAAAAAATCTAAGACTACTTCATTCATGGGTATTTCATAGGTTAAGGCAACCTGATTACCCACATAGAGCATTTTCTTTTGCACACCGCGTTTGTCGGTACAAAGCCCTATGACATTACCTAAGTACAGCTGTGGCACCAAAATGCTGGCTTCTACAATAGGTTCTCGCATCTCGTCAATTTTGGAGGGATCGGGTAATTTATAAGGATTATCGACATAGATAATCTTACCGTCCCGGGTTTTTATTTCAAAAATAACCGTAGGCGCGGTGGTAATAAGATTGAGGTTATATTCTCTTTCTAAGCGCTCTTGCACAATTTCCATATGCAATAAACCTAAAAATCCACAGCGAAAACCAAAACCGAGGGCTTCGGAGGATTCAGGTTCATAAAAAAGGGCTGAATCATTGAGTTTTAATTTGGATAAGGCTTCTCGAAAGTCTTCATAGTCTTCGGAATCCACCGTGAACAACCCTGCATAGACCTTCGGTGTACACATGGCAAAACCCGGCAAAGACGTTTTGGCGGGATTATTTGCAAGCGTAATCGTATCACCCACCGGTGCACCATAAATTTCTTTAATCCCGGCAATCACAAAACCCACTTCTCCGGTATGCAGGGCCAATTTTTTCACGCGTTTGGGCGTAAAAATACCGACTTCGTCCACCGTGTGGGTTTTACCGGTAGACATCACCAAACATTTATCTCCCTTACGCAATACACCATTTTTAATACGTACCAGGGAAACCACGCCTAAATAGGGATCAAACCAGGAATCAATAATCAAAGCCTGTAAGGGCCCATGGGGATCGCCCACAGGCGGTGGTATTTTTTTGACCAGATCTTCTAACAGTTCGGGCACCCCAATACCACTTTTGGCACTTATGCGAATCGCATCAGAGGCATCTAAACCAATAATTTCCTCAATCTCTTGCATCACACGCTCAGGCTCTGCCTGGGGCAAATCAATTTTATTGAGAACAGGAATGACTTCTAAACCTTGATTGAGGGCGGTATAGCAATTGGCCACGGTTTGCGCCTCAACCCCTTGGGCGGCATCCACCACCAAGAGCGCACCTTCACACGCCGCTAAGGATCGTGATACCTCGTAGGCGAAATCCACATGCCCTGGGGTATCAATAAAATTAAGCGCATAGGTATGGCCATCTTTGGATTTAAAATCGAGGGATACACACTGGGCCTTAATGGTAATGCCCCTCTCTCGCTCTAGATCCATGGAATCTAAAACTTGGTTGGACATCTCCCGAGCGCTTAAGCCCCCACAATGCTGAATAAAGCGATCGGCCAGCGTGGATTTGCCGTGATCAATATGAGCGATAATGGAAAAATTGCGGATATATTGCATAAGCGGCTTATCTTAGCTTATTTCAACGTGCGATGCACCAAAGAATGTTGGCTGGCTTTTTCTGCTCCCATGATGCGTAAAATAATGTGCTAGAATATTCAAAATTCACTAACAAGCGACAAATCTCTCAGCAAACATAACCTATTGACAACTGCTTGCACCAGCTACTGAAGAAGTGCCAGCTGGACAAGGCGTGCAACTCGCAGACCTGGTATTCGATGCATAGGTACCCGCTGAACAGGCTGTACACCCCGCAGCGCCTACCCCTGAATAAGTCCCCAGAGGACACATCGAACATCCCATCCAGTCGTTTGCAGCTGAATAGGTACCTGCAGGACACGCAGGCCCTTGCGTTGTCGGATCTAGAAATATGTTCGGCGTTCCTGGATTACATAAAAATCCTGCAGCACACTGGCAAATACCCTCTGATACATAAGACCATGGCTGATAAATAGTAGTATAAGCACCCGAGCTCAACTGCATTTTTTGCTGACAACACATAGAACCTTGTGGTGAAGTATACTTATTGGGGCAAGCTGTACAGCTAGTCTTTGAGAAGCCTAAAGCGTAAGTATTTGAAGGGCAGGCACTACAGCCACTAGCACCCACCCGGTTTGAATAGGTACCCGGCCCACAGGGGGCACAACTTGTAGCATTTGCCCCTGAAAAATAACCAGCCGAACAACTTGTACAACTACTGGCCCCCCCTGTAGAATAAGTCCCAGCATTACACATGCTACAACTACTGGCTCCTGCAATCGAGTAACTTCCTGCAGCACAGGGTGCACACCTATTCGCTCCTGCTGCAGAATAAGTGCCCGCGGCACAATTCATACAAGCACCACCACTCAAGATTTGACCGGCCGGACACTTGAGGATCACACAACTACCCGCACAACTATCGTATTGACCTGAAGCACAGGCACCCACCGGCACGGCTATCGTTCCACAAGGACCACAACTGAGTGCTACGGTACCCCCTGATCCATTGCTATTCAGTGTCAGCGTGCTTTGGTTAGCTCCACTCACCCAATCCCCATACACCCACGTACAGCTATTAGGGTTATAATAACCATAGGCTTTGACTCGTACTTCACCGGCACAATTTCGTTCACAGGTCGCCCCGCTGTTCAAACTTTGGCCAATGCTAGGGTTATTACAATTACTAGAGCCCGTATTAAAAAAGAGCAGCTTACTGTTCGTCGAAAGCGCTAGATTATAATTTTGTTGCGTAGGCGTTGCGCTAGCCGTCACAGCTACCCCATAAACCGGCGTGGTGGGTGCATTCGTATAATTATTTT
>CAZFXA010000003.1:26794-83872 GCA_964522825.1 uncultured Legionella sp.
CCACATTTTGCATCGTTGCAATGCTTAAGCCTGCCAATATAGACAGAATTAAGGTGCTGACCACCAAAATGGACCCGCGGTTTTTTGGATAACCCTGCACAATGCGCTCCCAAGACTAGAACCTTTTTAGTGTAGTTCATCCTAAACCAATCACCCCTCTTCAGAGCGGCCTTGTGATTATGGAATGATTATTATTTTTTATTTATAAATCAATTGGCTATGCGTATTTTTACAAATCGGAAGTATAACTTCTGATTTGTTTATTTTTTCTAAACTTTTCTATACTACCCCCATGATTATCGAGCGAACCTTAAAAAAAGAATTGCAAACCCTCATGGATCAGTATCCGGTTGTGACGCTCACGGGCCCGCGTCAATCAGGCAAAACCATGCTCGCCAAAACCACTTTTCCTCACAAACCCTATGTCAATCTCGAAGCCCATGATACGCGTCAACAGATTGCGATGGATCCGCGAGGCTTTTTAGAACAATACCCCGAGGGGGCTATTGTGGATGAAATTCAGCGCTTGCCAGCGCTATTATCTTACATTTAGGGAATGGCTATCTATCTTAGAAGCCTCTTTTATTATTTTTAGATTAGAGCCCTATTTTGAAAATTTTGGGAAACGCATCATTAAATCTTCCAAGCTTTTCTTTACAGACGTAGGCATCGTCAGCTATTTGCTGGATATTGAAACCATCGCCCAAGTAGCACGCGATCCCTTAAGAGGCGGATTAATAGAAAATCTAGTGCTTTTGGAACTCATAAAAGCACGCCTTAATCAAGGCAAAGATCCACATTTTTATTTTTATCGAGACAGTCAACAAAACGAAGTGGATATTATTTATAAGGTCTCTCACGCGCTTATTCCGATAGAAGTTAAATCCTCAAAAACAGTGCATCAGGATTTTTTCAAAGGCTTATCAACTTGTTTCGGCCAGCGTGGATTTGCCCTGATCAATAGGGGCGATAATGGAAGTAGTTACATCCCTACAAATCCAATTTGGCTGCGCGCATGAATGAATAAACTAACTGTTTGTCTTCTGAAATGTTTCACAACCAACCCTAATAGCATTCACATACGTCTGAATATATTATACACCCAATAACCGGTAAACTTTTCACACATACCGAACGACAGTACCAACAACAACTTCCATTCCAATCGCCCCGCGTGCATGCCTTACACTGCGAACCATCCCAATTGGGCATAGAACTGGGGCAAACACACGATTTATCTGCCAAACTCCAGGCTTGTCCGGCCGTGCAGGCTGCCTTACATTGCGAACCATTCCAGTTCGGCAAAGAACTGGGACACTCACAGCTACTACCATTCCAAACGCTTCCGCGCGTACAGGCTGCCTTACATTGCGAACCACTCCAGTTCGGCAAATAACTGGGACACTCACAGCTACTACCATTCCAAACGCTGCTGCCGGAACAGCCACATTTCTTAACCAATTTTTTACACGCTCCCAGTTGGCCAAAGCTATCTACTCCACTGCCTGATACACACGTTAATTGCAGACGTTGGTCCTCTGGGCATCTACAGGCGGCCTGATCACAATCCCAAAATTCACCCGAATATTGACAAGAATCTGCACAACAGTTGCCATTCCAGGTTTGTCCTGTGGGACAACTAATAACCACACAATTACCCGCACAACTATCGTATTGTCCTGTCACAGCACAAACCGTTGTAGGTACCGCAATTGCAGTCTGACAAGGACCGCAACTCAAGCTGGTAGTGCCTCCTGAGTTATCGCTATTCAGCCTCAACGTGCTTTGGTTGGTCCCACTCACCCAATCCCCATATACCCAGGTACAGCTGTTGGTGTGGTAACGGCTATAGGCTTTCACCCGCACTTCATTCGCACAATTCCGTTCGCAAGTCGCACCGCTGCCCTTACTTTGACCTGGATTGCTACAAGAACCTTTCACGCTATTAAAAAAAAGAAGTTTGCTATTGGTTGAAGAAGCCAGATTATAAATCTGGCGTGTAGGCATACCGCTCGCCGTCACAGCTACCCCATAAACCGGCGTGGTGGGTGCATTCGTATAATTATTTTGGCCACTGAGGGGCATGGTTAATTGGCTTTCCGCATAAGCCGTCGTATTGATAGACGCACCAAAGCCCATCGCCACAATACGGTAAATATTAGCCTTAGAATAAGGATCACAACCTAAATCAATCACAAAAAACCGAGGCGCTATTTTAACTTTGCTATTGGGCTTATTGGGTGTAGCTTGGGCATTGCTTATAAAATAACTACCGGGTTGCTGGGCCAGATCGGAGCTACCTGCAAAAGCCGCATAGCGCCATACCGCAATCCCAATAGCCGTTGCACCCACGGGCGTACTCGGTGCCTTCGGTGTGCCTGAGGCATCCACACAGCCTGCAATCGTTGCACAAGGCGTGGCACCCGGGGCCCACTGGGTGAGTAAAAGCCTTTTGGCCTCTGCTACAGCATATTGGGCCGAGGCTAGCGCTAAGTTCTTATCCTGATCATGGGTGCTTAATTGGTATTCCGTTACCACATTTTGCATCGTTGCAATGCTTAAGCCTGCCAATATAGACAGAATTAAGGTACTGATCACCAAAATGGACCCGGAAGTTTTTTTCACACCTGACATACCAATGGATCCCTCAGCTCATAAAGCAATCGCTCTTTAACGTATAGCGGAGGGTGGGCGGCTTTACAATGAAGACTGTACGTTCTTATCGATGGTGGAACGTGCTCTAAAGATCCGGGACCGTACCGTACCAATGGGACAATTCATGATCCCTGCAATGGCATCGTAGGATTTACCTTCTAATTCACGCAGGGTTATGGTTTGTCGCAAATCATCGGGCAATCCGTTAATAGTATCGTAAATAATTTTTTCAACCTGATCCCGAATCATCAATTGCTCAGGTGTGGCCTGGTCTTTTGGGGTATGTCGCATTAAAAAATGATCGATTTCTAGGGTATTGAGATCGATAGAAGGCAAGGTATGCTCTCTCAATAGGAGATAATTTTTAGAGGTGTTAATCGCCACCCTATACAACCAAGTATAAAAAGAGCTGTCCCCCCTAAATTTATCAAGGGCGCGGTAAATTTTTATAAAAATCTCTTGGCAAATATCTAAGGTTTCATGAGGATCTTTAATAAAGCGCATTACAATGTTGCTAACCCGTGATTGATAACGCACAACTAAAATATCAAAAGCTTTAAGATCGCCTTGTTTAGCCGCTTCAATTAATTGAATATCTAAGCGATTATCCGGCATTAACTATCCCCCCTAGGTCTGAGACCGCACCCTGTATGAAGAACAGGTTGGATCCTACCTATTGAGCTTAGTTAATTTAGCAACTTATTTCCAAAAAGATGTTAGTGTAAATGCACAGACTATTCATAGAATCTTACACGCGTGCTTAAGGTACGAAAGGCAAAACTATCGAGGGTATCCCCTGGAATGGGCACATAGCGTGTACCCGTGCTGGTTTTTAAACCCAACACTAATAAATAGGGATGCACAAAGGTATCTGGGCTTAAATGGCCTCGCAAACAGCGGCCATCTTGTAATGTGCAACCCCAGCGCGCCCTGCTATCCTGCCATACTGATACTACAGAGCCCTTGTGTGAACGACTTAAATGTCGTTGCCCTGTTTGTATGTATAAGCATAATAAGCCTAACCCTAGAAAAGCCTTCACAAACCACGCTAAAGGTAGCATCCACACAATAAAGGCTGCAAAACTATAAATGACACTCAAAAAAACAGCCAAACTTTTTGAAAAACCTAATGAGAAAACAACATGATGCATTAGGTACAACGATTATCTTGTGATAGGACAGTGCGGATCTGCAAAATCATGCTCTGCATCGATGCGCCTTCTGGTACAGCCTGCCCGATAAACCATTCATACAGTGTTTGATCAGATTCCTCTAAAAGCCTTCTGAAATCTGCGCGTGCTGTTTGTGTGAGCGAAGCATAGGCTTTATCCAAAAAAGTGCCCAGCATGAGATCCAGCTCTAACATGCCACGTCTACATTGCCAACGCAGTTGTAGTACCTCTGTATCAATGGTTTCCAGATCCATAAAAATCTCCATCTTGTGATACGATGAGTATACTATGAAGCCAAAGACCTCGGGCAATATCTTCGATCTGAACCAAGCCTATGGCATTATCGCTGTATCTGGTGAAAAAGCGGCCGTTTTTTTGCAGGGTCAACTGAGTAATGATATCTATGCGATAAAACACGGATCGTATCAATGGAGTGCGTATTGTAATCTGAAAGGTCGGGTTCGTGCATTACTAAGGGTCTGGACATCGGAAGACGGTTATTGTTTATTGTTACCACGTAGTATTTTAGCCCAAACGCTCAGGGTTTTAAAACAATATGGTCGATTTTCAAAAATCACCCTAGAAGATAAAAGCGCCGATTATTTGATCAGCGGTTTTGTGGGATCAATACCCGAAGAACAACGTCGCTTAACAACGATTCAGTTATTGATTTTGCCAGATGCTACTGTATCTCGCTTTATCTGTGTGGAATCCCATCCACCTTTCATCTGTGGGCAAGACACGCGTAAGGCGTCTTGCAATGGAGAAGCCAGCGATAGCTCACAGGGGGATCTTGCACAATGGCAAGCGCTTGATATGCGTGCGGGGATCCCTGAAATAACCCCCCAGACCATCGAGCTTTTTTTACCGCATCCTTTAGGATTGGTTGCCTTAAAAGCGATTAGCTTTAACAAAGGCTGTTTCTGCGGCCAAGAAGTGATTGCACGCATGGAATACAAAAGCACCCCCAAACGACAACTCGCTTATTTACAGGCCGCTTCTTATGAAGGACCGCTACCGACGCCAGGCATGAAGATCTATGCTGATCCGCATAGTACCCAAACCATCGGTACCGTGGTCAATACAGCCCATGAAACATTAGAAATGCTCGTGGAAATACAAAAGGATAGGATGTCCATGGATGTTGTTTATCTAAGCGCAGCAGACGACGAAAAACGTTCTGCAGTTTCAACCACCCTCATCCGGCCTTTCGGGCCGGAGTAGGGGAACACCCCGCTCCTGAACAGGGGGTGAGGATTGTTCCGCTCGCATCTGTGGAAAGAGCAATACATCTCGAATCGAAGGACTATCGCTTAATAACATCACCAAGCGATCAATGCCAATCCCTTCGCCTGCCGTAGGGGGTAACCCATGTTCTAAGGCCACAATATAATCGGCATCAAAATACATGGCTTCTTCGTCCCCAGACTCTTTGGCACGCACTTGTGCTTGAAAGCGATCAGCTTGATCTTCGGGATCATTTAGCTCTGAGAATAAGTTAGCAATTTCTCGGCCTGCAATATAAAACTCTGCGCGATCAGCAACCTGCGGATTTTTCTCATTCGCACGCGCTAAGGGTGAAACTTCAATCGGATGCTCAATAATAAAAGTCGGTTGTTGTAATTGGGATTCTACTTGTTCTTCAAAAAGGGAAAATTGCTTAAGGCCTGGCATGGCATCGACGGCTGATTGGCTTAAGCCCGGTACATATTTTAAAAGGGCTTCTTTAATCGTGAGACGTGCAAAAGGTTTGGCAAAATCTAAGCTTAATCCCTGGTAGTTGATAATCAGTGAACCGCACACACCCTGCACCACTTCTCTAAACAAAACTTCGCTCATGTCCATTAAATCATGATAGTCGGCATAAGCCTGATAAAATTCTAACATGGTAAATTCTGGGTTATGTCGCGTGGATAATCCCTCGTTTCTGAAATTACGATTGATTTCAAACACTTTTTCAAAACCACCTACCACCAATCGTTTTAAATACAATTCAGGCGAAACACGCAAATAGAGTTCCATATTTAAGGCGTTGTGATGGGTCACAAAGGGCTTGGCAATCGCGCCGCCAGGAATGGGGTGCATCATGGAGGTTTCCACCTCTAAAAAATCTCTTTTGATTAAAAAATGGCGTATTTGCTCGATAACGGCGGCACGGATCTTAAAGGTTTCACGACTTTTTTCGTTAACAATTAAATCTAAATAACGTTGTCGATAGCGTATTTCCTGATCGCTTAAGCCATGCCATTTATCGGGTAAGGGTCTCAAAGCCTTGGTTAATAACCGTAGATGAGAGGCTTTAATGGATAACTCGCCGGTGCGTGTTTTAAATAAAGTACCGATCACGCCCACAATATCGCCCAAATCCCAGTTTTGAAAAGCTTCATACTGCCCTTCAGGCAAGCCATCACCACGCACATAAATCTGGATCCGACCACTGCCATCCTGTAAATGTATAAAAGATGCCTTACCCATTAAACGACGGGTCATCATGCGGCCTGCCACTGAAACTTTGATGGCTTGCTGAGTGAGTGCCTCATCGGATTGATCACCATAGGCAGATTGTAAGGGCTCTGCTAAATGGCTGCGACGAAAATCGTTCGGAAAAGGATTACCCTGCGCTCTTAAGGCAGCTAATTTTAGCTTGCGGCCTTCTATTTGTTCGTTATCACTTGGATCGGCTTGAATCGTCATGCTTATATCCCCTCTTTTAAACTCGCTGCTATAAAACGATCCAAATCGCCATTCAAGACAGCCACGGTGTCGGTTGTTTCAAGACCGGTTCGTAAATCTTTGATTCTGGATTGATCTAATACATAAGAACGGATCTGCGATCCCCAGCCAATATCCGCCTTATTGCTCTCCAAAATCTGTTGTGTTGCCAAACGTTCTAAACGCTCATGTTCATATAATTTGGCTCTTAATTGTTTCATCGCATTCGCACGATTCTTATGCTGAGACCGATCGCTTTGACATTGTACAACAATATTGGTGGGCACATGGGTAATACGAATCGCAGAATCGGTACGATTGACGTGTTGTCCCCCAGCACCACTGGCGCGATACGTATCAACACGCAGATCGGCAGGATTGATATCGATAACAATCGCTTCATCAATTTCTGGAGAAACAAAGACTGAGGCAAAAGAGGTATGCCTTCGATTACCGGAATCGAAAGGAGATTTACGCACCAATCGATGAACACCCGTTTCGGTTCTTAACCAACCATAAGCATAAGGTCCCTCAAACTGTAAGGCTACGCTTTTAATTCCCGCAACATCCCCATCGGACATTTCTAAAACAGTGACTGTAAAACCACGGCGTTCGCCCCAACGCAAATACATTCTTAGCAGCATTTGGGCCCAATCTTGTGCTTCGGTACCCCCTGATCCCGCCTGAATATCCACAAAGGCGTTGTTAGGATCCATCGGGTGATGAAACATGCGCTGAAATTCGAGTGCTTCGACGGCTTGGGTATACTGCGGTATCTCTTGGCTAAGACTTTCTAAAACGGTTTGATCGTCTTCTGACAGTGCTAATGCCCAGAGTTCTTCGAAATCGGCCAGATTATTTTCAAGTTTGCGAAGACTGCCCACTATTTTTTCTAGATCGGCGCTTTCTTTACCTAAGGCTTGTGCACGCTCTGGATTATCCCAGATCTTTGGATCTTGTAATAAGCCCTGTACTTCCGCGAGACGTTCGGTCTTTTCATCGAAGTCAAAGACACCTCCAGAGTGTGTTCACCCTCTGGGTCAAGTCTTTAATGATAGGTATAGGATTGCTTTCTAGCACTTTCTTTCAAACTCACAAAAGACATCCATACAAAACAAGCGCTTTAGCTGCCCCTTTAAGCAACAGCTAAAACACTTGGATCTTGGATGAGACCTTAGACAAGACCGGTCGCAACGGCCGCGCTCACACCCGTGCGTGAACCAGAACCTAATTTTTCTATCCCTGTTTGCAAGGTCTTGGCCTGTCGTAAAGCAAGCTTTGGATCTTTGAAGGTGTGGGTTAACAAGTAAATACCCTGAATACCCGACACAAAACTTAAGGCTAAATCGGAAGCCTGATCACTCAAGCCCATAGCACGAAACTGTGCCTCAGACCAATTAAGCTGATCATGCAATAATTTAGCCACTTGGTCAGCCAAAGCACCACCTTGTTTGCCCAATTCTTGACACAAGCTACCCACTGGGCAACCATAGCGCGCGATTAAATCAAGTTCTTCCGTATTGAAGGCCAACAAAGCCAGTAAGCGTGCCTTGGGATCGACATTGTCACTCAGCTTCTTAAAGAAGTCTGTATACTCTGCCGCACGTTTTTCAACAACAGCTTCACCAATAGCTTCCTTGGTTTTAAAATAGTAATAAACATTCCCGAGGGGAACATCCGCTTCCTGCGCAATATCTGCAAGGGTGGTCTGATTAAACCCTTTCTGGTGAATTAAGACCTTTGCAGCTTCAATTAAACGAACACGTTTATCAGTTTTCCGTGGCATAGCGTTTAAATCCATCAATAATAATTAAGGGAACACCCTATTCAACTACGACCCAAGGTAAGCACCCTGTTCATAATCACCCGTCCTCATGCGGGCAGTATACCTAATTACACGTCAGTTGAATACCAATTTCTAGAGACCTCATCACTATTTATTTTGTTATTCAATCGAATTACTTTTGTTTCCACGAGAAGCCTCGAAGGTGCATCGTTACAGCAACGTTTCCCACCCCGGATCGGGTATAAAACGTTTTCCATAACGCTGCCCTAAAAGCTTAAGCCGCTGCACCAACAAGGCAGGCCCTTCTTCTGCAATCGCGTGCATCGGCCCCCCTCTAAAGGGTGCAAAACCTGCCCCAAAAATAAGCCCTGCATCCAGTAGATCGGCATCCATCACCACTTGTTCACGCAAACAAGCGACCGATTGATTCAATAAGGATAAGATTAGACGATCACGCACATCTTCGGGTGTTTTGTACACCCCCAAGGCCTTTTTTAATGGATTACCTTTGTTGTAGACATAAAAACCGCGTCTTGTTTTCTTACCTAAATGCCCTGCCGCCAGCAATTGCTGCAATTTGGCAGGTATAGCTTCTTGTTTTAAACTTTGTGCAGCATAAAGACAAACATCGATACCGACGGTATCGACCAGTTCGATGGGCCCCATCGGCATACCATAATCGAGTGCGACCTGATCCACTGCCTCCATGGGTACCCCAGACTCTACGATTAAGACAGCTTCTAATAAATAGGGCATCAGGATCCGGTTCACCAAAAAACCAGGCGCACTTTTGACGGGCAAGGGTAATTTATCGATGGCACGCACAAAGGCTAAACCTTTTTCAACCACCATTGGATCCGTTAAATCGCTGGCAATCAATTCGACCAAGGGCATCGAAGCCACAGGATTAAAAAAATGTAAGCCTATCAGACGTTTTTGGAGCGCAGGATCCTCGCTTAAGTCGGCTAAGGGAATGGTCGAAGTATTGGAAGCCAATACGGCATCTTGTTTGGCTTTAGTGCTAAGGTGTGCAAAGAGTGCTCGCTTAGCTTCGACTTTTTCAATAATGGCTTCAATAATCAGATCAGCATCCGATACACCATAGCCTTTGGGATCGGGTATTAAGCGATCCATCGCCGCTTGCACACGATGTGGTTCTTTTAATTGTTTTTTAAACAGTCCCAAAGCACGGCTTAAAGCGCTGGCAATCATCGTAGGTTGTTGATCTTCGAGCGTAACTCTAAAACCTTTGAGCGCACACCAGGCTGCAATATCCCCCCCCATGACACCAGCACCTATGACATGCACATGGACATCTTGGGTATTCTCTCCCTTAGCAAAACGCTTTAAGCGTTCTTTGAGATAGAAGACGCGTCCTAAATTTTTAGCCGTATCACTGATAACCAGATGAGCGACCGATTCGGCTTCCACAACAAAAGCGTGTGGGTCGTCCACCGAATACTGTACCCAATGGGCCAGTGCTATAAACGGGGCTGGGTAATGGGCAAAACGAAGCTTTGAAGCTAAGCGATTTTTTAAAATGTGCCCGATCCATGGCCTTAGATAAGGATCACCAAGCCATCTTTCTAGCAGGGTCCTGCACCGTGGCTTGGGGGTGTGCTGCATAAAATGCTGCACAGCCGCTTTGGCTTGGCGCCTTGGTACACAACTATCGACAACCCCCATTCGTGCGGCTGTTTTTGCATCAATCATGCGACCGCTTAAGATTAAATCCAAGGCTTTGAGTGGACCTATCAATCGTGGTAGACGTACAGTCCCCCCCCATCCCGGATGGATCCCCAAATGCACTTCAGGTAAACCCAATATCGTTTTTGGATCCTCAACAGCAATACGATAAGTGCAGGCTAGCGCCAATTCTAAGCCTCCGCCTAGACAGAATCCATCTATCAAAGCAAGGCTGGGAAAAGGCAGGGCTTCTAACTGTGCCAAGATAGCTTGGGCATCGAAGATAAGCTCTGATGCATCTTCTGTGGTCTTCAGATCTTTGAATTGATCGATATCAGCCCCTGCAATAAATCCATTTTGCTTTCCCGATTGAATCACAAGCCCTCGTGGCTTTTGTGGACCCATCAGCGTATTGAGACAATGTGATAATTCTTGTAATACTTCGGCATTCAGCGTATTCGCACGGGCCATTTTTCGATCGAGCACTAACCATAGAATATTGGATTCATCGAGAGTATAGGTCCAATGTTGATAATCTTTTTGATCCATGGTTCAAACCTCCGAAACATTTTCTATCAGCATGGCCCCACCTTGCCCACCCCCAATACAAAGGCTGGCAATGCCTCGCTGCACCTTATGTCTTTTTAAGATCTGTAATAGATGTAAGACTAAGCGCGCCCCACTCGCCCCCACAGGATGTCCTAAGGCGATAGCGCCCCCATCCACATTAAGACGCTTCATAAAATCTTGCTCCCTCAAAGGATCATTGGAAGAAAGTTTTTTCACACAAGCCAACACCTGGGCCGCAAAGGCCTCATTGATTTCCCAGTAATCAATATCTTTGATCTGAAGATTCTGACGGGACAATAAGTTTTGGATCGCAAACACAGGACCCAAGCCCATCACCGCAGGATCTAAGGCCGCCCATGCCGTATCGATAATCGATCCGATGACGGGTAATTGATAGCGCTTCACGGCTTGTGCACTCGCCAACAGTAAAAAGGCTGCCCCATCACTGATTTGAGAACTATTACCGGCTGTCACTGCACCAAAAGGCTTATCAAAAACAGGCCTTAGCGTTGCTAGTTTTTCCACACAACTATCTTCACGTACACCCTGATCCTGCGCGATGAAACCACCTTTACTATCAAACAAAGGCGTTATTTCTTCAAAATAGCCTGATTGCCTAGCCTTCATGGCCCGTTGATGACTCTGCACGGCATACGCATCCATCGCTGCGCGCGGAATATCGAACTGATAGGCTAAATTTTCTGCCGTTTGTCCCATCGAAAGGTTCACAATGGGATCCTGCAGGCCCTGTAAAAGGGAAAAAACGGGTGCTAAAAAATGGGGTCTAAAATGGCTTAGAACATTTAGACGGGCTCTGATCGTTTTTGAGGTACGCCATGCACCCAGCCATTCTGCAAAGGCTCTGGGGTACAACAAGGGTGCACGGCTCATGCATTCGGTCCCCCCCGCTAAAACCACATGATAGGACCCTCGTACAATACTATTGTAAGCCGCATCTAAGGCTTGCAACGCAGAGGCACAATTTCTCTGCACCGTCCATGCCGGCACATGCGACCCACACCCCAATCGCAGTGCAATAATACGTGCAATATTGGCTTCATTGGGTGCGGGCATCACACACCCTGTAATCACTTCTTCAAGTGCCTCGGGCGATAGCCTATTTCTTAAAATTAAAGGTTGTGCCGCCGCAACCGCAAGATCGGCGGCAGACCAAGCGCCAGGACTTGCCCCCATTTTTAGAAAGGGTGTACGCGATCCATCCACAATATAAACAGCTGATTCATTTTTAGGCATGATATTTCCTATCAAAGATTGCTGGGTCAAAGGCATCCACTCGAATAGCTTCTAATCGTTGTTGTTCGAAACTGAATAATAAAGTTGCTTCTGCTTGATCGATGATTTTTTGCGCTAAGGCCGCTGCGACGCGCTCTGCCATCGTTGTCTTTTGTTGTATTTTACCCGCCTTTACAGCTTTATCGAGTATGAGCAACAAAGGCTCGACTCTTATCATTTGCTGAAGGGTTTCTTCTAGCTGTGCTTTGGGGTTTTTCTTTGGATCACCTAAAAAATAATGTTCCATCCAGTGCGCACGAAATGCGGAAGGCGTCATCATGGCTACCACCAAAGAATGCTCTAACTTATCAAGAGGATAGGCATAAGGCCGACCATAGGGAAAGACCAAAGCCTTCAAGAAGCCACCGATACCTGGGATTGGAAAATTATCAAAGAGCCCTAAAAAAGCAGACTGGATCCGATAAAGACAAAGCTTCATACACCAGTCCAGGTGAGCACGCGCTTCTGGATAATCACCGCTATCGTGCGAATACTTTAACAAGGCACACCCTATGTATAAGTAGCTTAAAACATCACCCAAACGTGCTGATAACTTTTCCAAACGCTTTAAGCGCCCGCCCAATAAAGCCAAAGAAAAATCTGCCACCCAGGCTAAGGCTATACTCATACGATCAAGCTGTCTATAATA
Source organism: uncultured Legionella sp. (assembly GCA_964522825.1). Lineage (GTDB taxonomy): Bacteria > Pseudomonadota > Gammaproteobacteria > UBA6186 > Azoamicaceae > CADEGZ01. The sequence goes on from CAZFXA010000003.1 coordinate 39,318, forward strand.
ACGAAGTTTTTCCGCATGCAAAGGAGGGGCGTCGATTCCAGGGATGGAAAATCGTCGAATACAGGGATGTATGTCCCCGACTGGGATTCGGAAAAACTTTTTGGATAAGGTACTAGGCGTGGAACAAAACCATCCTGCACTAAAAGCGTGCACCATATTTCTCACCATATTTGATAAACTATAACGAAAATGTTTTAAGAAAACACCCTCGAACTGCAACAGACCCACGGCAGGATCTACATGGTTAATAGCCTCGATACTCTGCTGTATATAAGGATGACAGCGAATGGCACCTTGACCAAAAATCATCAGATTACGTGTAAGAATATTGGCACCTTCTACCGTAATACTAATAGGTACCGATCCATAACAATAACCCAAATAATTATGGGGCCCTAGCATAATACCACGCCCACCATGCACATCCATGGCTTTATTAACCGCGACCCGTGACATTTCGGTAATCTGATATTTAGACATCGCGGTCACAATCGCTGGGTGTATGTCTTGATCAAGTGCCGTTAAGGTGAGCAAGCGCATGGCTTCTATCATATAGGTCTGCCCTGCAATCTCGGCCATGCTGGATTCCACCCCTTCAAAACGACCAATAGAGGTATTGAATTGCTTACGAATACGCGCATAGGCACCCGTACTACAATAGGCTGTTTTTGCAGAAGCAGCACTTAAAGCGGGTAGGGAAATGCCACGCCCCACCGACAAACATTCTATCAGCATACGCCATCCTTGCCCTATCATTTCAGGCCCACCAATAATCCAGTCTAAGGGTATAAAAACATCTTTACCGCGAATGGGACCATTCATAAAAGCCTGATGCAAAGGTACATGACGCTGTCCGCGCTCAACACCTGGATGATCGCAAGGTATCAAGCACAATGTAATGCCCACATTTTTGTTTTTACCAAGACGTTGTTCCGGATCGTAAAGCTTAAAAGCCAAGCCTAATACGGTTGCAATAGGCGCCAAGGTAATATAACGTTTATCCCACTGCAGGCGGATCCCTAGAATGGTCTTCCCCTCGAACATTCCCTCACACACAATACCCTGATCGATCATAGCACTCGCATCGCTACCCGCTTCTGCAGAGGTTAGGCCAAAACAAGGTATTTCTTGACCACACGCCAACCGGGGTAAATAATAATCTTTTTGTGCCACAGTGCCATATTTCAGGAGCAATTCCGCAGGCCCCAAAGAGTTAGGCACCATGGCCGTAATCGCAGCGGTTAAACTATGGCTCGCTATTTTTTCAACAACCGTTGAATGTCCCAATGCCGTAAAACCCAGGCCACCGTAGGTTTTTGGTATAATCATGCCAAAAAAGCGTTCTTTTTTCAGATAATCCCATACAATGTCTGGTAAATTAAAGGTGTTTTGCATCACATCCCATTCTTCAAAAAGCCCACATAGGGTTTCGACAGGACCCTTGAGAAAAGCTAATTCATCCTCACGCAGTGTGGGCTTGGGCAGTGTTAATAAAGCATCCCATTGTATACGTCCCTGAAATAAATCGGCGTCTATCCATACATCGCCTGCCTTAATCGCCGCTCGCTCCGTCGCACTCATAGGGGGCATCACGCCCTGCAGGTAATGAAACAGTGGCTTGATCAAAAAACGACGGCGCAGCGAAGGCCACCAAAGTACAAGGAGGATCACAGCCAATAAAGAACCACCCATCCACAAGGATAGACAGCTGCTTGAAAGATCTGCGTGTGCTACACCCAAAGAAAGCAGGCCCATCAGTGTCCAGGCCCACAGCGGTGCACCCAAATAGGCCAGCCCTATTACACTGAGGATCATACATAACGCCGTGATCATGATAAACTTCTCCGAACCATCCATTTGTAATGCCCCTCTCTCAAGGCGAGAAGGATCTTCGTCGCTAACAGCACACATCACTAAGAATAGGCCAAATTCACTAAACCATTTGCCCTAAAGACGTTCTTCCCTCTCTCTTAAACAATGACTTTTTATAATAGCTGTTTTTTTGCACAGTCTGGACAACAGACCAGCTTTATAATATGGTCTAAAGGTGTGTTCTGTTTTATAAATGTCGTCCTGGATCACGAATGCCTAAGACAAACGATGGCCCTAAACTCACCAAACGCCAGCAGGAAATCCTGCAACTCATCCAATCACACATTGCAGCTCAAGGATCGCCGCCCACCCGCGCCGAGATTGCTAAAAAAATGGGCTTTCGTTCACCCAATGCGGCAGAAGATCATCTGCGCGCCTTAGCCCGTAAGGGTGTGATCGAATTAGTTTCGGGTACTTCCAGAGGTATTCGTTTGGGGAACCAACCGGTTGCGATTCCAATGATTAAACTCGCCTCACTATACCCCAAAGCTTTACTCAGCCCTGAATATATACAGGGTACTTATAGTCTGGATCCACGCTTTTTTAAGCCTAGCACAGACTTTTTAGTGCTTATCACCGAACGATCAGCACACTTTGAACCCGGTGATTACCTGGCTATTCATCAAACTCCGCATGCAAGCAAGGGCCACATCGTACTGCTGCGTGAAAATCAGCATCTACGCTTAGAACCCTTTTCTGACCATTTAGCAGAAGAGCTCGCACATCACCGTGTATTCTTAGAAGGACAGGTGGTGGGTCTTATCAGGGATGCAGGAAACTTAGCCCTGCCTGTATGAGCCCTCACACCAAAATATTAGTCGGCTTATCGGGTGGGGTAGACTCTGCAGTCGCCGCGCTTTTACTCATCGAACAAGGCTTCAACATTGAAGCCTGCTTTATGAAAAACTGGGAAGAAGATGATAGCGACACCTATTGTCCTGCCGCCCAAGATTTCCTCGATGCACAACAGATCTGCGCTATTCTAGACATCCCATTACACAGCGTTAATTTTTCCACACACTATTGGGATAGTGTTTTCGAACACTGTTTAGAAGAATTTCGTGCTGGCAGAACACCCAACCCCGATATTCTATGTAACCGTGAAATTAAATTTAAGGTTTTTTTGGACTACGCACTGCAACACGGTTTCGATAAAATGGCCACCGGGCATTATGCAAAGGTAACGCATGAAAAGGGGTCTTATCGTTTATACAAGGGCGTGGATCCTGGCAAAGATCAATCCTATTTTTTGTATACTCTAAATCAGCAAGCCCTTTCAAGAGCACTTTTTCCCATCGCTCATCTTGAAAAAACTGCGGTGCGTGCCCTTGCAAAGCGCGCAGGGTTTCCGAATGCCGCTAAAAAAGATAGTACTGGGATCTGTTTTATTGGAGAGCGAAAATTTAAGACTTTTCTGAATCAATATATCCCTGCACAACCCGGTCTTATAGAAACCGTAGACGGTCAGGTGATTGGCCAACATGAAGGTTTGATGTTTCATACCTTAGGCCAACGTCAGGGCCTAAAGATTGGTGGACAAGCAAAGGCAGCACAAGAACCTTGGTATGTTTTAGCAAAAGATCTCGCACGTAATGTCTTAATCGTGGGTCAGGGCGTGAATCATCCACGCTTGTTTAGTGATCATCTACGCGTCGGATCGTTACACTGGATCACAGGAGAAGCACCGCACGCTACACAAGTCCAAAGCGCTCATACCGAGGGGCTTCGTTGCGAAGCCAAGGTTCGCTATCGCCAAGAGCAAGTGCCTTGTACCTTGACCCGTGATATTGCAAGTGAAGGGACAGTGCAGTTTGATAGTCCTCAACGAGCCCTCACCCCTGGACAATCTGTGGTATTCTACCAAAAAGACCTTTGTCTAGGAGGAGGCATTATCCAATGACTATTTCAACCGTACAGGGACGCGTGCTTGCGCTCGCAGGTCTTTTCCAAAGCGCCTCGCTTGTTAATCAATTGGCGAAGACAGGGCGTGTATCTGAACCTTTTTTCTCGGCCTCTATTCAAAGCTTATTTAGTATCGATGCAGATAACGCCCTGGCTGTTTACGGGGATGCACAAGAAATTGCCTTAGGTCTTAACGAGGTGATCCGCCTATTCACAAATAACAGTGCCCCTAAAGATGCGGATATTGCACGCTATGCCTTTTCATTAATACACATTGAAAGAAAACTCATTCATAATCCCGCAATGCTTATGCAAGTACGTACTGGTATTCTACGTGCAGAAATCCAAGCCAAGCATTTCTCTACCACCCATGAAAATGTGATGGCTAATTTAGCTTCCCTCTACACGGATACACTCAGTACTTTTAGTTTTAGGATCCATGTATCGGGCGAAGCACTGTATCTTAACCAGGCATCCGTGCTGCATAAAGTGCGTGCCCTACTCTTAGCCGGTGTGCGCTCGGCCGTTTTATGGCGACAACTGGGGGGTAAGCGCTGGCAATTACTACTCACCAGACCCTTGATCCTGCAAACAGCGAAAGAATGGCTATCTACACCGATTGTAGCAGCCAAGGAAACACAAAAAGAAGAAGAAACGATTAGCTGATACACTGCGCCTCAGTCCAGCCGCCGAAGCGCACAGTAAAGATGATTTCCGATGACATAGAACTAATCAAGCACTTGAAGGTCAAAACCCTACATCAGTTTATCAGTGCGAGGGTGTCGTTCAAATGCCTAGAAAAAAATCTACAAAAGATGATGGTAAAAAAGACGCTTTGTTATTTGCGGCAAAACTTGTGGCAAATGATCTTCAAAAAGAGAAAGCCCTTGGAAAACTTAAAGAACATATTAAACTTAAAGAACATGTTTCCGAGCTCGAGGCAGAAAAAATAATAGAGCACGTGCACAAAATACAAACAGACACCCCAGACCCAGAAAAAACACAGTCTACATCTGAAAAACTACTAACCTTCTTTCGATCCAAGCCCGATGAATCCTCTCAGCCTTCGCCAAGGCCCGCCGACCCCGACCAGGGGGCTACTAAAAAGAAGAAACCTAAAAATAATTAACGACTGTCGCGAAATCTGTATCTGTAGGAGCCGGAAGGAAGATCGGCCCCTACATGATGATCGCGTCAATGAAAGAATGGCCTATGCAGTGGCTACAACACCCATATCATCTCTACGCTTCACAGCCGCCGCAACGCGTGTTGAAAGCGCTTTGACAGCATAGAGCCATGCGACGGCAACCACGATAAAGGTAATGAACGCAATCGGTGCAATCGCAACCACATCTTTGGTAGCAAAGGCAATGAGTAACCAGCTTTGCACCATCGCACCACCCGCTTTCCCTGCACGCCCACCAATCACATCCACGGCTGCCTTACCCTTGGTTTTCTCTTCGTCAGAGAGTGGGATATAGGCCATTTCTTTGGTGGGATCAAACAACATATATTTCACAGGTTTTGCAACCACAAGAACGCCAAAACCCAGAAAGGTTGCAGCAATCACGGCTGTGGTACTCATCAGTGTCAACAAAGGTGCCATCAGATCTTGACTCAGGATAAAGAGGAAAAAAGCGCCCCCACCTACCAAAATCACAAGCGGCGTAATAATGGCGGCTTTTAACCAAGATACCTTACGTAAAATTTGGCTTCCAAAGAACAATCCAAAAAGAATGGCAAATAGACCTTGTGAGAAGGAATAGTAACCCATTAAGGAGTTATATAATCCCTTATCACCCGCGGCATACAGACTTATTTGGTGCTTCCACTGTACTTCCACTAAATTAATCGTGACACCATAGGCCATAATGAGAGTCGCAATCAGCAAGAGCTCCTTGGACTTCAAAAGCATTTTCAAGCTATCAGCCAGGCCTAGCCTCTCTTTCTTCTTTTTGGGTACACCCGCTTCGTCCGGATCAAAATAAAGCTTATCGTTCAGTACATTACGATGCATCCATTTGTAAGCATAGATTGCCAGTAAACCCATCACCACGACAGAGCCCATGAGCAACTTCAGGCTAACACCCCATGCATCAACACCCGAGGAGAGATAATGTTTAATTGTGTCTGAACAAAACACCACCGTGGGACCCGACAAAAGTAAGGCCGCATTGCCAATCACGGCAAATAATCCATAAAAACGCTTAGATTCACGCAGACGCACCACATGATTGGCAAACTGCCAGAAACATAGGGCAATCATGGCGCTGCCCCAGATTTCAGAGAGAATATAGAATAGTGAGTAAACCCAATAAGCGTAAATATCGATAAACCCACTTAAAGCAGGCGCGGCTTCATACAACGCATCCAGGGATTCTTTTGAAGGGTGTAATAAATCTAGGTTGGGATACAGCACAAAACCAAATAACCCAAAGAATACGAGGAAAGGTACAATCGTCGCATAAAAAACATTTTCACGGCTTAAAACATTGGTCAGTTTGGCATAGAAAATCACAAACAAAATGGCCATCGGCGTCACGCAATAAGACTTCAGAAAGGTAATCGCGCCAGCACCGGCTGCATTCACAACCAGGGTGTCTTTAGTATCACGCAAAATCGTATAGTTAAAGAGTACGGCAAACATAATGAGTGCCAGAGGAATAAACTTTTTCATCTCGAAGGAATGAATCGGCCAGAGGAGCTTTCGAAGACCCACAAACTCTTCGGCTTGGCTACTTTGCGGCTTATTTGACATACACTGAAACCCCTATTTAACTTAAGTCATACCTAAATGTTGAGGGGTTTATCATAAGGGGATTTTTCTCAAACAGCAAGAAGCGTGTGTAATCACCCTAGCGGGTCAATCCGATCTCGATGCCCATAAGGCTAGGATTGTAGCCCTTCAAAGCCTGGTAGTGGGACCTGATCTTTTTCGATCATTTGCTTGAAAGACGCATCCACGCTGTGTAGATCGATCATATCAACCTTATACGGTAAATCAGAATCTTCAAAGGCCAGCACGAGTTGTGTTGTTTCTTTACGATCTAAAACACGCCCCAGATCAATGGCCAAGTCTAAATCGGAAGAACGTTTGGTGGTACCTAAAGCCCTGGACCCAAATACATAGACGCGTGCATTTTTTGGTAAACTAGCATTTAATATCGTTTGAACTATTTTTAAATCGACAGGACGTATATCAATAGATTTATTCACGCTGCAATGCCTGTCGTTTTTTAAGCTGATCCAGCAAATACTTTGCATCCTCTAAAAAAGCCGGGATTTCTTCAAAAACACCTTGGGCTTTTACTTCATCATAAGTATGACTGGTGGTTCCACGTTCTTTACGATATTCTTTCCACATCGCAAGTTCTGATTGTATTAAACCCTTTTCATAAGCTGTTCGAATCAATTCATTAAAAGTTAATTCATCGATAACATTTGGATTCGTATCCGTTAACTGTAAATAACGCTTTAACATTTTTAAAGATATTTCATAAGTAAACTCAAAAGCTTGAATGGTTGCCGCACGCAAATGCAACGCCAACCGTACATCTGCTTTAGCCAGAGGAGAATGATAATAACCCAAGGCCTCCTCCAATTGAGCTATCGCCTTTTCTAAAGATGAAAAATCTAGCTTCATAATACAGTCTCTTGCCTAATCATTTCAGGTTACATAAAACAGTTAGCTGCATTGTACAATGAAAAGAAAAACTAATCCAGACCTAACCCCAATCGCTGTCATCATGCACAAACCCATACAAATACTTCTTTGTGGGGGTGGCAGCCACATACCACAAACGCATGGCTTTATGCTGGGCATCGTTCCTTTCCTTGGCTATGGCGCTACCGCGCGCTGACAGACGCATCTGCGCCTATCGGCATGTCTTCCCTGTTGGGTGCATTCGGTGGAAATACAGTGGGTGCTAAGGGTAATACCCGTTTTAAAGGTAGCGACTGTGATTGAAAACGCAAAGGCGTAAAGACATAAGGCATCGTGTCAAAAGGATAGGTCGTTTTCGCATAAACATAACGTGGAAAATTAGCGTACAAGTTCTTTTCAGCCAATAAATAATTTTTAATCAGTGTTATGCCCTGTATTAAGGCCTCTTCATAGTGCATCACTAATGGTGCTATGATTTCAACCTTGCGTTTTTGGGTAATAGCGCTATAACCTTGTACAACCAAAAATAAACACAAAGGCTTTAGCCACTGTAATTTTTTCTGGTCCAGCAACGCAAGCATTTTGTAAAAATCGTTACCAACATTCAAACCATTCACAATATTGTCATATATTTTTAGGTCGACAGACAACCTTGTGTGCATATAAGATAAAGCAATAGGTTCGATTGCAGCGCATAGGGCTTCGTAAAGCCCCTTTTTCCAATACATAATTTGATAAAGAATAACTTTAGACGCTTGAATACCTTCGATCAAAGAGGCATCCCCGGTTAGCAAACATAAAGGATCCGATTTTTCCAACAAACGCATCATATCACTATGCGACAAAGGAAATGGATTAATTAAACGGACGCGCACGCCTTCAGCGTTGCACGCGTGAAATTGACTTTGATCTTTAAAATGACACTCTAGCGTGCTTATTTTAGCTAAAAAACCAAAATCCTCAAGATCCTTTTCAATACCCGATAAATGTTCTGCAAACACGGGCATAACTATATTAATGACAGGGTAGCCATCGCGTCCGTTTTTTAGATGTTTCAAAATTGCTTTTTGAACAGCTACGGCGATAAAAGTGCTTGGACTTGAGAAATTTGACTCATATTCTTGCGTTAAAACTTTCGCAAAATACCCAAAAAATAAATCATCTCCACCCAGCTGTAATTTATCGTTCAAATAATTGTTTTGAAAAACAGGAACTGAATTGAATGTCGGTCGCCTTATAAAAACACCCAGTGAACCTGATCCAACGCCTGTTTTTTGAGTCTCTAACTGAGAGCCATCCGTATACAAGAAATCATATTCTGTTAAATTTAAGACATTTTTAACCCCAGGAAAAGAAAATAAAAATTTCAGATCGTGCGCTTTTAAATAATGAAAGCTCGGGTATGAAACAATGGCCGTATTGCAACCAATTAGCAGTTTTAGGAACGAATAATTCGAACGCAGCTCATGAAAATCACTGACATGGATCCTATCAACACCGGGTGGAATCATATCTTTGACGAGAATATTGCGTTCAGGAGACGCGACAACCCAGGTTATTTTTTGGGTCGGATTTATTGCGCGTATAGCCTGTATTGCTGTACTCGAAGAGCTAATGTCGCCAAAACCCGCAACTGCGAAAGTCAAAAAAATTAAATGTTGTTCTTTATTAGGCAATGGACTTGATTCAACAACCTGCTTGATCAACGCTTTAGAAAAATCATGGTATCCCACCATGGAAGCCATAGCTATTAAGAAAATACGTTGCGATTGATTGAACATCAAGGTTTTTGGATCTTGTGAAAATAATTTCTTTAAAAAGTCTAAGTTTTTCAGTATGTAGCCATGTTCTTTTAAATAGAATTGACCAGGTACTATTGTTACACCTAATTTCGAAAATAGTGGATTATTATCAAAGAATATTGCACCATCGCCCAAAATCATATCTGAAAAAATAAGCCTTTTTAAGAAATCTGGCTTTGTATAAATTTCATTAAAAGGTCCTTCGAAACGGGCCTCACACCCATCATGCGCGTGTGAACTTTGAACAGGTTTAATAGTCTTTTCACACAGGCTTGTTATCGCTGATGATGCCGGATCCTTTGGGAAACACCATTTTACTGCCGTTAATACAGCTTGCGGAGCAGTCTGAATTATTTGATCGATAAAATACCTCATTGAAGTTTCAACATGCAAACCTGTTGAAGTTTGCGCTTGAATAACCATTACCGCAGTATGCTTTTGGGTTTTTTTAAAAGCCTCTCTTTCTGCCTTCAGTGCATTTATTAATGCATCCGGAATCGATTGAGCGTTTAGTGGAATGACTGCAAATGCCTCGGTTAACCATGCGAGGCTGTTTTGGCCTGGTTGTTTCAAAGCTTCCTTGAAAGCCAAATTATTATTTGCGAGCGTTGCTAATCGTATATCTTGTTTCAAAACATCCCCTAGCGCTTTTAGGGGGCTAAAAGCAATAAATTGCCTCAATTTTAAGAAATCATTAGAGTATTTCATATGATCCAATATTTTTACCAAAGCATTCTTAAGTGTTTCCGAGTCTAGCCCTGAACCAAGCCTGGTTGAATAATTTTCGATAGAACACCTAAGGTTAGCACTATTATTCTCGTGGCTTGAAAATTGAAATGGGCTTTGAATAATGACTTCTAATAAGGCCATTTTTTCTTCAGTGCTACCTTCGCAGTATTGAATAATCTTTAAAAAATCAGCAGACCCCAAAATATTAGGCTCTAACGCAATGCAATCTAACAACAATCTAGCGCTGATCATGGATTTATTTTTTGCTCTATCGAGCACCAAAGAAATATGTTGAATAACTGAAGATGCTTGAACCCCTCTGTCTTTCAAGCGTTGTATTTCAAATGGTATTTTTTTGCATAAATACTCAAAGACTTCAACAAATTCATTATCATTTAAATCAAGTGCCGTAAAAAAATATAATTGATCTGGATTGACAAGACGTGCCCAATGAGGGTTGGATAAAATATTAACCAAGGCCAAATGGCATCGTTTTGTACGGCTTAAATCGCTAAACGATCTCGTTTTTAGATTAGATAGCTCAGCTTCAGACCAAAAATAGATCTGATTACTCTCGTTATAAATTTTTTTGTTGTAATTTTCAATAAATTCTAATAATTTTTCAGCATCATATTCGTTTAATTGATTATCGGAAAGATCAAGTTCTAAAGGATTAGCCCGTGCTAAGAAGCTATCCAAGAGGGTTTGCAGAACACGAGCTGGCATAAAGCTTAAACCCATATGGGCAAGCTTAACATTATTCAGAGATTTTTCAGTGCAAAGCACTTTTTGACAGAAAATTTCTACAAAATGAATCAAAATATTTTTTTCTTCTGCCAAGAGCTCAGAATACACTAACGTGAGAGGTGCTTGAATATGACAGCTCATAACGGCTGAATGATTATATGGAAGCTCTTCTAAAATATTACAAAATTTTCTTATTACCTCAAAAAAATCGCTTGCCGATAAAAAATTCATATTCAAATAGATATGCGTAGATTTTACATCGAGATTTGAAAACTTTTGCAATAAAGTGTCGTGGTTTAGTGCTAGAAACAAACTGGTATCAATCGTTCCATCAGAAACCTCTATTGCATCGTCATTTAAAAATGAATCGAGATCCATGCGTCCTATATCCTGCATCATAGTTTTTATTTTTATGGGTTAGCAGGTTAACGCTTTTTCTTGTAAAATACAAGCATAACAAAGAAAATTAAACGATAAATTAGGTGTTAATACACTATCCAGTGCGTGCAAAATAGGCTCGTGTGCCATCACTATATTTTGCTCTTTGCTAAGCACTAGCGACTAAACCATCACCCTAAGCCCAATCGCTGTCATCGTGCACAAACCAATACAAATGCTTTTTCGCGCGCGTAGCCGCTACATACCATAAACGCATAGCTTCATGCTGGGCTTTGCGGCGCTCTAAAATACGAAGATAATCATAAATACTATCGGATTTTGCACCCACCGATTGAATCGGTGCCAAAATAAGATTGCCGCTACCATCTTTTCGATCACCCACTCTTTCGGCATACAGTAATAATTGTGCGCGATCGCTTAAAGTTTTTCGGCCCACGCCCGGAACAATGACCGATTCAAATTCTAAACCTTTGGCTTTGTGAATGGTCATCACGTGTATTCGGGCATTGAGATTCGAGGCCTTTGCATACAACGATTGTATGCGCTGCTCGAGGGCTCCAGCGATCATGAAGCGCTCCTCGGGCATGTCAGCGAGGACCTCAAAAAAAGCTTCTGCATCTTCAAAGCTGCTGGGATCATACAATGTTTGTGCACCACCCAGCGCTACCCAAGTATCCATCACCCAATCCTGCTTCGGTGCACGTTGGGTATTCAAAAGCGCTTCACGCAAAAGTGGGACAACCCTTGCCAAATGCGTACGTGCTGTTTCACTTAAGCCCGCTAAATTTTGATACTGTTCTAAGCTAACCCACAAGGGTTGATCAGATGCATGATGCGCAAGAATATATAAATCATCCAAAGATAAAGGACACCAAGGCGTACGCAATAGGGATAGCCATGCAATACGATCACCCAAATGCATCAAAGCCTTTGTAAGCGCTAACAAATCACGTACAACAGGACGCTCACTTAAACGCACCAGATCGATACCCTGATAAGGAATAGCCGCTTTTGTTAAGGCTTCTAAAATAAGTGGTGCATGGCTTCGCGATCGTAATAACAATGCAATAGAGCCTTGTGTATCCATGAATAAAGTTTGAATAATACGAAGAATCTGATCGGGTTCTGAAGCTTGATTCACACCTTGCACCACACAAGTCGCTTGAGGTGTCTGCCTGGTTACCGGCTCAGCATGCTGAGCAATCGCGGCAACAGCAGCATGATAGGGAATGGCACCGGTGTTCATATCTGAAACGCTTGGAAATTTTTCTGTAAAAGTCTTGTTGATCCAATCGATGATAACGGGTTCCGATCGAAAATTCAGTGTCAAACCCAAAGACTCGAGAGGAATGCCGCCAAAACCTTGGGACTGACACTGCAAAAACAATCCCACTTCGGCTTGGCGAAAACGATAAATGGATTGCATGGGGTCGCCCACTAAAAAAAGTGTTTTGCCATCCTCAGACTGCCACGTTGCTGTGAGGGCTCGCAATAAACGAAATTGTGCAAAAGAAGTATCTTGAAATTCATCGACCAATAGATGTTGAAGTCGATCTTCAAAGCTTAAAGCCAGATCGGTCGGATCAACCCCCTCCTCTAAGGCCCTACAAGCTGCCAAGGTCATTTCCGTAAAATCGACCACCGATTCTGTTTGAAAGACCAAACTTAATTCGGCAACTAATACAGGTAATAATTGTAAAAGCGCTTCTAAAACTTCCCATTGTTGGGCTTCATACAAGGTAGAAGGACATTCCGCTAAGGCTTGAAGCGCGGCTACAAAAGCGGGCTGCTTTTCTAAATCTTCTAAGCTTTGCATCATGGCTTGTTTATTGGCCTGAAACTGTTTTTTCTGGTCTTTATCCGCCGTACTCGTGCGTGCAGGAAAACCCTGATCCACGGTAAGACGCTTGCGAAGCATATGTTGATCGGTCAGCAATAAGGCGATGAAGCCTTGCCAAGCCGCATGATCCCCTAAAGAATCGCCCGGCCATGCACTCTTTGATGCTTCAGCTACATTCAAGCACTGTCTAATCAATGAATCCTTTTCTAGACACTGCAACTGCATGGCAGCCTCGCAAGCAAGTGCAGGGATCGCATCCATTTGTCTATCCTTGGGAATCGCTGCAACAACGCGCTTTAAAGCTGTTTGCAAGATCGCTTCTAAACCGGATTCTAAAACAAGCTTCGCATCATGCTGTGCGGCATAACCCACATAGGGCAGCCATTGCTCACGATGCGCCAAAAGATTTATGAGCAAATCCATCGCTAAGGATAGATTATTATCTAAATGTTTTAAGAGACAGCTTAAATGCTTTGCATGATTTTCATCATAGTTGTGATGATTATCTGATAATAAAGGCTCGAATAATTGCATCACCGCTTGTTGATACAAAGGCTTAGGATCATCAGAAATCCGGCCTGAGGATCCTAAACGCGCGGCAATAGGCATTTGTTGCACCAAGCTTGCACACAGCGCATCGATCGTTTGTATTTTTAATTGATGTGGATGCTGAAGGATCTGCCAGCCTAAGTGTTGATCGCGTGCTAAAACACTTCTGGCCAAATCCCACGTTTGACGCTCGTAGTCTGTGTCGGGCGCTATGGGATCCAAGGCTCTTTCCAAGGCCCTCAGAATGCGATCGCGCATTTCTACCGCCGCTTTGCGTGTAAACGTAATGGCGACGCATTGCTCCGGTCTTCCTTCATGTATGGCTAATAAGGCTAAAAAACGTTGAACTAATAAACTTGTTTTACCCGATCCCGCGGGGGCTCGTACAATAAAAGAACGATGGGGATCGAGCGCTTTCAATCGTGTTGCTTGATCAGTATGCCGGGTCATGTGTGTTGTACCCTGCATAAAGTCTTCAGGGAACAATGTCTACAGGTTTTGGCACCCTCTAAAGGATCGACCTTCGCAACACCTAAGGCAAATTCGGATGCTACGCTTTCTATGGATTGCTTCCATGCCTCCCCTTGTTGCGCCCAATTTTTTTCAGCCCGCATGGTAGAAGCTAGGACTTCGATAGCCTTCACCCCCTGCCAATCGGTGGTTGCCTTGGCAACGCCTTTAAACCCTATCTGATAGGGATGTAGCCCTGCAAAAGCCAATGCGGCAGGCACAACACCTGTTTCAGATGCAGTCGTAGGGGCTATCACACGCCCCACAGCATATAGAGGCAATTGCAGATCGCGAGGCCTTGGTCCAAACCAATCACTTACAGAGGTTTTGGCGGTTTTGTAATCGATAAAAACCACCCCCAGTCCTTCTACCCAATCGATTCTATCGATCCGAACCTTAAACTGAAGACCTTGACAATCGAGGGTCTTGGATGATTCTACAAAAACCACCTCAAAATCAGGACGATTTTTTTCATACATCATAAAGTGATACAGGCGTTCCAAAAGTCTAGCCTCTTCTAACCCTCGATAGAGCCCTTGCAGATGTGGCATCAAAACTTTGTTACAGGCCTTATCAATCGATTTTTTAAGACGTTCTCTGAGCGTACTATCACTCAGACTTAATAAGTGTTTCTGCGTTTTAATCGCCTTCCAAAAATACTCTAAGGCTTTATGCACTAAAATACCGCGCTCTGCAGCACTTAAACCCACACTACCCTTTTTTAAGGGCTTTGCCAGCAAACGCGTCTCTGCAAAGGCACGAAAAGGACACAGGGATTGTAATTGTAAAGCACGCGCACCGCCTTTGATCACACGGGGTAAAGCGATAGCAGGTCCTTCTTCTGTGAAGGACTGATCAAAAGGCTGATAGGCTCCAATGTTTTGTAAGTAAGAAGGGACCTCTTCCAAACCCAGCGCTTCCAAGGTTCGTTCGGGCAATGCTTTTAGCAAAGGACTTATTTGCCCCACACGCTCGTCAAGCATTGATGCATAACTAAAAATAACCGTATCAGCACTGTGGCAAAAGTCTTGGGTAAGCGCTTTGGCAACGAAAGCCTCTCGCTCAACGCTGGATCGTGGTAGATTCTGCTTGCGTTGTACCTGCAGGGGTATAAAGGGATTAGGATCGGGGCTGGGGGGCCATTGGCTATGATTCATCCCCAAAACCCATAGCTTGTCAAAACGCAGGCCCGCCGCCTCTAGTATGCCTAAAACTTGTATGGGTGCTTGCTCATCTCTATCGCTCGGTAAAAAAAGTGTGCTGCCTGCAATCGCTTTGCATTCGACAAGCATTTTTTCATAGCTATGCAACCCTAACACGCTCTCCAAAGCAACATAGGATTCAAGTAGCGTTTCAAAAGCCGTGACTAAGGCTGTTTCTGTTTCATTCAAGGCTCGCGTACCAGGCCATCCTAGAATCTTTAGCCATTGTTGGATCCATAAAGACCAATCATTGGCTTTTTTATGATCTTTATTTTCAAGGTCACGCCTATGCGTCATGGCATCTTCGAGGGAAAACCACCAACAAAAACCATGATTGTCCGTGCTTGCTTGGCTGCTGCTTTGATCACGATACATCTGCGCGCGTAATGCACATTGTTCCCAAGAAAAATCGGGTTCATTGAAAGTTCTTAAATACACATCAAAGGCTGCCCGTTGTTGTATAGCCTGGATATCAGCATCGCCAAAAAAAGGCGATCGTAATAATCGACTGAGTGCCTCTATCGTGATGCGCCCTTGCGCTAAACCTAAGCCAAACAACGCTGCATCGATCAAAGGATAACTGAGCAAAGGCGGTGGACCCGAAAGGGTAAAGGATCCAGGGGGTAACATTCTTGAAAAAAGGCTCACAACCCGATCACGCTGCTGTGCTAAATCGGGAATCACAATGCCTATCCGCACCGGGGCTGATTGCAATACTGAGGCTGATTCAGTTAAACATTGCTTGGCATTCTGTGCAGCGATACGCAATCCTTGTACAGGATCAGGTACGGCCACACAGGAAACCACACCTTGCTTGGGATCTAAACGCGTTCTTTGAATACGAACGCCCACTTGTTTCAAAGCTGCTATCAGATCTTCATATTGTGGTATGAATTCTTGAAAACCCACCCAATCGATCTGTTCCGGCAAGGCGAAAGCTTTCGGTGTGTCTCGGATAGCCTCTATCAAATAATCCACCTTGGTCACAGCATCCACACACTGCCTTTCCTGCATACAAGTCTGGTATTCTAGGGACCATGTCTGATATAAACGACCATTCTGATCGTCATGAAACCCATTCAACCGTTGCGTCGTCTTTTGCACACCTTGCAAACGCCACTGTATACATAATTCCCAGGCTTCATAGGCAAGCCTCGCAATACTCGACACATGCAAAATCTCTTGACCCACAGAAGAGGCTTGTACAATCTGCTCCCATAGCACACGCGATTCATGTGGGCTTAAACTTTGCGGTGTTTGTGGATGTTGCGCCGCTAAATCTGTATAGAGCGCATCACACCATACACGCAGCGCCCTCACTTTTTTATGGGGATAGGCCTGCTTCAAAAAAGCAGCCATACGCCGATTGGGGGTTAGGCAGACATCTTGCATAGTTGACATATTTCTAGTCTCTCTTAAGGTATATTATGCAACAGAAGACATTCCAACAGCTACCCAAGCCACAGTCAGGCCTCATTGGTCACCGTGGTGCCGCAGGACTTGCGCCAGAAAACACGCTGGAGGGCTTTCAGGTCGCTGCTACTCGTGGGATCAGCTGGGTGGAATTTGATGTGCAACTCTGCGCGAGCGGTGAATGGGCACTCTTTCATGATGCTGATCTGCCAAGAACAACAAATGGGCGGGGATTGATCCAAGAAAGCACCTGGGCTCAATTGAAGCGCTTAGATGCGGGATCTTGGTTTGCACCCGCCTATAAAAATGCTCGGATCCCTTTGCTGGAAGAAGCACTGTGCAGCTTGCTGACATTAAATGTGTATCCTGTGATTGAGATTAAAACCTTTGGGCCTCCTCAAAAACAAAGTCTCGCCGCTTTATTACGCTGCGTGCAATCGGTATGGCCACCTACAGCCCCTCCCCCTTTGTTCTCAAGCTTTGATCTGCAAACTTTATTGTTGTTACGTGCCTATGATTCTGAACTGCTCATCGGCTACTTAGTATCTGTTCTAAATACCGAAGCCATCACCCTTGCAACGCAAAAATCTTTTAGCAGTCTTCACTGTCAAGCCCTATCCATCACACCCGCACGCATCGCAGAGGCCCATTTACAAAAACTGCCACTTCTTGCTTATACCGTGAATGATCCTCTACAAATACAGTCTCTTTTGCAACAAGGCGTCTTTGCTGTATTTAGTGATTTGACTTTTTTAAAAGATGAAAAGCACATTGAAAATTCTGTGTGATGAGCTATAGGTTAAACACTGGCAAACTCCAATAATAGTGATGGGTCTATGATTTCACTGACAAGCGTCGACAAACTTTATAAGCAAGGCAACACCGTTATGCATGCCCTTAAAGGGATCAACCTGCAGGTTGCACAAGGTCAGATCTTTGGCATTTTAGGACGTCCCGGATCAGGGAAAAGCGCTTTGATCCGTTGTATCAATCTTTTAGAATCACCCGACCGTGGCAGTGTGGTCGTTGATAGTTGCGAGTTGAATAGCTTGGATGTTAAAAGTTTAAGAGAAGCTAGACGCAACATTGGCATGATCTTTGAACATTTTAATTTACTTTATTCTCGCACAGTCTATGAAAACATTGCCCTACCCCTAGAGATTATGGGCTATTCCTCTAAACAAATAGAAGCGGGTGTACGCCCTCTATTAGATCTCATCGGACTCTCTCATAAAGCCGATGCACCCATTGACCAACTGAATGCAGGCCAAAAACAAATGGTCGCCATTGCCAAGGCTTTGGCCTCCAAACCCAAAGTCTTACTGTGTGAAGAAGCAACAGCTGCCTTAGATCCTAAAGCTAAACAAGCCGTTTTGGCCTTACTGAAAGCGATTCAGAAAAACCTACACACAACGATTGTTTTAATAACCCATGAAATAGATGTGATTAAAACCTTGTGCGATCGCGTGGCAGTACTGCACCAAGGTACGATCGTGGAAGAAAGTAGTACGACCGCCTTTTTTACCCATCCCCAATCAGAGATCGGCCGAGACTTCATTCGAAGTGCAGCGCGTGCTGAAATACCCAATAGTTTAGCAAGCACCTTAAAAACAAAACCTATGGAAAATTATAACCCGCTGCTTAGAATTTCTTTTGACAATCCATCCACGCAAGGATCCTTTGTCGCAGCCTTGGTGCAACAATTTCATTTGCGGGTAAATATTTTACAAGCCCATTTAGAAACCATCCAAGATAAAAATACCGGTTTAATGCTCATAGAAGCCATGGGCGATATGGAAGAAGTCAAACGCGTCATACAATTTTTAGAACAAAACAATATTTATGTTGAGGTGCTCGGTTATGCTCCACGAACTGCTTAATGCCTTAGAAGAAACGTTATTTATGGTTTTTTCCTCGGGTCTTTTGGCTTGGATAATAGGGTTGCCGCTGGGTATTCTGCTACACACCACACGTGCTGGAAAACTGCTTGAAAACAGCCTGGTCTATACAAGCTTGCGCTTTATCATTGGCACCACCCGTTCGATTCCCTATGCAGCCTTTAGTATTGCTTTGATTCCTTTTACCCAAAATATTGCCGGATCGCAGGATGGTAGTCTGGCAGCCCTCATACCGCTCAGCCTGATTGGCATTCCACATTTTGCCTATCTTTGCGACAAAGCCCTGCAAAAAGTTCCAACCTCACTCATAGAAGCCACCCAAACACTGGGTGCTAGCACCCCGCAAATTATCTATAAGGTTCTTATTCCTGAAAGTCTCTCAAACCTAGTACAAGCTTTTGGGATTACCTTAGTGCATCTGATTAGCTATTCCACCATTGCAGGTGTCTTAGGCGGCGGTGGGCTTGGACATTTACTCACTCACAAAGGCTATGGGCATTTTCAACTCGATTATGTCTTAAGTGTGCTGGCCCTACTGATTGTACTGGTGCAAGTGGTACAGCGCTGCACCCAGTATGTGGCACAGGGATCGGAAGAAACAGCCCATACAGAGATGTATTAAAACTAAGCCCTTTCCTTCTTCGCGCGAATCGCCGCCATGCGCTTTAAGTGTGCATCCAATTCTTCTTCATTCGCACGTATAATACGCAAAGGAAAATCCCGTACACTCGGTGCTGCGACTACCTGCCCTGACAGAGTTGGAACTCTATCTCTCGCTAATGCCTCATTCACAACAGGTGTCTCGGTAAAAGACATGGCACTTTGCCCTGCGGTCATCGCTAAATATACACGCAGCAGAAGTTTGGCATCGATCAAAGCACCGTGATAGTCGCGATCGTTATTGTCTATATTGTAACGCCGACACACTGCATCTAAATTATTGCGCTGTCCAGGATGCAACCGCCGAGCAAGCATCAAGGTATCGAAGATAGAAAGATTTTGTTCTAAATCGCTATAATCCTGAAATAAACGCTTGAATTCATGATTTAAAAAGCCCAGATCGAAGGGCGCATTATGAATAATTAGCTCTGTGCCTTCAACCTTTAAAAAGGCTAACAAATCGTTTGCAATATCAGAAAATTTGGGTTTGTCTTCCAGAAAACTGCGGGTTAAGCCGGTAATTTTTTGGGCGGCTTCATCAATATCACGCTCTGGATTCAAATAGGTATGAAAATGCTTACCTGTTTCGCGCCGATTGACCATTTCAATACAACCAATTTCGGTAATACGATGACCTTTGCTGGGATCTAAACCCGTGGTTTCGGTATCTAAAACAACTTGTCTGGTGATACTCATGCGATTAACCTGTCAATTGCATCCCGTGCCAAGGCATCGGCCCGATCATTATCAGGATGGTTACTATGACCCTTCACCCAATACCACGCAATCTCATGCCTTAGGGTTGCCTCATACAATTGCTGCCATAGGGCCTGGTTTTTAACGGGTTGGCCAGCTGCATTTTTCCACTGCTTTTTTTTCCAGGTGTGGATCCAGGTGGTAATCCCTTGTTTCACATATTCGGAATCGGTATAGAGTTCAACCTTTGAGGGACGTAATAAAGCATTGAGTGCCTCTATGGCTGCCATTAATTCCATTTGGTTATTGGTGGTATGTTCTACTGCACCCGAGAGTTCTTTCTCGCTGTCTTGATAGCGTAATAAAACCCCCCAACCACCAGGCCCTGGATTACCGCGACAAGCACCATCCGTATAAATTTCAACCATGGGTTTAACCTCTTTCATACAACAAATCGACGAATCACTTGCTCTAAAACGTGTAATTGAGGCTCAGTAGATAAACGGTGGTCCCCTCCTTTGAGCAAAAGCACCTCGACTACTTTGGAGCGTAACTGCTCTGCCAGTCTTACAGACTGTTGCCACGCCACCGATGTATCCGCCAAGCCATGTAGCAAGTGTACAGGACAATCCAAAGGAATCGATCCGTTTAATATCCGATGCTGCTGGCTATCTTGGATAAACTGCTGGGTTATTTTATAGGGTGCGCCTTCATGAGAGGGTATTTCACAAAATCCCTGTACCGCTAAATCACGCTGCTGGGCTTCGCTGAGCAAAGAAAAGTCATCGGTAAAATCAGGTGCTGCCGCAATACCAATCAGCGCCTTGATGCGCGCCGGCCTTCTTAAAGCCGCCAACACCATAAGCCAAGCACCCATACTCGATCCCACCAGTACTTGTGGCCCTTCGGTAAGGGTATCGATAACCGCCAAAGTATCTTTCAACCACAGGCTTAGATTACCTTCCTCAAAACAACCTGAAGAATCCCCATGCCCCGCATAATCGAAGCGTACAAAGGGAAGAAGAAGCCGCTGGCAAAGGCCCTGTACATAGCGTGCTTTGGTACCCTGTCTATCGGATCGAAAACCCCCTAAATACACAAGCCCAGGTCGGGTCGTTGCAGGACATCGATCATAAGCAATCGTTGTGCCGTGGTTCGTTTTTAAAAGCATCATGCTGCATGCTAGCAGTAAATATTTTTAGCGTAAACACAAAACCTTTTCGCGTAAGTTGGATACATCACCCATTTATAGAGGCCCTATTTGCATAAAACCCCTTAATTGGGGTATAGTCCGTGGGCTTAACAGATACTACCTGGAGTCTTCAAACAATGAGCGCTAAAGCGATTTTTGAATTAGATGCAGAAATACGTCTGGAACGTGGTAAAGGGGCCAGTCGCCGCCTGCGTCGTCTTCAGGGCAAAATACCTGCCATTATCTATGGGGGCAATCAGCCACCCGTAGCACTCACCCTGGAGCATAAAAAAGTACAGCACGCTTTAGAAAACAAAGCTTTCTATTCGCATATTTTGACCCTGCGCTTCAAAGAATCCCTTGAACAGGTTGTCCTGAAAGATTTACAACGTCATCACTTTAAAAAAGCCATTGCTCATATGGATTTTCAGCGTGTGAGTGCCACCGAAGAAATGAACTTGCGCGTTCCTTTACGTTTTGTGGGTGAAGCAAACTGTCCTGCCATCAAGGCTGGCGGCATGGTAAACCATCATTTTATGGAGGTTGAGGTACGTTGCTTGGCAAGCCTCTTGCCAGAATATATCGAAGTCGATCTATCACAGATGGCGATGGATCAGATCCTACATTTATCAGACCTGCCCTTACCCAAAGGCGTACACTTGGTCGATTTAAGCCATGGACACACGGCAGAACACAATCATGCCGTGGTCAGTATTCATATGCTACGCCAAAAAGCTGAGCCAGAAGCCAGCACAGAAGTAGAAACAGCGGTGGTAGCCAAGGGTAAAGAGTCTGCAGCAGCAACGGCTTCTGCAAAAGAAGCTGCCCCAAAGGGTAAGGATAAGGGCAAGTAATTGTGCACCCTGCTGGACTCAAGTCTAGCGCTAAGATGTGGCTGATCGCTGGACTCGCTAACCCAGGATCTCAATACGCTCGCACCCGCCATAATGCAGGTGCCTGGTTTGTACACGCACTCTGTGAAGCACAAAAAATCACACTAAACCATCAATCACGCTTTAAGGCCCAGGTAGCCCAGGGCAGTCTCAATGCCCTACCCTGTCATTTTGTGATTCCACAAGATTTTATGAATCATAGTGGACAGGTCATTGCACCGATTGCCAAGTATTATCGCATCCCTGTAGACAATATTTTGATTGTGCATGATGAACTCGATCTTCCACCTGGATCCTTTCGTTTTAAAAGTGGGGGTGGACATGCAGGACACAACGGGGTTCGGGATCTGATAGAACATTTACAAAATCCTGCTTTTCATCGATTAAGAATAGGCATTGGGCACCCTGGCAAAGCGATTGATCGCAACATTGATGTCAGTGATTATGTATTAGCGATCCCGCCTGCAGACGAAGAAGTACTGATCCGAAAAGCGATCCAACAAGCACTGGAACAATTACCACAATGGCTATCAAAGCTAGGAGATTCTCATGGGGTTTAACTGTGGCATTGTAGGCTTACCTAATGTGGGCAAATCGACCCTCTTTAATGCCCTCACACGGGCAGGGATTGCCGCACAAAATTATCCTTTTTGCACCATTGAACCGAATATAGGCCGGGTTCCTATTCCTGATCCCCGTCTCGATCAATTGATCCCTATTGTAAAACCACAACGTACCGTGCCTTCGAGCATGGATTTTGTGGATATTGCGGGCATTGTGAAAGGGGCTTCCAAAGGTGAAGGCTTGGGAAATCAATTCCTTGCAACCATTCGAGAAACCGATGCTATTGCGCATGTGGTACGCTGCTTTGAAGATCCTGATATTACCCATGTCTGTGATCGGGTCGATCCCGCTTCCGATATTGAAATTATCCATACCGAACTTTTATTAGCCGATTTACAAACGCTGGAAAAAGCACAGCAAAAAATGTTAAAGGCTGCCCGAAGTGCCGATAAACAAGCGATTGCTGATAAAGCCTTTATGGAAGCTTTATACCAACATCTTAACGCGGGCCATCCTGCCAGAACTTTTAGCGTACCAGAATCCGAAGCACCTTTTATGCGTTCGCTGCATTTGCTCACCGCAAAACCTACACTCTATATCGCCAATGTCGATGAGCACGGTTTTGAAAATAATCCCCACTTAGCCACTGTACAAAAAATTGCCGCCTTGGAAAAAGCCTCTGTTATACCTATTTGTGCAGCGATCGAAGCAGAACTTGTAGACTTAAGCGATGCAGACAAAATAGCTTTTTTAGAAGAACTGGGTCTTAAAGAACCAGGGCTTAATCGATTAATCCAAGCAGGCTATGCGCTCTTGGGTTTGCAAACCTATTTTACAGCCGGTGTGTTGGAAGTACGTGCTTGGACCATTCCTGTAGGCGCCACAGCGCGCGATGCAGCAGGGGTGATTCACACCGATTTTTACAAAGGCTTTATTCGTGCCGAAGTGATTGGCTTTGACGATTACATTCGTTATCAAGGTGAAGCAGGGGCTAAAGAAGCTGGTAAATGGCGTTTAGAAGGCAAAGAATACATCGTACAAGATGGCGATGTGATGCATTTTCGTTTTAATGTTTAAAAGCTGATCTCAGATATTTATCGGATAAAGGCAGCACGCTTTGTGCTTCATGCTGTTCCTTTTTTTAATAAAACCTTTTTCTCTTCAATAATCTTACGGAAAGATTCACTCGTCGTAGCCCAATCAATCACATCTACTTTCCAGGGTAAATCAGATTCTGAAAAATCATCGCTCAAACTTGCAGATTTTTTAATGCCCAGCGGACGTTCGGTCATAATGACCAAATCCAAATCAGAATACGGCCTAGCCTTGCCTGTCACACGCGAACCAAAAGCATAAACATCATATTCTGGGACATTATTTTCTAAAATTTCTTTCACCATTTGCCAGTGTTGCAAAGTGATGTCTATCGGCGGTTTTTGATCCATCATAGGCGGTTTTGTAATTGATCGGATAAATAATGGGCTTCACGTAAAAATACTGGAATCGTTTGAACTACTTCACAAGCAATCGGCTCATCATAGGTGTGACTGGTCTTGGATCGCATTTCACGATAATTTTTCCATTGTGACCAATCGCCTCGTAAAAGACCTTGATCGTTGGCTGAGCGAATTAAATCTTGAAAAGGCATTGTATCAAACATCTCTGGACTAGAAGAGGCCCATTTTAGATAGCGTTTTAACATTTTATGACATTGTTCATAGGTAAATTCAAAACGCTGAATCAAACCATCTCGGATCTGTAGATCGCTCGGATCTTTTTGATAACGATCAAGCCCCTCTTGCAAACGCGCAATAGCCTTTACTAAAGGACTAAGGTCCAACTTCATATGATCACCCCTCATCCCAAGCCTTCGGCCGACTTTCCCCCCGTAGGGAAGAAGGCTATAAATTTGTTAGATTCTGAACCTTAAGAATTATCCTCTGGCCTACACCAGATCGTCAAGAGTGTAACATCGTCGGGTAAATTCGTCTTGTTTTTGAGATCCAAATGATCAACAAGCGATAGAATACTCGCGCGGGTTTCACAAACCATCCCTAGTAACGAGGCTTCTTTTTGTGCCAGGTCGGACCCTGCTATTATTTCGGTAATCCCATCGGAACACAATACCAAATGAGTATCGGGTTTTAAAGTATGCTCGTAACATTCATAGGGCGTTTTTTCCATAATACCCACCGGAAAACCAGAACCCGATAAAAAATGTGCTTCGCCCGCTTCTAAAAGAATAGGATTTGGATAATGCCCCGCAATGCTATAGCTTAATCGCGCCATTCTACGATCGATAACCCCATAGACCATCGTTAAATATTTGCCTAATTTTTCTTTATAAATTTCTTCTGCCAAACTGCTTAATACCTGTGCGGGCTGCAAAATCATGGGATCCCCTTGGGTTTGATAACGCCCTAGCATTTGTAGCACCAAACTTCTTAATAACACGGTTACAAAAGCAGAAGAAGCACCGTGCCCCGAAACATCGGCGATATAAAAGGCTAATTGATCCTCATTGATTGCAAAATAATCGATAAAATCCCCGCTCAAATAAAGCGAGGGTGCTACATGATGACTAAAATGGTAAGACCCAAAGACCATAGCCTGTTTGGGTAAAAGACGCATTTGTACACTACGTCCTGCTTCCTGATCCTGTTCTAAAGTTTGTAAATTTTTCTTCAAGGCTTGATTGGCTATTTCTAATTGTTGACGATAGATGCGATTGTCTTCAATTAAACGCGCGCGCTCCAGTGCACGGCACAGTGCATGTTCCAACACGGGCCATTGATGAATAGGCTTGATAAGATAATCCCAAGCGCCAATGCGAAGGGCTTGAATCATCGCCTCTAAATCACCCTGCTCCGCAATAATGATGACGGGCGATGCAGGGTATTCTTGTACCAGGGTTCTTAGCACCGCTAAGCCGCCTAGCACCGGCATCTGTAACGCGCTTACCACAAGATCCGGTTTTTGTGAGCGGAAGATCTCAAGACCCTCTGCACCATTTTCTGCCTCGATCACGGTAAAGCCATTGTCTTCAAAATAGTTTTTAAAAGCCAGACGCAAGGCGGGATTATCATCGATAATTAACAAACTGGCTGTCAGTGCCCCGAACATCGACTATTCAGGCGGACCATCAAGCGGTATAAAAGGCGTGGATGATGTCGTATATTCTTTGCCT
Source organism: uncultured Legionella sp. (assembly GCA_964522825.1). GTDB lineage: Bacteria > Pseudomonadota > Gammaproteobacteria > UBA6186 > Azoamicaceae > CADEGZ01. The sequence continues at coordinate 65,037 of CAZFXA010000003.1, forward strand.
TCTATCTCGGCTTGACGATGTTGTAAATAAGCCTCTCGAACAAAGATATATTCATCCACAGCGTCATTTAAAGCTGAATCTGTTTTCAATAAAGAAGCTCTAATATTCAGATAATTGAGCGCAAGCAATTCATTGCGCAAACGAACCGAGTGTAAATGCGAGGTTATACCCATGCTGTAAGTACCTACCCGACCCACACCATCCCTGACCGTACTAGGACCAAAGAAGGGTAATACCAAGTAAGATGAATCTTTATAACCCCATCTGGCTAAGGTCAAACCAAAGTCCTGCTTACGGGCTTTGCTGCCACCAGTACTTGCTAGATCGAATAAACCACCCACACCCCAGGTCGTATTAATCAAGAAACGTGAGAGATCGGTACGCATCCCGGATAGATTGCCCTGTAGCAGATCATTCCCAGCACTGCCTAACTCGCTTAGATTCTGGAAAAAATGTCCTACCATGATTTTTAGAGGCCTTGGCACAAGGGCTTCATACACGCTGGCTGCAGGCCTAAAGGCCACACGATCGGCTGCTTTGTTTAAAGCATAGACGGGCCGATTGATACATTCGAAGCGATCAGCGCTGCCTGAGCGGCAACAACCTACCATACCGAAGGTAGCTACAGCGAGTAATAGGATGCTTAATCGTTTAAAACGGTGTGTAAATAACATCATCTTTGTAGTGTACGACACCCTAGGATTTTGTCGAACCCAATACTAACGGGGCATAAAAAAGCCCCTGGATCGTATGATCGCAGGGGCTTTTAGGATTGGCACAAAAGCCCTTAGAACGTTACTGCAGCACGTAGGCCGAAGATGTCTAATTGGCGTTTGGCTACAACAGGTGTTATGGCCGATGCAGGCCTAATGTTGGCTCGAATGTAATTGGCTGCCAAACGAACATTTTCGTTCACAAACCAATTCAAACCAACCGTCGCATTATGCTGGGAACCACCTTTAATATCCTGATCATTCAGGTTTACAAAGCTGTAACGTGCTGCGATTTCCCATGCCCCACATTTATCGGCAGGTTTTGGATTACGCAAGGTACCCGTTGCAAAGTCATAACCTCTGGATTCGCCGGTTAACACATAAGCAGCTTGCAAATGTCCACCACCGAGGCGTAGATTTTTGGCCGTTGTCTGTGTTGAAACAGGCACTCTCTGTACGCTCGTTCTGTAGTACTCGCCTTCTACTGAAATGGGCCCCCAGATACCTAAGGCTTCAAGGGTACCAACATTGTAGCTTGCGATACGCAAATCGCCTGTATTTAACAACAAATTACCAACATTGGTAGCATTATTGTTATTAACCTGACGTGATTGCATTTCAGGTGCTGTTGAGAAGAGATTTTTCTGAGAATAAGCTGCATTACCTAGACCATTCTTATTCACAGACTGGTAACGACCTACCGCGCCTAAATGCAAAACTGTATCGTCTGCACGCACAGGTACAAAAGTCGCTCGCACACTACCACCTAAACGGTCGGTATGGGCTGTATTACCAAAGTTGCCACTCTCTTGCTTGGAAGGCTGGTACATCGCCACGCTAAGCATGGAATTATCCAACATAGAGGCGCCAAGCTGCACACCATAAACCTGGCTCGGTGTCGAGAAGGCAGAGGTAGCCAAGGCAGATTCCATAAATACATTGTTGTCTAGGGTTCCGTAGTTAGGTGCATCATCTAAGCTGGTAGGCGGGGTAAACTGACCCACACGCACAGAAGCCTTATCGATAACGCCCGCCATCTCTGTGGAAGCGCCCAACCAAACATCATTAAACTTTACATTGCTGCCATCAAAATTGAGGGTCAGGTTATAGGAAAAATCGTCGCCTAAACCACCGCCAAACTTTAAAAGGGCTCTACGAATATTGCCGCCACTGGCGAAATTATTGCCCTTATCCTGATAACCACCGGAATAAATCGCCTCATCAAGATTTAAGCGACCACCCAACGAGAACCAATAAGCATTATCAGCTTTGCTGAAAACGTTTATACCGCCCTTTGATTCTACAGTCTGATCGGCGTGTGCCAGTGCAGCACCCGAAAACACAGCTCCCAAGCCAGCCAAGCTTAATCCGACTAATTTTAACGTTGTTGAACGCTTCTTCATGAACATTTTCTCCTCACTCTAAAAAACATGCGACCCACCTACTCGTGATAAGTCTCTCGCCGTTTTAGATGCTAGCAGATCTTTTAATCAATTACCAACATCCAGATGATCAGCAAGCTTATCTAAAGCGCTGCTGAATCATGAAATTCCAATCTACAAGTCTGTGATAGGCTTGTCAAGCTTCCTGGGTGAATGATGGCGTTAGTCTCTACAATTTAATTTACGAAAAGCCAAGCGCCCCTGCTGAAACATAGGTAAGGGTGTTGTGAAAGTCGTTGTGCGCCCTTGGCTGTTAAAGACGATGACTTTCTCTTCTTGCCGTTCTGGATCCCAAGCAAGTTGCGCACCCAATATAGCCCCCAGTCCCTCGTTGGAAAAAACTGTTTTCCAAACGTGGGATTCAAGTCTTTGTGTAGGGACATCCCACACAAGTGGGTGTTGCGCCATGCTCTCTGAGAGCAATATCACACGACCCGCACGTACCCAAAGATTGGTAAAAACGCCTTCTACTACGCACTGTGCTTCTGGGATAGCAACAGGCATTTTTGCAGGATCCGCTTGCAAAACGACCACGCGCCATAAACCCTGTGTGCCCGCTCTATGGCCTAGAAAATACAGTTCTAGGCCCCCACGATCCCCATGCGGCAATACGATGATTTTCGAATGAATGGCAAAACGTAGGAGCCTCTGGATCTCCCCGTGCTCTGAAAGACCCAAAGGTAATAGCCATAGACCCTCTGCATTGACTATATAAAGGGCATCACAGATGCCACGCCCACCTTGATCGACAGGCGTTAAGCTCAATATGGCCCCACCTGGCACAACAACGCTTGAAACACGCTGCGTCTGCAAATCTAAAAAGCGTAAAATGCCCGAAGCATCCTCGTATACACTGAATACTCTATTCCAAGAACCCCCTGTACGCTTAATAACGATGGGCTTGAGCGCAGAACCTGTGGCGTATTCGATCTCGCTCGGTGCTACAGCGCGAACGGCTACAAAACTTTGAAAAGGCGCTGCCTCTACGCCTATAAGCCACCGTCCTTGATCACAGCCAAAGGCCAGATGATCGGGCACAAAAAGCGCTGCCTTATCAATAAAAAGTTCAGGATTTTTAAGAACCTTGCCTTCCGCTTCTAATAAGCGGTTTTCTGCGATCAAAAGATCCTGGGCTTGTTGTTTTAAACAACCCAGCATTTTCACTAAAATAATCTGTTGATCAAGAAAATGAATGGACCCAAGGCTACTCAGGCTGATCACTATCAAAATCACGATAAGCACGAGACCCGTTTCGGATCGCACAATCATATCTCCATGATGGATGCTGATGAAAATCGATATGCAAACGCACACCGATTACCCAAGGCCAATCCTTTTCCAACAGCTGATCAGCCGTGGCAAAACGCAACCCTTTGGCGGGTTCTAAAACAGCGTATTCCACCTTCATCCCTACAATGCCTTCTGTGATTTCTTCAACTTCATGACACTGATCATCACGATAAAGAGAAAAGGTATTGCGATCTTTGCTAGACCGTGAGGGTAACCCCAAGTAATAAGCCACTGTTTGAAGTTCTACCACTTCAGAACCCTTAGGATAGGCTTTACTTAAAAAAGGACTCCGGTTGGTGTAAGGCGTTTGTGCGTGAAACAGGATGCGTCCCTGCACAGCACTGGCGATAAAAAAATCACTGGCTAGGCCATCGGAAACTAAAACCACCGATCCCGCACGCAATGTTGTTTGATCTTCAAGCTTCATCACCCCTGAAGGCGCTTCCATAACCTGGGATAGCCGTTGTATGGTTTTGGGGATGTTATAAATAATTATAATCGGCGAATGCTTTTTTAACCGTGCCATTGCGCCTGCACCCAGCGACACGCCACAGCGTTCGATGGACGCACACCCAAAAACCGCGCGATCCTGACGCAACCAAGCATGTGTTAAGGGATCAAACTGCCTATAAACAGGACAAGAGGGATCACGCGTTCTAGGACCCCGATAGCCGCTCAGACGTAAATCGTTGCCTAAAAATTGCACGATCTCCCTGGTTTTTTCGGCTGTTTCAAGGTGTGATGAAAACCGCAACATTGTTTTACCTAAACGTTGACAATCATCCAATACGATGAATATCAGCAGCAATCCTAAACTCATGCCTATACAAAGACTTAGGAAGCTGCTGCCTCTACAAAGACTTGCAGGGTGAGGTTGTCTGACAAAATGCCACTTTGCACCTGAATCGTGTAAACCCATCTATTTTCAACCTTCGAACATTGCACCTTTAAATCACCCTGCGGATCAACTGCTTTTAAGCGTTGGCGCCAATAAGCTAATGTTTCTGCGGCTTCAGATGGGTCTGCTAAAAAACGAAAAGCCTCGCAGATATTCCATGCTAAAGTCGTTATCGACTGTTCCACCGCAAGCCTGCGAAAATAATAACAACTATCGAGCAACACCTTATTAAGCGCTGCCGTACTAATCGATACGCATACCAGCGCTATCAACACTTCTATGAGCGAAAAAGCGGATTGTCGTACCATGCTGCACAGTATGCAGTTCCCCTGTACTGAAAGGCTATCCGCTATTTATCGGAGATTTGACAGTGGTTGTGATAAACCGCTATATTTGCCCGACGATGCACACCGAAAAAGAAAAAACGATTGCTTTTCAACTCAAAGGGGGCTTGTACCCTTTGACGGCCCTACAGCTATTGCATAACAAACTGGATAGCTTTGAAGAACAACTGATTACAAAAATAAGACAGGCACCTAAGTTTTTTTATCATGCGCCCGTTGTGCTGGACCTACAGATGCTAGCCCCCCCGGAAAGCGACTTTGATTTTGATCAGCTGCTACAAATACTACAAAAAAACCATCTCATCCCTGTCGGTATCAAAGGAGGCTCTCAGGCACAACAAGCGGCTGCAGGATTGGCTGGCTTAGCGATTTTGCAAGATTCTACGCAAAAAACCGTGGAACAAAAACCACCCTTCGATTCAAGCGCAAAACCCGTTTCTAATATCTCCCTCAAAAAAAATGAGCCCCTGGACGGTCATACCCCGGGTAATACGACCCACAGCCGTGTTATCCATGAGCCCGTACGCTCCGGTCAGCAAATCTACGTACGGGGTGGCGACTTAATTGTGCTGGCAGCCGTCAGTCACGGTGCAGAGTTATTGGCAGACGGGAATATCCACGTATATGGCCCCTTAAGGGGTCGGGCTTTAGCCGGTGTCAGCGGCGACACGACTGCCCATATTTTGTGCCAAAGTCTGGAAGCGGAATTAGTCTCTATTGCAGGTCAATACAAAATTAGCGAAGATATTGCGCAAACAGCCTGGCGTTTGCCTGTCGACATCTCTTTGGTATCAGGACACTTGCAGATCAGAGCCCTTTAGATTACCCTCGTTTTATTTTGGAAGGATTATATGCCTGTTTCAAGCTCAAAAGTGATTGTAGTAACTTCTGGCAAAGGTGGCGTTGGTAAGACAACCACCAGCGCAGCCATTAGTGCAGAGCTGGCAAACCGTGGCCATAAGACCGTCGTCGTCGATTTCGATATTGGGCTTCGCAACTTAGACTTAATTATGGGTTGTGAACGACGCGTCATTTTTGACTTTGTCAATGTTATCCAAGGCGATGCGAACCTTAATCAAGCCCTCATTAAGGATAAACGCTGCGAGCGTCTGTTTATTCTACCTGCCTCTCAAACCCGGGATAAAGATTCCTTAACCCAAGAAGGCGTAGAAAAAGTACTCAACGATTTACGTAAAGACTTCGACTTTATTATTTGTGATTCTCCTGCAGGCATCGAACGCGGTGCTTTGTTGGCACTGTATTTTGCCGATGAAGCGATTGTTGTCACAAACCCAGAAGTTTCTTCGGTACGCGATTCCGATCGTATTGTAGGTGTTTTAAATAGTCGGACCCTTCACGCCGAACAAAATGGCAGCATTAAAAAACATTTGCTGCTCACACGTTATTCACCCGCCCGTGTGCAACGCGGAGAAATGCTGAGCGTGCAAGATGTTCAGGATATCCTGGCCTTGCCTTTGCTGGGTATTATTCCAGAATCGCCCGCCGTGTTAAACGCCTCTAATCAGGGTATTCCTATTACGCTGGGTGTAGAGAACGATGCCAAACGCGCTTACCAAGATGCTGTCGCTTATTTGTTAGGTGAAGCACCAGCACCCCGAAAAAGTAATTGGAAATCAAAAATCATGAATGGATTGCGGCTATTAAGGAGCCCGGTATGAGTATTTTAGCAAGGTTCTTTGGCTTTGGAAGGCAACCTCAATCGGCCAGTGTTGCGCGAGACAGACTGCAAATTGTACTGTCACACCAACGTAACGAAGCGGGCGATACCGATTTTTTACCCAAGTTACGTAATGAGCTTCTTGAAGTACTTGCAAAGTATGTGAATGTCGATAAAGAGCAAATCAATGTACAGTTGCAGCGCACTGAAAATCGTTCCGTGCTCGAACTCAATATCACCTTACCCGGTCAATAACAACGCTTGTCATTCCTTTGATCGTAGAAATCTCATTCAAGAAAAATCCACTGCCTAAAAAATCATCAATCCTAAAAATGGTTTAAGAATCAATGGGGTGATTGCTTTTCCACCAGCTTATCCACAAGTCTATGCAGGGCTTTGGTGTATAACTACAACTGGCCAGCACCTCATCAATCATTGACGACCTGGTGCACACTCGGAAAAACCTATGGGACAGAGACTAGCGCCTTGCACGAAAAAAAGCCTGTAATAATCCCTTTGATTCCTCCGCCAGTACACCGCCTGCAGAATCGATGTAATGATTATCCCCTGTCTTAGGATCGAAGGCTCCAAACACCAGACGTTTAACACGTGCATGAACAAGTGCCCCCATGCACATCGGACAGGGCTCTAAGCTCACATAGAGGGTACTCTCGGGTAAACGATAATTTCGTTGATCCTGTGCGCCGGCTCTCAAGGCCATGATTTCCGCATGCGCAGTTGGATCGCAAAGGCCTATGGGTTGATTCCAGCCCTCCCCGATTTTTTGCCCCTCGCATACCAATACAGCACCCACAGGCACCTCACCTTCGATAGCTGCCCGCTCGGCAAGCTTAAGGGCCTCTCTCATCCAATAATGATCGATTGGGTCTAGTACAGGCATTATGTTATCCTTGGACTACTTTTAGGGTTGATTAGGCATGGTCCTTGGCATGGCATCTGACATTATTCTTAGCGTTTCTGAACTAAACCAAGCAGCCCAACGATTACTGGAAGACACTTTTTCCACGATATGGGTGCAGGGTGAGATTTCCAATCTGGTCAGACCTACCTCCGGCCATTTTTACTTCTCACTCAAAGATCAAAAAGCACAGGTACGCTGTGTATTCTTTAGACAAAGAAGCTTAGCGCTATCTTTTACTTTACACAATGGGCTGTTGGTCAAGATTCGGGCCAAGGCTAGTCTCTATCCCGATCGGGGGGATTTTCAATTAATCACCGAACAAATAGAAATGGCCGGCGATGGCCTTTTAAAACAGGCCTATGACGCACTGGTACAAAAACTCAGCAAAGAAGGCCTTTTTGAAGAACAATACAAAAAACCCCTACCTTTTCTACCCACCCATATCGGCATTATTAGCTCCAGTACAGGCGCTGCACTCCACGATATTTTGAGTGTGCTTAAACGACGATTCCCCAGTATCCCCTTAACGCTTTATCCTACCAAAGTACAGGGATCGGAGGCTGCTTCAGAAATTGTACGTGCGCTTGTCTGTGCCAATACCCAAGGTATAGTCGATCTACTCATACTGGCACGTGGGGGAGGCAGTCTTGAAGATCTGTGGCCTTTTAATGAAGAGATTGTGGCACGTGCCATTTTTGCAAGTAAGATCCCTATCATCACGGGCGTAGGACATGAAATTGATTTCACCATTGCCGATCTGGTAGCCGATCGCCGTGCCCCTACGCCTTCTGCAGCAGCAGAAATGGCAACCCCTGAACGCTCACGCCTACAACAAATGATCCGTACCCTACAAAGCAGGCTACTCCAGCAAATCAATGCTTTTCTAAACTATCGATCGCAAAAAATCGATTGGCTCTCGAAAAGTATGAGACATCCTGCACAGCAGATCCAAGATCAAATGAACCGCTTACAGCGTTTGGAGGCTCAACTGCAAAGTTCAATCCAAACACTACTGAAACGTAAACAAACAGAAGTTACGCACAGCCTCCGTACGCTAGAAGGCGTGAGCCCTCTTGCAACGCTTAACCGAGGCTATGCCATTGTCTTTGATCAGGCCAGTGGGCACATCCTCACTTCGGTTGAAGCGCTTCACACACCTGAACAGCGCTTCAATATTCGTCTCAAAGATGGAACCTTACGCCAGGCAGTGGATGGTTGGAGCAAAGAATAGCGCTGAAGAAATAAGATCGGTGATAGTCAAAAAAAAACGGAGAATGCTTTAACACATTCCCCGTTTTCACAGCTTACGCTTTAGAGCGCTCGCTCATTGCTAGTCTAGTAGAAACGCACCTGACAACGTAGACCGATAATATCGAGCTTACGTTTAGGCGCATTGTTTGCAGGCCGTATATTGGCACGTATGTAATTGGTCGATAATCGGACTTGTGGATTTAAGTACCAGTTAAGACCCAGGGTTCCATTATGCTCAGACCCACCATTCACATCTTTGTCGTTAAGATTGAGGTAATCATAACGCGCAGCGACTTCGACCGCACCATAGGGACCTATCGCTTTAACGGAACCAAAGTTTCCATTACGTACATCATATCCATGGGATTCACCCGTGAGCATATAACGTGTCTGTAGATTCCAACCATGGAAACCCAAGGACCCAAGGAAGGGTGTTGTTGAACCAGATGTAGGCGTACGATGCACAAAAGCATGTGTGTATTCTGCTTCGAACATAAAAGGACCATACTGTCTGGCCATTTCTACATTAAACAAACGTAGGTTGTTGGCAGCAATAACTGCATTACCATTACCGAGGGCTGTATTGATTAAGCTTGTGGAACTGCTGACATTCCTAGCCCTGGCACTTGGGGCTGCCTTAAAAGCCACGCCAGCACTTGGGGCTGCCGCTGTAACGCCCGTTTGTATTTCATGATAGGCGCCAGACATTCCAAAATGCCATACATCGCCTTCTTCATGAACAGGTGCAAAGGTCGCTCTGGCCAATCCTAACCAACGATCACGCTTACCGACAACGCCACTTGTATCTGTCTGATCCGGTTGTGTAGCACTTAAGGTTAAGCCTCCATCTTTCCACCAGAAATCGGTCCTTACACCCAAGCCATCACCCGGATAAAAGGCGATATTTTGCAAGCTGCGCTCTAAGAAGGGATTCCAGCTGGTGCTATTGGAGCCATCTAAACCAAAAAAGTTTCCGGAAAGTTTACCCACATAAATCTGGTTATTTTCAACCAACCCGAAATAAGAAAGGTAGGCATTATCGATACCTACTGTAGACCCTGTAAAACTTAAGCCCAGGTTGTAAACCCAATTCTTTCCAACGCCACCATCCATGTACAGTTCTGCCGTACGAATATTACCGCCACTGGGATAGTTGCTGCCTTTATCCTGCTTACTGCCCATGAATAGGGTTTCGTCAAAACGCAGTGCGCCGCTTAATTTAAACCAGTAATCGGCATCTTGAGGGTGAATATAAGACAGCCCCCCATGCGATTCTATTTTCCAGTTTTCACACACCCAAGCGCTCTTAGAACCCGAGGCAAGTAAGCCTTCAGCAGGTTGTGCTGCATTGACTGGATGCTTTTTCTTCGCATAGAGAATCTGATCGGCGAAGGCAAGATCAGCCCCTGCAATAGCACTGGCTAAGGCTACAACGACGCTAACCTTTGCTGTAACACCCTTGGAACTAAAACTGTTTTTTATACCCTTCATCTAAGCTTGTCTCCTAAATGTCTAACACGGTTGGACTGCAGGCGCAGTGCTAAAAATGGGACAGTAACACACTTAAGCGTGACACACTACTCAATTTAGCACGTTTAGTTTGCATCATCGCAAAAATTTAAACTTTGTCAAGCGAATACCTCGTCAAATAAGTTTTTTCGAATGGCACGCGGGGGGCATCGATCCCTGTATTCGACGATTTACCGCCCCTGGAATCGACACCCCTCGCCCATTATTCGGAAAAACTTGTCGGAGCGATTGCACCACAATTAAGAAGCTTAGATAAATTGCTAAGGCCTTGTCCGGCGCTCATCCCCGCGTAGGCCGGATGTCGCAGACGGGATGTCGTTGCTCAAATTTTTGTGACCCTTGCTTTTGAATGGCGGGTAGTTGGTGTTTTGTGTGATTGAGTGCTTGCTGAACCTGATGTTTAAACGCTACAGAAGCCTCTGGGTTTAAGATAACTTGCATTTTTTCATTTAACACCAAGTACCATCGGCCCCGATTATCGCGCTTTAAAGCGCTTAAGACTTCATCAATATAGGCGCTAAGCCCACTATTGGTTTTATCAAAAGCCATTTCATCGGAAGCTCTTTGTACAATAAATGATAATTTCTGGTAATCCTCCCAGGCATCTGGCTTTGAACGCAGCCTCTCAAATTGCGAAGGGTTTTTAAAGAGTGTTGCATATGATTTTATATTTTTACTAAAAAACAATTTGGTTTGGAAATCCATAACATAATAAGGTATTTTTTGTTTTTTACAGCTTTTCAATATAGATAATGTGTGATCGGCAATTTCCACAGCACCCGTATCACTTTTTGATTGCATATGCGATTTGCGACCATATTGATATCTAAAATATTGTATGTCTTGATGAAAAAAAGACACATGATACATTATGCAAATACCGTTCACATCTAATAAATGACGTGCAATGTCATTGATAATTCCGTCTGTTTTTTCGGCTGCAGTACCGTACTTATCTGATTCGGCGTGGTAAATACCATGTGAAAGGTTAACGATTTGAAATGTATTGGTTTTAATTCTTTCCCCTTTTTGAGCCAGCAAATCGTTTAAGTGCCCCCTAAAAGCATCGCCTCTTTTAACGGAAAAATTGACGAGTGGGATTTCTTGAGATTTTTTTGCAACCCATAGATTCTTATACGCCTGTCCTCGGTGAAAAGCAGTCCCTGCATAGCTTTTATTGTAATCCGTCACTCTAATATCAAAACCGGGGCTGAAGGGGATATTTTTTAAATACTTAATAATGGTATCTGCCGGACCAGAGGCAATGTCCGCAATTTTAATGGGCTTATTTCCAACAAAAATAATACCTTGTTTTTTTAAATTTTGACAAAACACTTGATTTAGTTGCGCCGTGATTTCTTTTTCATCGGTCCATTTTTTAAAACTTGGATAGGTGTCATCATAAATATATTGGTTGGTCACGATGGGTTTTAGTAAGGTTTGATCTGCGCTTTGCTGCTTATTCGGTAAGGCCTGTGCATAAAAGCAAAGGAGACAGGCTACAATACAAAAGAACCGCTGTTTCATATCCCTATGACCTCCTAAATTTCAATACCTATTGAGCCATGTCTCAGATTTTTACAAGCGTCATTCTAGTTTTAAAAGCTCGTAATATTTTTCATAGACGGCAACGGCTTTATCGACATCCATGAGTAAAAATCCCTTCTGCATCGTCTCTTGATCAGGGTATAAAATAGGATTCTGACGTACGTCATCAGGCATCAAGCTAAGTGCCCCTACATTAGGGCTTGAAAAACCCGTGAACAAACTAAGTTCTTTGGCTACGTCTGGACGACAAATAAAATTAATGAACGTATGGGCATTCTCAACATGCTTAGCACCCCTTGGGATCGCAATCGTATCCAAGGAAATGATAAACCCTTCTCGGGGATAAATCCAAGATAAATGAGGATTTTCTAAATGAGCCCTATAGATATCACCACTCCACGCCATACCAACCGTCATATCCTCGTCTAAATAAATGGTTTGCTGCCCATCCGTATTAAACAGTTTCACATTCGCTAATAACCCTCTTAATTTTTGATAAGCCGCCTCAATCACTTCTGTCTTTTGTGTGTTGACGGATTCCCCAAGCGTTAACAAGGCCATCGAAAAAATCTCGCGCGCATCATCCAATATAAACAGTTGATCCTTATAGGAAGTTTGCCATAAATCAGACCAAGACTTTATGGCGCCTGCTGCATGGTAACGCGTATTGAGTACAATACCGGTTGAGTGCCATAGGTAGGGCAAACTATATTGATTCTCAGGATCATGTTCTCCACCTAATAAAAGTGGATTTAAGTGTCGCTTATTGGGTATTTTCCGCAGATCGATAGCCTGAATTAAACCATGCGTCCGCATACGATTGATCGCATAACTAGAAGGCATGATGATGTCATAAGGTGCCTCTGGATTACCCTCTAACTTTGCATAAAGCGATTCGTTATTCAGATAGGTTGAATGATTAATGCGGATCCCTGTTTCACGTTCAAACTGTTGAATAATATGATCGGGGACGTATTCGGACCACACATAAATATTTAATATTTTTTCTTGGGTGGCTGCAATACAGGAAGCTCCCATCAAACTAAACAAGCAGCATAGGATGCTTACCCCCAGCCTAACCCTCTCCCGCATAGCGAAGGATGGGATTTGAGTTTTGCATAATAGGCGCTTTATTGTCATGGTTTTGTTTTCCAGGTTAAGGCTTGATACATCCCGGTGATCAACAAAGTGAAAACAAATAACACACCATATAAAGCATTCACTTCTGGGCTCACCCCCAAACGAAGCATAGAAAATATTTTTAAGGGTAAAATATCAAATTCTGGACCCGTCACAAAAAAACTGATAATGACATCATCCATGGATAAGGTAAAACTTAAAAGCCACCCTGCCATAATGGCCGGCCACAATAAAGGAACGAGGATTTTTCTAAAAATAACACCGTCGGTTGCCCCTAAATCTTTGGCGGCTTCAATAATGTTTTTATCATAACCACTGAGGCGTGCATAAATAATCACAATCACAAAAGGCACACAAAACGCAATATGTGCTAACAATAAAGTCCAAAAACCTAAAGGGAACTTTAAGGCTGAAAAAAGAATAAGTAACGCGATACCGGTGACCAAATCGGGTGAAACAATTAAAATAAAAATAAGCGCGTACAATAGGCGCTTACCAAAAAATTGATACCGATATAAACAAACAGCCGATAGTGTACCCAGCACCGTAGCACCCATAGCGGCTAACAATCCCACCCATAGCGAATTGAAAGCTACCACGTGTAAGTTTGTATTGTTTAATAAGTTTTTATACCATTGTGTCGTAAAACCATGCCACAATAAGGAACGTGGAGAATCATTAAAAGAATAAGCTATTAAAACAATGATAGGGGCATATAAAAATAGATAGATGAGTAGTAGATAAAATCCATTAATGCGTTTCATGCGAAACATCCAGCTGTTTACCATAAAAGTGCCAATAGATAAATAAAGCCAGCCCCATGATAAAAATAAGCGCAATACTAATCGTTGAACCCATAGGCCAATCACGTGCCGTCAGAAATTGATTCTGAATGGCATTACCCAATAAAAAGGTCTTGGCACCACCCAAAAGATCGGGAATATAAAATAATGTCATCGCCGGCAAGAGAACCAAAACACAACCTGCTAAAACTCCGGGTAATGTTAAGGGTAAAAGGATATAGAAAAAAACTCTATATTTATTGGCACCCAAATCCCGTGCAGCTTCCACCAAACGCCAGTCTAATTTTTCAATACTGGCATAGAGCGGCAATATCATCAGCGGTAACAAGGTGTAAATAAGTCCAATCACTGTTGCTGTATTGGTATATAAAAGCTGTAAGGGCTTGTCTATCAAACCCAAGGATAAAAGAAAGGTATTCAATAATCCATGCATCTTTAAAATCGTGACAATAGCATAGCTACGAATCAGCGAGCTCGTCCAGAAGGGTATCATGACCAATAAAACAAGCACACCCCTAAAACGATGTGACAAACGCGCTAGGCAATAACTAAAAGGATAGGCTAACAGCAAACATCCAAAAGTACAGACCGCTGCCAAACTAAAGGAACGAAGAAAAATATGCAAATACATGCTATCAAACAAACGTCCATAATTGCCTAAAGTGAAACGCAAACGTACTAATTCTGTATCACCTTGCACTAAGACACTGGTGAGCAATAATAAAAAACTGGGAATTAATGCAAAAAGGGCTAGCCAGATCCATGTAATGCTAATGGCAAAACGACTAAATATTTTATACTGGGTCATCAGATAAAATAACCTCCCAGCCTAAATGCCAGTAGATCCAGACGCGTTCTTGCGGTTGAAAATCTAGTTTTTCATCATCCTCATTAAAAAATTGTGTGGCAAGCACCTTGGTACCCGAGTCTAGTTTCAAAACTAAATCAACGGTTGAGCCTTTATAGATGACCTGTAAGACAGTCGCTGCATACATACGACTGGGGTCATCCACCTCGTTTAATCCCCAGACTTCTAAATCTTCAGGTCTTAATAGTGTATAGATAGACTGTGTTGCATCAAATTGCTTGGTGTTTTTTAAGGTAAATACCTTGCCTTCAATTTCCACCTCTAACCATTCAGGCGAAGCCTGTAAAACCTTTGTATGGAAAATATTCACTTCACCCACAAATTGTGCCACATGTAAATTGCGAGGCTCTTCATAGACCTCACGGGGTGTGCCAATTTGCTCAATATGACCATGGTTCATCACAACCACGCGATCAGCTGTTGAAAGAGCTTCTTCCTGATCATGCGTCACCAAAATAAAGGTAATCCCTAGTTGTGCTTGAAATTGTTTTAGCTCTAACTGCATCGCTTTACGTAAACGATAATCTAAGGAGCTTAAGGGCTCATCTAATAATAAAACCAAGGGTTGATTCACAACAGCACGTGCAATAGCGACTCTTTGTTGTTGTCCACCACTTAATTGATGGGGCTTACGATCACTATAATCATGCAGTTTCACCATACGCAGTGCTTCGCGTACACGGTGATCAATGACCGGTTTTGCAAGACGTTTACAACGCAATCCAAAAGCAACATTGTCATAAATGTTCATATGAGGAAACAGGGCATAACTCTGAAAGACGGTATTCACATGACGTAAATGAGAGGGCCATCCACCAACATCTCGACCATTAATGAGAATATTGCCGCTGCTGGGTGCCTCGAATCCAGAAATCAGGCGTAATAGCGTTGTTTTTCCACAACCTGAGGGCCCAAGAATGGTTAGAAATTCACTATTTTTAACTTCTAATTGAATATCTTGTAAAACAGGGTGATCATGGTAATACTTAGAAACATTTCTAAGCTCAATAATATTCCCACTCACTGAGATGCAGATCCGTCAAGCCATTGAATGGTAGACGATCCGACAACATGGCTCACGGTCGCCGTATAGTCCATTCTTCCAGAAATATCGGTTAAGCTACGATTATAAGCTTGCTGTGCAGAGGCTTCTAAGCCTGACCATTGACCGGGTACGACCTTGTAAAGCACCAATAATCCATACGATCCGTCATGGAATACAAATTTTCCTATCTTTAATTTTTCCCCCGGCTCCAAAGGCGATAACTGAAAACCTGCAGATAATATTTCGTTTTGTAGACCTTCCTGTCTGGCAACATTTTTTTTAGTATGCCACACCAAGCCCTGTTCTTTAGCGAGTACAGCGGGATTCTCCCCTCCCTGTACGCGTTTTACAAAACTATCTGAAAAAGCTTGTAACCGAGACTGCATTTTCTCATGTAGCACTTGTTCACGAACCGTTTTCTGTGCCTCTGCTAAAGTCTGCTGACGGGCGGAATGATGTTGCTTCAGCCGCATGACCAGAATACTTTGGTCAGACAACAAAACAGGATGCACGCTAAACCCCTGTTTTATAAAAGCCTCAGAAAAAGCTACTTTCTGTACCATCGGATCAGCTATCACCCCTTCACCACCACCTGCCATACTAAACAAAGCCGTCTGCTCTACTGGCAATTCTAAGGCTGTGGCAATGGGTAATAGCGTTGAGGTGTCCTGCTGTTCCAAAGCCAGCTTCTCGAGTGTTTCCTTCGTTTTTTCAAACTGCGCTTGGGCGCGTTGAAAAGTTAACTGTTCTGTAATTGCCGGCGCCACAGCAGCC
This sequence comes from uncultured Legionella sp., assembly GCA_964522825.1. Taxonomy (GTDB): domain Bacteria; phylum Pseudomonadota; class Gammaproteobacteria; order UBA6186; family Azoamicaceae; genus CADEGZ01. The sequence goes on from CAZFXA010000003.1 coordinate 81,283, forward strand.
AAGGGTCGCACTTCTGAATGCTTATGAGCAACCACCTGGATAATATGATAACCAAAATCTGTACGGATGGCCTCGCTATAAGCCCCCGGTTTTAGATGAAAGGCTGCCTCTTCAAAAGAAGGCACCATCTGACCTCGGGTCATCCAGCCCAAATCACCGCCCTTTTTGGCAGAGCCGTGATCATCAGACCAACGCTTTGCCAAGGCACTAAAATCGGCCCCGCCTTTAAGCTGCTTTAAGAGTCCTTCCACACGGTCCACTGCTTCTTTTTCAACCTTTGGATCAACCTGTCCAGCCGGTACACTGATTAATAGGTGGCGCGCATGTACACGCTCGGGTAGCGTGTAATCGGATTGATGTTCTTTGTAATAGTCTGATACTTCCTCAGCGGAGAGTACCATCTTTTTGATAAACGGTTCTAAAGAAAGTCGCACATATTCAAGGCTCACGGCTTCAGGGCTGATGAATTTTTGTTTATTTTTTTCGTAAAAATCAGTTATTTCTTGTTCGTTGATCGACGTTGTTTTACGATAGTGATGGGCAGGGAGTTGGAGGTATCCCACATCACGTTTCTGCTCTACGAGTGCCACAATCCTTTGGAGCGCTTGGGGTGTAGAAAAACTGGACTGTACGATCCCCTGCTCAAACTGCCCCAAACAGGCATTTTCGGCCAATTCTTTTCTAAACGATGCATCAGTATAGGCCATTTGTGCTAAAACTTTTTGATAGTGATCTTTAGAAAATTCTCCATCTACTTGAAAAGCCGGTATCTTTAAAAGAATCTCTACCACCTGCTCATCGCTTGTTTCAAACCCTAAGGCCTGCGCCTCTGACAACAAAGCAGCACCTCGGATCAGCATATGAATGACTTGCTTTTTAAGGGCTTCTGCATCAAGCGTATTGTTTTGTGCCGCGAAACGTTCATACAGGGTATCTACCGTTTTGCGCATTATTTTCTGACCATTAACCTTTGCAATCACAGATTGCTCAGAAAATGAAAAATAATCATTAAGACCCAAAAAGACAAAAACAACGGCAATGAGTAAGACAATTGTCCAGGTAACCATTCCCTTGAGCTTATCGCCTAAAATTTGCAGCATGATATCTTTCCTTTTTCCCACGTACCCCTAAAGGTGCCCCCATTTTAAACCGTTACAGGGGTGAGAGTCCCAACTATCGGTTCGCCAGATTCAGATCTAATACTCAACAAAAAATCTGTGCATGCAGGGTATCGTAGATTCCTGGGAGGTGTCCAGGCTCAATCCACCCACAATGCACTTCGCACGGCCTAGCATCTTGACATATTAAAAATAATAAAGCTTTCTGGCTTATTTTTCCTCGCTTTTTAAATCTTTGGCCAGTTCCAGTTCTAATTCTTCAATCGTTGGAAGTGCTGTTTGTAGATTTTCCGGCAATGTATCTTCCAGTCTATATTCAGCAAGACCTATTGGTTTTGTCATATCCCGTAAGGTATATTCGGCTAAAACCCCTACTTTTGACCTGCATAGAATTAATCCGATAGACGGATTGTCCCCTGGATGTCGTAATAAATCATCGACAGCTGAAAGATAGAAATTCATTTTGCCTGCATATTCTGGTTTGAATTTTCCAGATTTGAGCTCTATTACGACAAATGAACGTAATTTTATGTGGTAAAACAAAAGATCGATATAAAAATCTTGGTCTTCAACTTGTAAGTGATACTGACGTCCTAAAAAAGAAAAACCATCGCCTAATTCAAGTAGGAACTTTTCAATATGCGCTATTAATCCCTTTTCCACCTCGCGTTCATGTGCATTTTTCCCTAAACTAAGAAAATCAAACAAATAAGGATTTTTTAAAGTTGCATGAGCAAAGTCAGATTGAGGGGCTGGTAATTTTGCCTGAAAATTTGTAACTGCTTTTCCCTGGCGCTTGAATAAATTTGTTTCGATTTGCATGGACAATATATTTCTCGACCAACCATTTTGAATGGTTCCATTAATATAAAAATGTCTCTCTGTTTTGTCCAAAACAGCGTATATCAGTGTGACAATATGACCCCAAGGTAATTGGTCAACAGCCTGTTGACCAATTTCATCCAAGCTATATTCTTGAGCAAATTTACGCATGTATTTGAGGTTTTGCGGACTAAATCCTTTCATTTCAGAAAACTCAGAGCGCAGGTCTTTTGATAGCTGACTAATTACTTTTTTACCCCAACCTTGATTTGTCTGGGCATTTAAAATAACCATCCCGATATGATGGTACAGCAAAATAAGTTCCTGATTGACGCTTAATGCTGCCTTACATCGTGACGAAGCAACTTGCTGTTTAAGGTCGTTCAATAATTGATTGTACTCTTGGCTAATAATATTTTTACTCAAGGTACCCCCTATGGCCTCACATTCTCCGTCTTTGTGAAGTACGTTCCACATCAGACGCTTGTTGCTGGAAGTCAGTTAATAATATTTCATAGCCAGCTTCCATCATCTTGGCAAACAAAGTTTGCCCATTGATAGTAGGTTTGTCTAATAAGGGCCATCCAAGAACAATTAATCTCTGCAATGTGCTTTCGTCTTGCTTGTCTATGGCAATAGAGACATCTTTT
>CAZFXA010000004.1:0-68651 GCA_964522825.1 uncultured Legionella sp.
AATTTATATGGTATCACGGGTGGAACCAAAATCAAGTTGATATAAATTTATTGTTTAAACTAACTTATTTTTACACCCACTGTCATGCACTGTGTAGATCCACGGTTTTTTACACTGATCAATCTTCGACACTATCTTGCGCAAGATGATTAATCAGCCAGCACAAAAGATGTTTTTTTATACCCGTGGACCTTCATGTTGAACGCATGGCTTTTAGATCAAATAATCTGGCATTATAGGGTTCGAAACCATAGGGGGATAAAGCATGCCATCATTAAAAAATAAAATAGTCTGTATTACCGGTGCCTCCAGCGGTATTGGAGAAGCATGCGCTATCGCCTGCGCGATCGAGGGCGCCGATCTTATTTTAATGGCTAGACGTCTTCAGAAACTAGAAGCCTTAGCCCACACCTTAAGCCATCAATATGCCGTACGCATTAAAATAATGCCCTTAGATGTGAGTGATGTGCAAGCCATTGAAAAAGCTTTTGCCGATTTACCAACCGAATGGAAAAATATTGATGTATTAATCAATAACGCTGGTCTAGCCCTAGGACGAGAGAGTCTTGCCCAAACCCCTATAGAAGATTGTGATACGGTGATCGACACTAATATCAAAGGCGTTATTTATAGTACAAAAGCTGTGTTGCCTGGCATGATCACGCGCAACCAAGGACATATTGTAAATGTGGGTTCTATTTCTGGACATGAAACCTATGCCGGTGGCGCTGTTTATTGCGCGACTAAACATGCCATTCTTGGCTTAACAAACGCATTAAAAAAAGATTTGTTGGGCACTGCGATTCGTGTAAGCTTAATTAGCCCAGGTGTTGTAAAAACCGAATTTAATGACGTGCGCTTTAAAGGCGACCATGAAAAAGCCGAAAAGATTTATACCAACATGACACCTCTCAGTGCCGAGGATATTGCCGAATCGATTATCTTTTGCCTCACACGCCCTTTGCATGTCAATGTGAGTGAAATCATTATTCTGCCGACGGATCAAGCCTCGATTAGCGAAGTGCATAGAAAATCGCCTTAAATATCACTTGTGTGGGTGGAACCTCAATCAGAGACAGTCGTTGATCAATTTCATAAACCAAATTTCTTGCCTATATATCCTTTTAATGCTTGCCAAAAAACGATTAATTCCTGTGCTGCCTTAAAACAAGCATTCATTTGATTAGCCTGCTCTACTGGCAACCCAGGATACTCATGCGCAATATGATTTCTAATAGTTCGCATCTTTTGCCAAAAAACAGCGCTTTCTATAATATTTAATTTTTCTAGTTGATTAAGATTATCAATAAAACTATTATTTTCTTCATATTCTTGAAGCAACTTCAATAATTGTATAAAAACCTTATTGCCAATACTATCCTGCAGTTTAGAAAAACGGCTATTAAGCAGTTCTAAAAAACTGATTTCTTCAATAGAAAGATCCTGTAATTGAATAGGCTTTATGGGTAACAAATGTTTTAAATGCTCTAAACTCTGTTGGATTCTTTGAGCGTGCACATCACATATGGCAATATCCACTTTTAGTCTCTCTAGATCGTTCATGACTAATTGCACTCCCGTCTTTCGCGCTTCTTCATAAATAGGCAAAATCTGTTCGTCTTGCAAAGAACGCACCACGATATCTATCTTCTGATCACCTATTTTTTTCTTAAGATCGTTCAAAAACTGTATTTTTAAAGAAAAAAGACATTCATGATCGAGCGTAGATTCTATAAATAAATCAATGTCTCCACCACGATGGCTGTCGTTAACCCTAGAACCAAACAACCACAGGGTATCGCCTACAGGAAAAAGCGATTGAAAAGTGTCCACTATCGTGTCTCGCTCAAAACGACGAAGGCGCATAAAATACCCCTAACCCTATTTTGATTGCCTTTTTAAATATCCAAATTCCCCACTAACAACGCATTAGTCTCAATAAAGACCCGTCGACTCTCAACATTGTCGCCCATTAAAGTGGTAAAAATCTGATCAGCGGCCACCACATCTTCAATGGTCACCACCATCATGCGTCGCACATTGGGATCCATCGTAGTCTCCCACAGCTGATCAGGATTCATTTCTCCAAGACCTTTATAACGCTGGATCTGCTGGCCTTTTTTAGCCTCATCCATTAACCAAACAAGGGCCTCTTTAAAAGTACCAACCCTGAGTTCTTTATCCTCACGCTGCACAAAGGAACCCTGCTCTAATAACTGCCTAATTTCTGCACCAAAGATTGCAAGGGTATGATAATCGCTGCTTGAGAAGAAGTCATACTGAAAATGGTAGTAACTATCCACACCATGGGTGGTAATTCTTACACTCGGCATATAGGCTTTATGTTCTAGATCTTCTAATAAAGACAATTCGAAAAACAAGCCTGCTTCTGCCGTGTTTTTTAATTGCAATTGTATACTTTCTAACCAATGCGCCATGATCGCTTTATCGTGCAAGCGCTCAGGCTCTAAACGTTCCACATAGAGCAAAGCCTCTAAAACAGCGGCTGGATAGCGATAGGATAGGCGATGGATCAGATCCATGATAGCGCTGTAGCGCTTCGCTAAATGCTCCAGAGCAAGTCCTGAAATAGGCGGCGCCTCGGGATTCACAAAGAGCCGTGCATCTTCCAAAGCGATGCGAATAAGATAATCATTCAGATCTTTATCATCTTTCACATAGGTTACTTGCTTGCCACGTTTCACCCGATACAAGGGTGGCTGCGCGATAAAAATATGTCCGCGTTGAATAAGCTCGGGCATTTGTCTGTAAAAAAAGGTTAAAAGCAAGGTACGAATATGGGAACCATCCACATCGGCATCGGTCATAATAATAATGCTGTGGTAACGTAGTTTATCGGGATTAAAATCATCCCGCCCAATACCACAACCCAAAGCCGTAATCAGGGTGCCCACTTCAACGGAGGATATCATCTTATCAAAACGTGCTTTTTCAACATTTAAGATTTTACCTTTGAGCGGCAAAATAGCCTGCGTACGCCTATCGCGTGCCTGTTTGGCAGAGCCACCGGCCGATTCCCCCTCGACAATATAGATTTCTGAAAGGGCTGGATCTTTTTCTTGGCAATCGGCTAATTTACCAGGTAAGCCTGCAATATCCAAAGCGCCTTTGCGACGGGTTAATTCACGTGCACGTTGTGCAGCCGCCCGCGCGCGTGCCGCATCAATCATTTTAGCGGCAATGGCCTTGGCAGACTGCGGATTCTCCAAAAGATAGGCCTGAAACTGCTCTGACATAGCCGATTCAACCACAGGTTTCACTTCGGAGGACACCAATTTATCTTTGGTTTGTGAAGAGAATTTTGGATCGGGTACTTTCACAGACAATACCGCCGTTAAGCCCTCGCGTGCATCATCGCCCGTGGTGGCTATTTTATCCTTTTTCAAAAACCCTTCTTGCTCTAAATAGTTGTTCAAGGTACGGGTTAAAGCGCCTCGAAACCCTGCTAAATGGGTACCCCCATCACGCTGTGGAATATTGTTGGTATAACAAAAAATGTTTTCTTGGTAAGCATCATTCCATTGCATGGCGACTTCAACCGTCATATCCTGCCTTTGCAAGGTGAAGTAAAAAATCTGTGGATGCACCGCTACTTTATTGCGATGTAAATACTCTACAAAAGCTTTAATGCCCCCTTCATACTCAAATAAATCGCTTTTATTGCTGCGCTCGTCTAGAAGATGAATTTTAACGCCTGCATTTAAAAAAGATAGTTCTCGCAGACGCTTGGCTAAAATATCGTAGCTAAATTTTATATTGGTAAAAATGGTAGCACTGGGTTTAAAGCGGATCTCTGTCCCTCTGGCTTCGGTCTGTCCGGTTTTGGCCAACGGTTTCTGTGGTTCACCCAAAAAATAGGTCTGTTCGTACACACACTGATTACGACGAATACGTAAATGTAGCTCTTCGGACAAGGCATTTACTACCGACACACCTACCCCATGTAAACCGCCCGAGACCTTATAGGAATTGTCGTCAAACTTACCGCCCGCATGTAAAATCGTCATAATGACTTCGGCGGCGGAACGTCCTTCTTCTTCATGCATGTCCACCGGAATACCGCGCCCATTATCTTTCACGGTCACCGACTCATCGGGATGGATAATCACTTCAACATTCGTACAATGACCGGCCAAAGCCTCATCAATGGCATTGTCCACAACCTCAAACACCATATGGTGTAAGCCACTACCATCGTCGGTATCGCCAATGTACATGCCAGGGCGCTTGCGGACCGCATCAAGGCCTTTCAGGACCTTAATACTCGAAGAATCGTAACTATTTTCTGTAGGGGTTGGGTCGCTCATGATACTTCCAAATTTTCAGTAAAACGTTGTGAATCATGACATTTTTTTATAAAAATAGCCAGATAAAACCCCTCGTAGATGAATCCTGCAATCGTATTTGACAAAGGGGGCATTTTGCCTTCCAATAGCCCATCGAATAAGGGGTTGTTAGCATGTATTTAATACTTTTTATCAATTTTTTGTTAGCCATCTCAACCACCATTGGTATGACTATTATCCCCTTTCTTATTACAGACTCCATGGGTTTATCGCTCTTATTCGTAGGCCTTTTAGAAGGTTCTACAGAGCTTTTTTCCAATATTTTCCGTTTGGTCAATGGTGTTCTCTTCGATAAAATTAAAAACCGAAAGATTATCTTCGTAGGCTCCACAGGCCTGGCCATGGGTTCCAAGCTCTTACTGTTCCTGCCGACCCCCTGGGCTGTCTTATTTGCCAAAACCCTAGAGCGTATTGCCAATGGTTCCTTCGCCTCTCCCAGAGATGCTTTTGTGGCCGAAATCGCTAAAAAGAAAGGCATGGCACTGGGTTTGCTAAGCATGTCTAAGACTTTTGGCTGCGTACTAGGCCCCCTTATCGTTAGCCTATCTACACTGTTTATAGGCCCCCTTATCGATAATCTTAACTTGTTTGTGCTGATCTGCTGCGCCTTGGTTGTACCCGCTTTTATCGGATCTTTTTTCCTTAACTCCAAAGGCACTCAAAGCGACAGCTTTTCACTCAAGGAATTTGGTCGAGTCTTTAAACAAACAGCCCCCATCCTTTTCCTTGTTTTCTTGTTCTTTATGGGTCGCTTTAACGATGGATTGCTGATGATGTACCTGAAGGGTAAAGGCCTACCCGAATGGTTCTACCTTTCTGCCATTGCAGTGTTTAACGCCACCATGCTCATTACATCTCCCTTTATAGGTATTGAAATTGACCGAGGGCGCCTGCAACGTATGCTCTACATAACGATTGGGGCCTTAAGCCTGTTTAATCTTTGTTTTTACCATCTGGACTTATCGCTATGGCCCCTGAGTGTCTTGGGCTTGGTTGCATGGGGCATTCAGCGTGCGGGGGCACAAATTGTGTTCTCAGCCTTGATCTTCAAATCCGTTCACAAAATGCATTACGGTACAGCCATCGGTATTTTCTATGTTACAAGCGGTATCGGTATTATGGCGGCTTCCTCGCTGTCCGGCTATTTGGCCAAAGATCACTTCTCTTCCGTGTTTGTCGTAAGTGGCACCTTTTCACTGCTGGCTTTGGCCTGTGCAGGCATGCTGATGAACCGACAAACTTTATTGACACCACCTACTGCTTCGGGCCTTATGCCTGGTGCAACTGTCTAAAATAACAGCTTTAACTTATCAATCGACACAAACCGTGCAATTTGAAGGTGTAACTTGCAAATTGCGACATGCATCTATTCCAAATCTCATTTTTTGCAAGATACTGTCACTTTTTGACAGTATCTTGCAAAAAATAGATATCTATCTTAAAATAACAGCAAGTAGTCTAAACCTAAGAACATCTTCATGACAAAACCACTACAAACCCTTTTTTTGAACTGGCCAAAAGCCTGGATCCACGATAGTGATTTAACCATTCTATTGGAAAATTCCACCCAAGGGCGCTACGGCCTTGTAAAACGTGCCCTAGCAGAAGGTGGTCTGATTCGCTTAAAACGAGGTTTTTACCTTATTGGAAAACCCTATAAACAAGATCTGCCCAGTCTCTATGAGGTTGCACAGTTATTATATGGACCTTCCTATATCAGCCTTGAATCCGCTTTATCGTACCACCAGTGGATCCCAGAAGCTGTATATACAACAACCAGCGTGGCGCCTAAACGCCAACGAAACTTTGAAACACCCCTCGGTTTGTTTCATTTCGCCACCACGCCCTTAAAAAATTTTTATGAAGGCGTGCAAAAAATCGATCTTAATAATACACATTATCTTATGGCCTCTGCCATTAAAGCCTTAGCTGATTATATCCATGTGCATAAAAAATCGTGGAAAAATATAGAAGAGATGTCGATTGATCTCAGAATCGAACCAGTACTTTTAAGCACTGTAGATCTTTCACAGATCCGTCAATTAGCGGATGGTTATCCTAATAAAAGGGTGCAAAAATTTCTCAGCAACGTTATGTTGGAGTTATCAAAAGAATGAATATCATCTTAGAAAATCGTTTAAAACAATACACTCTTCAATCGAAACAAGATGAATTAAATGCATTAAAGGAAATTTTCCAAGAAATAGCTTTAGCTGCTTTATCAAGAACAGATTTTTTCAAATACGCGGCCTTTCAAGGGGGTACCTGCCTTAGAATTCTCTATGGATTACCGCGGTTTTCAGAAGATCTAGACTTTGTTTTACTAAAAACAGATCCCAACTTTCAATGGTCTTTGTTTCTAAAAACCATGCAATTAGAATTCGAAGCTTATGGCTTGCACTTAGAGGCAACGGACCGCTCTAAGGCTGATATAGCCATTAAAAAAGCCTTTCTTAAAGAAAGGTCTTTTGGGCAGTCTTTAACCTTAAGCTATCCTCGAAATACTTCGGATACCCAAAGTATTCAAATTAAATTGGAAATTGATATTAATCCCCCTGAAGGTTCAGCATTCGAAGTAAAGTACTTAGATTTTCCTTATCCTTTCTCTTTGACTCTACAAGATCGCCCCAGTTTATTTGCAGGTAAGTGTCATGCTTTACTCTGCCGTAAATATGTAAAAGGTCGGGATTGGTTCGACTTTATCTGGTATGTTACTCAAAAAACGCCTATTAATTATGACTTACTAGAACAGGCTCTCTATCAAACGGGCCCTTGGGAAAAACAACCGGTGGGTACGTTCTCTAAAGATTGGGTATTTGCGCAATTACATGCAAAAATTTTTAGTATCGACTGGATCGATGCCAAAAAAGATGTAGCCCAGTTTTTAAAGCCCAGAGAGGCTGAAAGCCTTCCATTGTGGAACAAAGATTTTTTTCTACATTATTGTGAACAATTAAAAACAATAAACCCCTAAATGTTCCACGTGGAACATCTCTTAGGACCGTAGCTTTGTAGGGGTTTGGATAAAATAAGGCCATGCTTCTATTAAGACTTTTAATAGATTATATTTGGTCCTACTAGAACAACTGGAGGCTTATATGCGTTACTCTTCTCAAATGAAACCCATCAGCTATCTTAAAGCGAATGCTGCTTCCATTTTTTTAGAGCTTGCGGAGCAACGGCAACCCATGGTTATTACTCAAAATGGTGAGGCTAAAGCTGTACTCCAAGATATTGCCTCTTATGAAGCCGCTCCAGAAACCTTGGCCTTGCTTAAAATCCTAGCACTAGGGGATCGTGAGATTGTAGCTAACAAGGTGAAAAGCATCACAGAAGTAGTCCAACATCTTCGCAAGAAAAGACCCCCAATCTCTGATGAAACATGAGGTTTTTCTCACCCATTCTGCAGAATTGGACTTAGCAGAAATAAGCACCGCAATCAATCCAACCTAAATGTTCCACGTGGAACATACCTTAATTTAATAAACCATTTTTACAATCTTAAACCCAGCACTATAATAATCCAAACACCACCCCGGCACTCACTCCAAAACATCGTACTTCCCCCTCTTTCAGAAAAGCACTGACTGACTCTTTCAATACGCTGCTAATCAATATCTGTGATCCCAAGCTCGATAAAGCCCTAATCAAAGCGCCTGCAGCTCGATCATCCAGTTCCGCATGTAAATCGTCTACCAAAAATAGGCAACGACGATCTTCTTTCTGATGAAGAAGCACAGCCCTACTTATTAGCAATGCAGCAATAAAGAGTTTTAATTCCCCACGAGAAAGCAAAGATTTAGCCGAAATCCCATCGATTAAAATCTCCAGATCGGCACGCTGGGGCCCCACCGTTGTGTATTTTAGGGCTAGATCCCGGCTGAGATACTTGTTCAAAGCCCCTTCCAAGCTATAGTCTGCTGGCCATCCCTGTTCATAACGAATGCTAATCTCTTTTTCTAAACCCAAGAGTTCTGTAACCATTCCAGAAAAAATCGGGATAAATTCTGCTAATAATGCTTTTCTTTGCGCATCGATAATCTGCCCCGTTTGTACAAGTTCATGATTCCATGCGCTAATATCGCCATGTTGTCCTGTGTTTTCCATACGTAGCACGGCATTACGCTGTTGAAGGGCTCTATTGAAGCGCTGCCAAACCGGATGGAAGGAATGTTCCACGTGGAACATCATCCAATCCACAAAGCGTCTTCTATGGGATGGATCTGCCTCCAAAAGGTCGTAACTATCGCTATTGATAAGCTGTAGTGCCAATACTTTGGCAAGCTCTGCCATAGAATGGCAGTCTTTTTCGGCTAAGCGTATCTTGCTGGCACCACTGCTAAAACGCTCAACCCCTAGAGGTATGGGGCGTTGAAGCGCTTGTTCTTTCAAAGGGGAAGCTAAACCTGAAACCCGGTAGGAGGCTTCTCCTACACGAATAATATTTCGTGCATGCATCGATCGAAAGGAACGACCACTCGCCAATAGATGCACTGCTTCTAAGATACTGGTCTTTCCACTGCCATTTTGCCCAAAAAACAGGTTAAATCCGGAAGATAATGATAATTCAGCCTGGGCTATATTTCTGAGGTTGATAATAGAAAGACTGTTAAGCTGCATAAAAGGGCGTTAAATACTCATGGGCATAATCACGTATGCCGCATTCGATTCTCCAACCCCGACTAAGTGTGCAGAACTATTCGCATCCGAAAAACTAAACCGAAGCATCGAAGTTGAAATCACATTCAAAAAATCCATCAGGTATTTAATATTAAAGCTAATGACCAAGGCTTCACCTTTATAATCCACAACCAGATCATCTTCTATTTCATCTTGCTCTGCATTTCTTGCCAGAATCTTTAAAGCGCCTTCACTTAAGCTGAAACTGACCCCAGATGATCGATCGCCCAATAAGGCCGCAGCACGCTGCAAACTTTCCTTTAATTGATCGCGCGATATCAGCAGCTCTTTATCCCCCACATTATGCACAATACGGAAGAAGTCTGGAAAATTAGACTCTAATAATCCAGCACTTAGTCGTGTTTCGGCTGTTTCTAGCTGAATATGCTGCGTTCCAAGGCTGATCCGAATAAGCTCTTCAGCCGGATCCTCACTGCGCTGCAATAAGGTGCGCTGCAGCCCCACAATAGCTTTTCTAGGCACCAGCACACGGATCGCTTGTCCTGGCTCTACATCAATCGCCGCAAAAGCAAAAGCTAAGCGATGGCCATCCGCAGCAACCTGATAGAGTGTTTGCGTCTTGATTTCCCATAACATGCCATTCAAATAGGCACGCACATCTCTTTCTGCCATAGCAAATTCGGTTTGTGCAATCAAGGTTCGCAATTTTGTTTTGCTCATCGAGAAATGAAGCTCGCCTACATGTTCAGTTAAGGCGGGAAATTCAGCCGCTGCCAAGGTAGAGAGGGTTAATCGACTGCGCCCTGCACAAATCACACAGCGCCCTGCCTCTGCACTAAAGGATAAAATCTGTGCTTCAGGGAGAGCCACACAAATATCCAACAACTTTCGAATAGAAACGGTTGTTTCGCCTTCTACACCGACAGGTTCTTTGAGTGCTGCTGTGGCAAACAGCTCGATTTCCTGATCGGTAGCAATCAATGAAAGACGCTGATTCTGCACCCGTATTAAAACATGCCCCAGAATGGGATTCACAGGGGTTTGTCTATGTCGCTCGACCACGCCCGCAACAGCACGCAAGGGTTTTAAAAAGTCTTCTCTTTGAATACTAAAACGCATGCAGTCTCTTTCCCTAAAATTAGCAGCTGTTCAGATAAGTTTTTCCAAATATTGCTCGGGAACATACATCCCTGTATTCGACGATTGTCCGTCCCTGGAATCGACGCCCCTCGCCAACATTTGTAAAACCTTGTCTAAGGCCATACTAAGTGGACAAAATCCTATTTAAATTCGAAAAATCTTCTGCCATATCCGATTCGCTGTCTACCAAACGCTTAATGACCTTGCAAGCATGCAGCACCGTTGTATGATCCCTTCCACCAAAAGCATCACCAATTTCGGGCAGACTATGGTTGGTTAAATCTTTACAAAGCGCCATGGCCAATTGCCGAGGACGTGCCAAAGAACGATTTCTACGCTTAGAAAGCAACTCTGAAACTTTTATTTTATAATACTCTGCCACCGTCTTAATAATATTCTCGATGGATAACAATTTTTCCTGCAACACCAGGAGATCTTTCAGCGCTTCCTGCACAAAGTCCAAGGTAATCACCTGCCCTGTAAAAATAGCATTGGCCATCACTCTTTTTAAGGCACCCTCTAATTCACGCACATTCGCTCGAATACGCTTGGCAATAAAAAAGGCGACGGTTGGATCCAGCTCTACGCCTGATTGTTTGGCTTTATTCATCAGGATCGCAACCCGTGTTTCCAACTCGGGCGGCTGCACAGCAATGGTTAAGCCTGCACCAAAACGAGACTTTAAACGCTCCTCAATACCACTTAATTCTTTAGGATAACGATCGGAGGTTAAAATAATCTGCTGCTGGCCTTCTAATAAGGCATTAAAGGTATGAAAGAACTCTTCTTGCGAACGCTCTTTACCTGAAAAAAATTGAATATCATCAATCAGCAAAGCATCCACTGAACGATAGCGCTTTTTAAAATCGGCAATGGCATTGCTCTGTAGCGCTTTTACCATATCTGCCACAAAACGTTCGGAATGTAGGTAAATAACCTTGGCAGCAGGCTTCCCTCCTCGGTTATTCACAATAAAGTTACCAATCGCCTGCATCAAATGGGTTTTACCAACACCCGATATCCCACAGAAAAAGACCGGGTTATAGGCAGTACCTGGATTTTGTGCAACCTGCATTGCGGCGGCACGGGCTAATTGATTGGATTTACCCTCTACAAAGTTATCAAAGGTAAAGCTGGCATTTAAATGGCTACTATGTAGATCGGGGCCGATATTTTTTTGATCCGTCGATACGGCAGGCTGCCTAAGAGCCGCGCTGCCTGCCAGAGAACGTCTGGCCCCTACTGTTAAAGACACACGTATAGGCTTGCCAGCATTTAAGCTATTTAACACATTTTCTATCATAGACAAGTAATGTTCTTTAACGCCCTCCAAAACATATTGGTTGGGCGCAAATAAGAAAATTTCATCCGCAGCCTCTTCTATTTGAAGTGGGATAACCCACTGACTAAAAGATTCTTGGGAGATCTGATCTCTTAAGCACTCCAAGCATTGTTGCCATAGAGAATGTTCCACAAAAGGCCCTCATAAAAACACAGGATCATAAGAAAAAGCTGATGGCACAGTGTATACGGGCTGCCGCTGGAGATCTAGCGCTGTTATCACAACAAATTCAGTCGGCAACCATTGGTTAGTAGGCCATTGCGAAAATATATCGTACGCAAATGCTGTATCTTATCGCATGAAGCCCTTAAAGCTTTAGTCGCCGTGCAAGACGAACTCGATACCCACCAAAAGGGTTATGGTCTTAAGCTTTTCGATTGTTATAGACCCAAAACTGCCGTAGCGGACTTTCAGCATTAGAGATGGGTACACCCTTTGATTTTTTTGGTGAAAAATAATAACCACTGTAGAACCTGGGTTTTACCAACATTATAAAGGTAATCATTACCAGGTTTTGGGGACTGCCAGACACTCAGAAACTTTGGAGCCCATGGTGATTTATCGGGCTTTATATGGCGATTTTGGATTATGGGTGCGACCTGCTGGCATGTTTGCAGAACAGGTTATAATTAATAATCAGCCGGTTCCGCGCTTTGCGCGTGTTGTGAAAGAGACTATTTAATCACAGAATTTCACATCGTTTTCATTAAATTGTGGCGAACAAGCAATAAACACTTCGCATGCTGTTCCTAATATTTTGTGCTTGGTATTGGGAGGTACGATATACATATCTTTTTCATGAAGCTCATGAATAACGCCCTCTATCTCAAGCTGAAGCTTGCCCGATATCACAAAAAAGAGCTCTGTAAATGATTTGTTGATTTTTGGGCCTAAAGATCCATTAATTTTCGCATAGGCACCATCAATGAGAAGATTGGATGCGTTTTCACAATATTCATAAAGAATAATTTTATCGGTA
Source organism: uncultured Legionella sp. (assembly GCA_964522825.1). Lineage (GTDB taxonomy): Bacteria > Pseudomonadota > Gammaproteobacteria > UBA6186 > Azoamicaceae > CADEGZ01. The sequence goes on from CAZFXA010000004.1 coordinate 12,470, forward strand.
ATGTTTTTTATTGTTGAATCTTTATGCAGAAATTTCATTTTCTTTTTTTCTAAAATAATTAGAAGCTGCTTGCCTTGCGTTTGATTTTTCTTCTTCTAAATTATCAGCGCTCTTCCATTCGCCTCTGTCGAAAGAATCTGATAGCTCTTGCTCATATTCATCCAACTTAAAAACAGGCTTTTTATTCATTTTTACCATCTAACCATTACCAATTCATAGCCCCATGAAAAATACGTAAAACCTCTATAAAATTATTTTTTATCTTATAAATAATCGCATAGGGCAACCCCGACAAAAGAAGCTCTCTTGTGTTTTTCGCTCTACCAAGCCTTCCTAATTCCGGGTTATCCATCAAATAATCAAGAGATTTTATAAGGTGTTGCATCACTTTCTCACTAGCAGAAGGATTATCATTTTCAATATATTCACGCAATGATTCTAAATCATCAAGAGCCCTTTCTAACCATTTTATAGTCATAGAGCTGTTATCTGGGACGTTTTTTTTCATTTTTAGTGCCCCAGCTACTTATCCACTCACATACCCTTTTATGATCAATAAACTTAGCTCCTTTACTATCCGCCATTTTTAGTGCTTCTTTAATTTCTTTTAACTGCCAAGCTTGAACTTCCACATAACGTTCAATAGCCTCCGAGGTTAAAAATGATTTAGTTCTTCCTGTGGCTTCAGCCAAGTTTTCTAACTTTTGCAATGCCGCGGGCGACACCCTGGTACTTAGAGAAACAAATGGTTCGTGTCTTTGCATAAACTCACCTAATCGTATACGTTGTATGAAAAAGAGGATAGCCGAATTAAAGCTTTATCACAAGTGCCGCTCACTATCATAAATATAATGGACCATAAAAAGAAAATGGGTGATTATTCACGCACCCCTTACAAAGTGGCATCGCTGCCGCCATTTTGCGTCTCAATATGGCATCTCAATTGCCACTTTGCAAAAGTTGGGCTTGGTTTCGCTTTTCAGTGCGTCGTATTTTTTGTGGATGGGCTGTCCATAACCCTGTGTACAGCTCACCCTACAAGCTGTGCATTTCTACGATTCAGCCTGCATTTTCTGAAAAAGGCCTTTTTATCCACAGAGGGGTGCTATTTAGCGTTCACTTATCCACAGTGTTAATTTTTATATCTCTTTGTTTTAATAGATAAAAATGGGTTTTAAGCCTTATACAGTCCCTTATCACTATTATCAAAGAGATCCTGATCCTTAATAATAATGAGGGCGTGTATAAGCGCAATACAAAGGCGCTTAGGCCCATTGACAGCCGATGCTTGATTTCGGTACAGTCGCCACTCCCATAGATGGACCCTATAATGTGATTGAGGCAACTAGATGAAAAGAACTTACCAGCCCAGCAAGATTTGTAGAAAGCGTAAGCACGGTTTTCTGGTGCGTATGCGAACCCGAGGCGGGCGCGCAGTCATTAAAAGCAGACGTCAAAAAGGTCGCAAACGCCTGGCTGTATAGCCTTGTTAACGCCAAATTTAGATTTTGCGAGACATAAACGTTTATTGACCAAGGCCGATTATTCGGCTGTTTTTGCGAATCCTATCAGTTTAAAATCACCTTATTTTACGATGTTAGCGCGGTCGCATTCAGCCGGTGCACGACTGGGGGTGATTGTCGCGAAGCGCATCATGAAACATGCCGTGGATCGCAATCGTGTGCGCAGGCTTATTCGAGAAAGCTTTAGGCACCATCAGCAAGCGCTCAGCGGACTGGACATTGTGGTGCTAGTACGCTGTAATTGCGCGGACAAACCATCGGGAGTGTTACTAAGCTGTTTACGAAAACAATGGCAGGACTTAATCGCACGCTGCGCATCGGCATCATCAAAGGGATAAGGTGTTACCAATGCGGTATTGCCGGGTTCTTAGGTGCCCCCTGTCGCTTTGAGCCTCATTGTTCTCAGTATGCGATGGTGGCTATTGATCGTTTAGGTGTTGTGCGAGGTGGTTATTTGTCGTTTTTAAGAATCATGCGATGCCATCCTTGGCATCCCGGTGGTATTGATGCTGTTCCGTTAAAATAAGGGGTCTTCGTGAATACACAGAATAATCGATTTTTTTTATTGGCAGCTATCATGCTATTGGGCAGCCTTTTATACAATGCCTGGGTGCAGGATAAGACCCTCGATGCTTCGGTAAACGCCACGAAAGCCAGCAGTTCTTTGGCTGATCCCGAGGGGTTGAATGCTGCAGATGCGCCAGGTATGCAAGATATTCCCAAAGTGTTAAGTGCTACACAAACGGTTGAAGAACAAATCCCGGGATCCACGCTGTCTCACCCGCATCATGTCGCTGAAGGGGTGCATGTCAAAACCGATGTTCTGGATCTCGAGCTAGATACTGCGGGGGGCGATATACGAAAGCTGGTGTTGCTAAGCTACGCACAAAGCGAAGACAAGCCACAACAAGGATTTTCCCTCTTAGAAGATTCATCGAAGCGCTATTATATTGCCCAATCCGGTTTGGCCAGTGAGCTTGGTCCTGATATTCGTGGTCGTGGGCGTGCAAAATTAACAGCCAGTGCTTCTGATTTTGTACTAGAAGAGGGCCGTCATGAATTAATCGTTGATTTGCATGCACCCGTGATCCATGGCCTTAAAATCACCAAACGTTTTGTTTTTGAAAGAGGATCTTATGCCATTAAGGTTCAGTATTTAATCGATAATAAAAGCAAAGAAAATTATACAGGTAGCTTCTATGCGCGGCTTAAACGTAAAGAAGTCGAGCAAGCCGGCGGTGGCTTTTTAGGGGTTCAAACCTTTACGGGCGCTGCCGTTTATACACCGGAAACACCGTTTAAGAAAATAACGTTTAAGGATATGGGTAAAAAGTCCTTTGAACAATCGGTAGAGGGTGGTTGGGCAGCCCTGGTGGAACAGTATTTTGTAGCGGCCTGGATCCCGCGTAAAGAATCCAAATCATTGTATCAAGCGTCAAAAGATCAGGCAATTTATAGTGTTGGTTTCGTAGAAAACCCGGTGGTAGTGCCCGCCGGTGAACAAGGTTTGATTAGCAGTACGCTCTATACAGGTCCTGAAATTGTTGAAACCCTGGGGGCTCTGGGTTCGGGGCTTGAGCTTGCGGTAGACTACGGTATTTTATGGCCGCTGTGCCAACCTATTTTTTGGTTGCTAAAGAAAATGTTTCTTTTTAGTAAAAATTGGGGTATTGCGATTATTCTTACCACCTTTTTAATTAAAGGATTGTTTTATAAATTATCTGCAAGCAGTTATCGTTCGATGGGTAATATGCGTGCGATGCAACCCAAAATGGAAGCCCTTAAAGTACGCTATGCAGAGGATAAACAAAAACTAAGCCAGGCCATGATGGAGCTTTATAAAAAAGAAAAGATTAATCCCTTTGGCGGATGCTTGCCCGTTTTGGTTCAGATCCCTGTGTTCATTTCGCTTTACTATGTGTTATTGGGTAGTGTCGAGTTAAGAGAGGCGCCCTTTTTTGGTTGGATTATCGATTTATCCTTAAAGGATCCCTATTACGTGCTGCCTATTTTAATGGGCGCTAGTATGTTGATCCAACAAAAACTAAACCCCGCACCGGCCGATCCTATGCAAGCCAAGGTGATGATGTTTATGCCGGTGGTCTTTACCGTCATGTTTCTTAATTTTCCTGCCGGTCTCGTTTTATATTGGTTTGTGAATAATGTGCTCTCTATTTTACAACAATGGTTTATTACGCGTTCGATAGAGAAATCGGCGGGCGGCCATGTTGCAAAATGATCTTGAAACCATTGTGGCGCAAGCAACGCCACCCGGTTATGGTGGTGTGGGGATTGTGCGCGTTTCGGGCCCCCACTGTCGTACCATTGCTGAACAAGTTCTAGGTAAAATGCTCACCCATCGTGTTGCGACGATCAGCACGTTCTTGGATACTGATAAGAAAGTGCTCGATCAAGGTATTGCTTTGTTTTTCGAAGCGCCGCACTCTTTTACCGGAGAAGATGTCTTAGAGCTGCAAGGTCATGGTGGGCCTGTCGTGATAGAGGCATTAATCCAGACCATTCTTCGTATGGGTGCGCGTTTAGCGGCGCCCGGTGAATTTTCCTTAAGAGCGTTCTTAAATAATAAAATAGATCTGGTACAGGCAGAGGCGGTGGCCGATCTCATTCACGCCCATTCTTTGCAAGCGGCTAGAGGGGCCATGCGATCCTTACAGGGCGATTTTTCGAAAGCTGTTCAAGCGATTGTGGATGATGTCATTCAACTTCGGGTCTTTGTGGAGTCGATGATCGATTTTCCTGAGGAAGCGATTGAAGCCCTGCAAATAGAACAGATGGCGGCTGCTTTAGAGGCATTGCAGCAGCAGCTCGATACGCTGATTATACAAGCCGATCAGGGGGCTTTGATAGCACGCGGCGCTTCGGTGATGATTATGGGGCTTCCCAATGCGGGCAAATCAAGCCTACTCAATGCTTTATCGGCACAAGATACCGCGATTGTGACGGATATTCCAGGAACTACCCGGGATATTGTGCGCTCGCGTATTGATTGGGAGGGTATGGTTATTGAATTACTCGATACGGCAGGTCTTCGCAAAGCGCAAGATGCCGTGGAGCAAGAAGGGATCCGACGTGCCTTAGAAGCGGCTGCCATGGCCGATCATATTGTGTGGGTGATTGATGCCAGTGCAGCAGATCTTGAAGAAGATCCCAGGCTTTTATTGAAAACACATCATCTTTCAATCAAAGAAGGTGTAGGTATCACCGTTTTGTATAATAAAATAGATTTGAAAAAAACACCGATAAGTTTTCCCGAATCCCAAGGAGGGGCGTCGATTCCAGGGATGGTAAATCGTCGAATACAGGGATGTATGTCCCCGACTGGGATTCGGGAAAACTTATTTGACAAGGAAATAGTAACATTTTGTGTGTCTGCAAAGACGGGTGATGGATTATTCGATTTTAAACAACACTTAAAAAAGACTTTAGGCTTTGCTGTGGGGTCTGAACAGCCCTTCAGTGCGCGCACCAGACATCTAGAAGGTTTAAAAGAAGCGAAGCATTTTATACAACAGGCCGTTTTGCAGTCTCAGACAAACAGCACCTTAGAATTGGTGGCTGAAGAGTTGCGTGCGGTACAAAGAGCCTTAGAAGTTATCACCGGTCGTTTTACTTCCGATGATTTATTGTCAAAAATATTTTCAACGTTTTGTATTGGAAAATAAGCATGCACTTTAAAAAGATGTTCGATGTGATTGTGATTGGCGGTGGACATGCAGGTACTGAAGCCGCCTTAGCCTCTGCCAGAATGGGCGCGCATACCTTACTCCTCAGTCATAATATTGGTACGGTGGGAGAGATGTCTTGTAATCCAGCTATTGGTGGTATTGGTAAGGGCCAGCTGGTGAAAGAGATCGATGCGATGGGTGGTATGATGGGGCTTGCGGCCCATCGCAGCGGGATCCAATGCCGTCTTTTAAACCGTAGTAAAGGACCCGCTGTGCGATCGACACGGGTGCAAGCCGATCGCATGCTTTACAAACAGGCTATTCGTGATGCCGTAGAACATCAACCTTGTTTGTCGCTTTTTCAACAAGCTGTCGATGCCTTGATCATCGAGGGCACCTTCGTGAAAGGCGTGATGACCCAAGGGGGCCTTCATTTTTATGCAAAGTCGGTCATTTTAAGTGCAGGAACCTTTTTAGCCGGACAATTACATATTGGGAAGACCCAGTATGCAGGCGGGCGGGCAGGCGATCCGCCAGCCCTTGTGCTTGCACAGCAATTGCGATCGTTGAATCTAAACACCGGTCGTTTAAAGACCGGAACCCCTCCGCGTATTGATGGCAAGACCATTGATTTCTCTGTGATGGAACAACAAGATGGCGATACCCCGCTGCCCGATTTTTCTTTTTGGGCGAAAGGACTAGAACGTCCCACACAAATACCCTGTTTTATCACACATACCAATCCACAAACGCACGACATTATCCGTGGGGGGTTGACCGATTCACCGCTTTTCAGTGGTGCGATTCAAGGTGTGGGTCCGCGTTATTGCCCTTGCATTGAAGATAAAATTTTTCGTTTTGCAGACAGAGCGTCGCATCAGATTTTTATAGAGCCTGAGGGATTAAACACCACAGAAATTTATCCCAATGGCATTTCAACCAGTTTACCCTTTGAGGTGCAACTGGAACTGATTCATTCTATTCGAGGCTTAGAGAACGCCCATTTAACGCGCGCGGGCTATGCTATCGAATATGATTTTTTCGATCCCAAAGATCTGAAGCCTAGCTTGGAGACGAAGGCTTTATCGGGTCTATTCTTTGCAGGACAAATTAACGGGACCACGGGCTATGAAGAAGCAGCCGCCCAAGGCTTACTCGCAGGCATCAATGCCGCCTGCCTAGCGCAAGAACGGGATCCCTGGCTGCCCAAGCGCAGCGATTGCTATCTCGGTGTGCTGGTGGATGATTTGGTTACACTGGGTACTACAGAGCCCTACCGAATGTTTACCAGTCGGGCAGAGTATCGTTTAAGTTTGCGCGAAGATAATGCTGATCGGCGACTAACCCCTATTGCACGGCATTTTGGATTAGTGTCGGACGAAAAGTGGCAGCACTTTGAGCAAAAACAAGAAGCGATCGAACAAGAAAGTCAACGCTTATCGAATCTCTGGGTTCGTGTGCCCGCTGTGGGCGAGGCACAGGCACAACAACACCGTGCGGATGAGTTCTTAAAAAGGCCCGAGATTGATTATCAAACCTTGATGCAAAACCAAGGTATAGGTCCCGGTGTTTCGGATCCCTGCGTTGCAGAGCAAGTGGAAATACGCTTTAAATATGCGGGCTACATTGATAGACAGCAAAAAGAGATTGATCAAAGCCATAAACACGAACATCGATCCATTCCTTCAAACTTCGATTATGCTGCTGTGATGGGTTTATCCAAAGAACTGTGCGAAAAATTAACCAAGGTTCAACCGCAAACCCTGGGACAGGCGATGCGTATTCCAGGCATGACACCGGCAGCGATTACCTTGCTGTTGGTTTATCTAAAAAAAGGGAATGGCTAGGGTGCGGGTTTTTCCAACATCCCAATGTCTGGAGGCTTTGCGTATGGGCTTAGCCTCGGCCTCTTTAAATATTGAAGTGACGATTCAAAAACAACTGATTGCCTATCTTGCGCTGTTAGATCAGTGGAATGCAGTCCATAATCTGAGTGCAATACGCGATCCCTTGCAGATGGTGCAGCGTCATCTGCTCGATAGTTTGGTGCTATTGCCCTTTTTACCCAAAGAACCCTTTCGTTTTATCGATGTCGGTACAGGCGCGGGCCTGCCCGGGATCCCCTTGGGTCTTTGTAGACCCGAAGCCCAGGGTTTTTTACTCGACAGCCGTCAGAAGAAAATCACCTTTGTGAAGCATGTGCTACTATCCTTGAAGATCTCAGGTTTGGAGGCAGTCTGTGCACGGGTTGAAGACTATGAGCCCGCAGAGTGTTTCGATTTAGTTATTTGTAGAGCTTTTTCATCGGTGTCCGCCTTTGTGCAAGGTTCCAGACATTTGTGTAAACTGGGAGGACAATTCCTTGCCATGAAAGGTCAAGTGCCAACAGAGGCGTGGGGTTCTTTAGCGCCCGATGGTGTACTAGAACGTATACAACCTTTGCAGGTGCCAGGATTAATCGGTGAACGCTGCGCTGTTTTTATAAAGAGGCATTGAGTGTGGGAAAAATAATAGCTTTCGCCAATCAAAAAGGCGGGGTTGGTAAAACAACCAGTTGTGTGAATCTGGCCGCTGCGCTTGCCACTATCGGCTATAACATTTTATTGATTGATCTAGATCCACAAGGTAATGCCACCATGGGTAGTGGTGTGGATAAGCACCACTTAAGCTTAAGTGCCAACGAAGTCTTGCAAGGACAAGCCTCTATCGTAGAAGCCATTATCACTAAGACACCGGGTACTTATGCGTTGTTGCCTTCCAATGGCGATTTAACCGCGGCAGAAGTCGTATTATTGCGTACGCCACATCAAGAGAAGAAACTAAAAGAGGCACTCAGCAGTCTTGAAGCAGCCTATGATTTTATATTGATTGATTGCCCGCCTTCTCTTAGTATGCTCACCTTAAATGCCTTAGTTGCAGCACAAGGGGTGATTATTCCGATGCAGTGCGAATATTACGCCTTAGAAGGCTTATCCGCATTAATGTCTACCATTGAGCAAATTCACATCGATCTTAACCCAGGGCTTCAAATAGAAGGGGTTCTTAGAACGATGTATGATCCTCGCAATCGTCTGTCTACAGAAATTTCTGCACAATTAGTGGCTCATTTAGGTCGTAAAATCTACCAGACGGTGATCCCTCGTAATATTCGTTTGGCAGAAGCCCCGAGTCATGGGTTGCCTATCTTGTTTTATGATAGAGGTTCCAAAGGTTCAGAAGCGTATCAACGTTTAGCGACCGAATTTTTAATGCGTTTAGGGTTGCGCGCTGAACAAGCGCTAGAACTCGAAACAGTCTAATCAATGGAGGTACGATGGATGCTACAGTGTCGCAGAAAAAACGAAGCACCTTAGGAAAGGGCTTAGAGGCTCTGTTGGGCGGATCACAGTCTGCGACAGCCAAGGCCGCTGCAGCCGCACAAGGATCGCTTGAAATAGCGTTGGATACCATACGTCCTGGGCCTTATCAACCACGCGATCGTATCGACGAAGGCGATCTCGCCTCACTGGTCGATTCCATTCGTGCGCAGGGGATCATCCAGCCTATTCTGCTCAATCAATTGGGTCCCGAGGAATACGAAATTATTGCAGGTGAGCGACGTTGGCGTGCGGCGCAGTTGGCAGGTCTTAGCACCATACCCGCCACCGTTAAAAAGGTCGAAGCACGGGCTGCTACGGCCATGGCGCTGATTGAAAATATTCAACGATCCGATTTAAGCCCTATGGAAGAAGCGCGTGCGCTCGATCGCTTGGCGCGGGATTTTAGCTTAACCCATCAAGAAACAGCGGAAGCGGTCGGAAAGTCCCGTTCTTCAGTGAGTAATCTTTTACGATTGCTCAGTTTGCCACAAACGATACAGCGACTACTGGAACAAAAGTTTCTAGAGTTGGGGCACGCAAAATTGTTGTTGGGTCTTAAAGAAGCTGAGCAGCATCGTATCGCCGAGATCATTGCCGCACAGGGTTTGTCCGTGCGAGAAACCGAACAGCTCTTAGCCCGTGGCAATCATCCACAGCCTATGGCAGAAAGCACAGTGGCAGGCAACGCGGCAGGCCTCAATCGCACCAACACTCAAACAACAATCGCGTTGCAGGATCCCAATATTCAGCATCTGGAACAGACCTTGGCAGAGAAGCTAGGGGCCAAGGTAGAGGTGCAGCATCATCCGAAGGGTAAAGGGCGTGTAGTCATCCATTATCATAGCCTAGAGGCGCTGGATGGGATTTTGGCACATATCCAATAATGTTTAACCTTGGCATAGCCTTTGTCCTGGGCGCATCACTGGTCTTTATGCCTAACTTTTTAGCCGCTAAGCTGTTTTTTAGAGGGCAGGATAGCGTTCCCAGTGCCATACTCCGCAGGTTCTATGCTGCGCAGTGTGTAAAATGGATCACGACCCTGCTTTCATTTACGCTGGTTTTCACTTGTTTTGCCTTCGAGCCTTATGCTTTGTTTTTAGGTTTTTTGTTTGCCCAAGTGTTTTTCATAAAGATAGTTAACAAAACAAATAACAACCTACAGCCCTAAAAATCTTTCCTTTTAGGATGGCTTAGGGCAGAATCAGAGCATAGCTTGTCTTTTAGGCAGCTTAATAATTCTATAATTAGATACTTGGCTTTTTTTTTGCTTTAATGAGTAAATGAATACCGCGACTTATATTCATCACCATCTCCAGCATTGGCTGTGGCACACGCCTATGGGGACTTTTAATATGGACACGCTTTGTGTGTCCTGGGCTTTAGGGCTTCTATTTTCAGGATCTTTTTATTGGGCGGCCAGACGCGCAACCGTTGGCACACCGGGTCGTTTTCAAAACATGGTAGAAATACTCTACGAATTTGTACAAACCCAGGTGAAAGAAACCTTCCATGGTCGCAGTGCCCTGATAGGCCCTTTGTCGATGACTATTTTTGTCTGGGTTTTTTTGATGAACTGTATGGATCTTATCCCAGTTGATCTCTTTGGTTATTTAGGGGCTTCGACATTTAGGGCCGTACCCACCACCGATCCCAATCTTACCTTGGGTTTAGCCTTATCTGTTTTCCTCTTGATTATTTTTTATAGTATTAAAGTGAAGGGGTACAAAGGTTTTTTAAAAGAGCTAGCTTGTCAGCCTTTTGGACCTAAGCTTTTTATCTTTAATATATGTTTAAGAATCGTGGAAGAATGTGCCAAGCCCTTATCGCTGGGTTTGCGGTTATTTGGTAATTTATATGCAGGTGAATTAATTTTTATTTTGATTGCTTTGCTGGGTCCTTGGCAAAGTATTTTAGGGGTACCTTGGGCACTTTTTCATATTCTTATTATTGTGATACAAGCTTTTATTTTTATGATGTTAAGTATTGTTTACTTAAGTTTAGCGCATGAAGAACATTAGCGTTTTATAAAGGGGAGAAATGATGGAGACTATTCAGGCTGTTGCCTTGGTTGCAGAGCTTCAAAATACCACCACATGGGCCGTGGCGCTCTTGATTGGTATTGGTGCTTTTAGTACGGCGATTGGTTTTGCGCTTTTGGGTGGAAAGTTTTTAGAGGGTGCTGCAAGACAACCTGAGCTCATTCCACAGCTACAGGTTAAAATGTTTATTATTGCCGGGTTGTTAGATGCAGTCACCATGATGGGTGTGGGTATTGCCTTGTACTTTACTTTTGCCAATCCTTTTATTCATCAGCTTATAGAACTGCTCCAAACAGTGAAGTAGGGTTTTTCATGGATATCAATGCAACACTTTTTGGGCAAATGATCACCTTCGCCATCTTTGTGTGGTTTAGCATGAAGTATGTGTGGCCTGTTTTGGAGAAAACACTACATGAGCGGCAGCAAAGCATTAGCGAAGGCTTAGCGGCTGCCGAAAGAGGACGCAAAGAGCTAGAGGTTTCTCAAAAATATGCCATTCAGCATATTCATGAGGCGCGAAGCCACGCGCTTGAGATTATTGAAGAGGCTAAGAAAGAAGCCTTGGTTCTGCTAGAACAAGCTAAAAAGCGGGCGCTCTATGTACAACAAGAAAGTGTGCTCGCTGGAAAACGCGAAATAGCACAAGCACGCTTAAGTGTACAAGATGATTTGGAAAAAGAGCTATTCAATTTAGTGGTGGGCAGCACCGAAAAAGTCATAGGCCGCCTGTTACGCCCAGCCGATCAGAAGATTTTATTGGATACAACGCTGGATAAACTAGTCAGAAAAGAGGCGATGTAATAGACGATGGTTGAGAACATAACAGTAGCCCGTCCTTATGCAAAAGCCATTTTCGAGGTTGCACGCGATACGGCGTGTATGCCTTGGTGGTCCGGCATTTTATCGGTATTGAGTGCCATGGTCCAGGAGCCCCGTATTCGAAGTTTAATAGCCGACAAAAGTGTTTCACGATCCATTTTAGAGAAGACCCTACTTGATTTATGTGGGCAATGGTTGAGTCTGCAAGCACAAAACTTGCTTAAACTTTTGATTTTAAATAGACGATTATCGTTGTTGCCAGACATAGCCACACTTTATGAAACAATGTGTTTGGCCTCAGAGCAACGATTACGCGTACACTATGAAACGTCTATAGCCTTAACGACTGCTGAAAAAGAAAAAACCACGCAAGTTTTCAGTCGGTATTTTAATAAGACGGTGGATCTCGATGATCAGATAAACGAAAGTTTATTGGGCGGTTATCGGGCACAGGCAGGCAGTGTTGTGATTGATGCCTCTATTTCGGGGTATTTAGACTATCTTAAGGGGGCAAATGTGTGACCACTCAACCTTTCAATGCTACAGAGATTACGGCGCTTATCAAGGAAAAAATAGCCCGTTTTGAATTGACGCCCTTGGTAAGGCATGAAGGCCGTATTCTGAGCATTGCCGATGGCATTGTGCGAATCTATGGATTAGAACAGGCGCAGTATGGAGAGCAGCTTCTTTTTGAAGGCCAGCAGCGCGGTATAGCCCTTAATTTAGAGCGAGATTGTGTGGGGGCTGTCGTGCTAGGCAGCACCGAAGGTCTCACAGAAGGCCAACGTGTATGGTGTACCGGAAAAATGGTCGAAGTCCCCGTGGGAGAGGCCCTTTTAGGTCGGGTGGTGGATGCTTTAGGTCATCCTATCGATGGATTGGGCCCCGTGGAAACACAGGCTGTCTCACCCATTGAAAAAATAGCGCCTGGGGTTATTTGGAGAAAGTCTGTGGAGCAGCCTTTACAGACAGGCTTGAAAGCCGTTGATTTTATGGTGCCCATTGGACGCGGTCAACGAGAGCTCATTATTGGGGATCGCCAAACCGGTAAAACCGCTTTAGCCATTGATGCGATCATTAATCAGAAGCATACCGGTATTAAATGTATTTATGTGAGTATTGGGCAAAAAACCGCATCGGTCGCGGCCGTCGTGCGAAAACTCGAAGAAAGCGATGCGATGAAACATACCATTGTGGTCGCAGCCACCGCGGCACAGTCTGCAGCCTTACAATTTGTGGCACCTTATGCAGGCTGTACGATGGGCGAATACTTTAGAGATCGGGGCGAAGACGCACTCATTGTGTATGATGATTTAACCAAGCATGCATGGGCTTATCGACAAATTTCTTCTTTATTAAAGCGCCCCCCGGGTCGAGAAGCGTATCCAGGTGATGTCTTTTATTTACACGCACGTTTATTAGAGCGCGCAGCCCGCGTGAATGAGGCCTATGTAGAAAAAGCGACTGAGGGACGCGTCAAGGGACGTACAGGTTCTTTAACAGCCTTACCGATTATTGAGACACAGGCCGGAGACGTCTCTGCATTTGTGCCTACCAATGTGATTTCGATCACGGATGGACAAATTTATCTGGAAACCGATCTGTTTAATGCAGGGGTTCGACCCGCGATTAATGCTGGGCTTTCCGTGTCCCGTGTGGGGGGCGCTGCGCAAGCGAAGATCATTAAGACTTTAGGCGCAGGCATAAGAATTGCTTTAGCACAGTATCGGGAGCTGGAAGCCTTTGCACAAATTGCCTCCGATTTAGACGATGCCACACATAAGCAATTAGAACGTGGTCAGCGGATGGTCGAAATTCTCAAACAAAAACCTTTTGCACCGAAGAGTGTTGCCGAGATGTCCTTGTCGCTTTTTGCAGTAGAGAAAGGATACATGGATGATGTGCCACTGAAAAAAATATTGGCTTTTGAACAAGGATTGCAAGACTATGCCCGTTTGGAAGAGTCGGCGCTATTGGAACATATCAATCGTGAGCCCGTCTTAACAGAGGCGCATCAAGCAGCTATGGATGCCCTTCTTAAAAGCTTTAAAACGCGCTGGGTTTCCTAAATGAGTAGCTCAAAAGAAATTCGAACCAAAATAAAAAGCATCAAAAGTATTGAAAAAATTACCCATGCTATGGAAATGGTTGCTGCGAGCAAACGACGCAGAGCACAAGATCGCATGCAGGCCTCTCGGCCCTATGAAGAAAAAATACGGTTTGTGATCAGTCATCTTGCAGAGGGACATTTAGATTATCAGCATCCTTTTCTGGAGGAGCGTGTTCCGAAGCGCATCGGTTTTATTGTGGTCTCAACCGATCGAGGCTTGTGTGGTGGCCTTAACAACAATTTGTTTAAGGCGGTGATAGAGGCTATGCGCGGTTGGCACCATCAATCGGTCGATAGTGATATTGCAACCATTGGTAAGAAAGCAGAACATTTTTTTCAGCGCATGGGGGGGAATGTGGTCGCCTCTATCATTGATATAGGCTATAAACCAGGTATTCTTGATCTTATTGGTACGGTGAAGGTCATGCTCGATTTGTATAAAAAAGGGAACATCGATCGTATTTATATAGCCTACAACCGTTTTGTGAATACCATGGTTCAAAAGCCTGTGATCGATCTATTACTCCCGGTCATGCATACGGTTTCAGCCACCAAACCCTATCATTGGGATTATCTTTATGAGCCAGATCCTCAGTCTTTATTAAATGCTTTACTCATTCGTTATGTAGAGTCTGTGGTCTATCAAGGGGTTATTGAAAATATTGCCTCCGAGCAGGCAGCTAGAGTGTTTGCCATGAAAAATGCATCCGACAATGCGGCCGATTTAATCGATGATTTAGAATTAGTCTATAACAAGGCCAGGCAGGCGGGGATCACACAGGAATTATCAGAAATTGTTGCGGGTGCGGCCGCTGTTTAGAGGGTTTTTAAAATGGCTTTAGGTACAATATTACAAATCATGGGTGCTGTCGTGGATGTGGCGTTTGAGCAAAATGCTTTACCCAAGATTTATGATGCTTTAATGGTCGAAGATCTAGGTTTAACCCTAGAAGTACAACAACAAATAGGAGATGGTGTTGTACGCACCATTGCGATGGGACCTTCCGAAGGACTACGTCGTGGTCTGTCTGTGAATAATACAGGCGCCCCTATTACGGTACCTGTGGGTGAAAAGACCTTGGGTCGTATTATGGATGTCTTGGGTAATCCTATCGATGAGCAAGGGCCGATTGGTGCAGAAGAATCACGGGCGATCCACCGTGCGCCCCCTGCTTATAGTGAGCAGGCGCCTAATCAAATGATTTTAGAAACGGGTATTAAGGTGATTGATCTGCTCTGTCCTTTTGCAAAAGGCGGCAAAGTAGGCTTATTTGGCGGTGCAGGCGTAGGTAAAACGGTGAATATGATGGAGCTGATCCGCAATATTGCCAGCGAACACAGAGGTTTTTCGGTTTTTGCAGGGGTTGGAGAACGAACCCGCGAAGGAAACGATTTTTATCATGAAATGAAGGAATCAAAGGTTTTAGATAAAGTAGCTTTAGTCTATGGCCAAATGAACGAGCCACCCGGTAATCGATTGCGGGTCGCTTTAACGGGACTCACCCTTGCAGAAAAATTTCGGGATGAAGGACGCGATGTTTTATTATTTATCGATAATATTTATCGCTATACCTTGGCGGGCACAGAAGTCTCTGCACTTTTAGGTCGTATGCCCTCGGCAGTGGGCTATCAGCCAACCTTGGCCGAAGAAATGGGGGCTCTACAAGAACGCATTACCTCCACTAAAACAGGATCCATTACCTCGATTCAAGCCGTCTATGTGCCTGCGGACGATTTAACCGATCCTTCGCCTGCGACGACTTTTGCCCATTTAGATGCCACGGTGGTTTTATCCAGACAGATCGCATCCCTGGGTATTTATCCGGCCATTGATCCGCTCGATTCGACGAGTCGGCAATTAGATCCTGGGATTATTGGGCAAGAACATTACGATTTAGCCCGTGAGCTACAAAGCATTTTACAGCGTTATCGGGAGTTAAAAAACACCATCGCTATTTTAGGGATGGATGAATTACCTGAAGAAGATAAATCCTTGGTAGCCAGAGCACGCAAAGTGCAGAATTTTTTATCGCAGCCCTTTTTTGTGGCAGAGTCTTATACGGGGATGGCTGGAAAATATGTTTCCATTCAGGATACTATTAAAGGGTTTAAAGGTATTATTGAAGGTCTTTATGATCACATACCGGAGCAGGCCTTTTATATGGTCGGCACTCTAGAAGAAGCGCTTGAAAAGGCTGCACATTTGTGAACAATGAAGCCGTAGGAAAAAGTTTCTATTTAGCGATTGTTAGCGCAGAGGCACAGATTTTTTCAGGTTTAGTGAAGCAACTTTTTGTGAGTGGTGTGATGGGGGATCTAGAAGTGCTTTATGGACATGCCCCCTTGCTTACTAGTTTAAGGCCGGGTCCTACCTGGATCGTGAATCAACAGGGTGAAGAGGAAGTCTTTTATATTTCGGGTGGCATGCTAGAAGTACAACCAGACACTAGTACGATTCTAGCCGATACAGCCTTGCGCGCCAATGATATCGATGAAAGCCAGGCCCTAGAAGCTAAAATACGTGCCGAGAAAATCTTAAGTGGTCAGACCAAAGATTTTGATTATGCAAAGGCGCAAGCACAGTTAACCAGAGCCCTTGCGCAGTTGAAAGTGCTTAGAAAATTTCGTGAGAGAGATTAGACCCTCACCCTAGCTACCAAAGCGAAGCTTTCGTGGCTAGGGTGAGGGTTGATCATCCAATAGCGATTCATGCTCTAGCCACATCACATTAATAATCCCACAGGCACAGGCAAAGAGTACGCCTAAAATCCACGTGAAATACCACAT
This sequence comes from uncultured Legionella sp., assembly GCA_964522825.1. Taxonomy (GTDB): domain Bacteria; phylum Pseudomonadota; class Gammaproteobacteria; order UBA6186; family Azoamicaceae; genus CADEGZ01. The sequence goes on from CAZFXA010000004.1 coordinate 28,793, forward strand.
GATTGAGACTCCTTATTGATAATGTGAATCGTTGGATGTTGTTGTACGCACAGTGCCGCGCATCACGCGAAACACCCAGGTTGTATACCCTAAAATAATGGGCAAGAAAAAGATCACTGCGATAAGCATCCATCCTAAGGTTAAACGGCTGGCGCTTGTATCCCAGATGGTTAAACTATGGTTAGGTATGCTTGAGGATGGCATGACAAAAGGATAGAGGGTAAAACCGAGGGTAAAAATCACACTCATTAAAGCAACACTATTGCAAACCAGGGCTGTTTTGGGCCGTTGTAAAGAGGCCAATATCAGCGCCATGCCAACGCTTAGAATACTTAAAAAAGGCCCTAGATAACCGCGTGGATCTTCTTGATAATGCTTGAACCACAGTCCCTGTCCTTTAATAACCTCTTTGGCGGTGGGGATGAGCGCCTGGTTGGGATCGCCCATGGAGATGACTGCATAGCCGTCTATATAAAAAAGCGCGCCTAGCCATGCCAAGGTAAAGGTGATTATAAAAAAACCGCCTGCTAGATAAGCAGTGTGTAGGGCACGATCGCGTAAAGCTTGAAGCGTTTTGCATTGTATAAAAAGGCAAGCTTGCAATAATAAAAGGCTTAAGCTGACGAAACCACAGACTAAGGCATAAGGATCTAAAAGATTGAAAAAAGTTCCCGTAGGATGCGGCATCAAGTTTTGATCGTAAAAGAACGGTAAGCCACGCAGTAAGTTGCCTAGCGCCACACCAAACAGTAAACAAGGGACAAAACCGCTGATAAAGAGACAAAAATCCCAACTTTTTCGCCATAAGGGTTTGCTGAGTTTATTGCGATAATCAATACCCGGTGGTCGTAGAATTAAAGCAAGCAATACCAATAAAAAAGCCAAGTAAAAACTTGAAAAAGCTGCGGCATACATCAAAGGCCATGCGGCAAAAAGCGCAGCCCCTGCCGTCACCAGCCATACTTGATTGCCTTCCCAGGTGGGGCCAATGCTGTCTAAGAGTTGCCTACGTTCGGAATCATTTTTTCCAAGCCAAGGAATAAGCGCACACACCCCCAGATCCGATCCGCCCGTGACGGCAAAACCCATACAGATAAGACCGATAACAAAGAACCAAATCAGTTTTAAGAGCGCATACGCTATCATGTGATACTTCTTCGGGTCGTCTGTTCAAAATAATAACGTCCCGTGCCTAAGCTACTAGGGCCTAATCGTGCATATTTAAACATCAAATAAAACTCTAAGACTAATAACCCTGTATAAAGCGTGACCAATGCGATTAAACTGGTTAAGACTTCCTGGGTAGAAATCGAGGAAACACCTAAAAAAGTCGGTAAAATTTCTGCAATCGCCCAAGGCTGCCTTCCATGTTCTGCCACAATCCAACCGCATTCTGCAGCAATCCAGGGTAGAGGAATACAGATAATCGCGAATCGCAACAGCCATTTCTTCTGTTCGATATTGCGCTTGGCATTATAGTAAAAAGCAGCGATAAAAAGAAAAAGCATTAGAAATCCACAACCCACCATGATTCTAAAGCTCCAAAATAAGGGCCAGCTATTGGGGACACTATGACGTGCTGCATCTAAAATCTGTGCTTCTGTCGCATCGATGACTGCGGGTGTGTAACGTTTGAGGAGTAGACCAAAGCCCAGATCATCTTTGTATTCATCAAAGGTTTTGCGTAGCTTTGGCAATGGTCGATGGCTATCACCCTGTTCTTTTTTAAGCGTTTGTAATAAATCATACGCGATCATACCTCTGCGGATCCGCAGCGTATTTTGCGCAATCAGATCTTTTAAACCCACAATGGGCGTATCCAAGGAACGGGTGGCAATAATGCCCAAAGCATAGGGTATTTTAAGGGGAAAATAAGTTTTTTGATCGTTATCGCTCGGAATGCCAAAAAGCGTAAAAGCAGCGGGCGCAGGTTCCGTGTCCCACATGCCTTCAATAGCCGCTAGTTTTGCTTTTTGCACATTGCCTATGTTGTAGCCACTTTCATCGCCTAAGACGATGACCGACAGAATAGAGGCTAATCCAAAACCGGCTGCCACGGCAAAAGAGCGACGTGCGAAAGGTAAGTCACGACCTTTTAGCAAATAATAAGCGCTAATACCTAACACAAAAACGGTGCCGGTGACATAGCCCGAAGCTACTGTATGCACAAATTTTACTTGAGCCACCGGATTAAAAAAAACTTCCGATAAACTGCTCAGTTCCATACGCATCGTATGCTCGTTAAAGTGTGTGCCCACAGGATTTTGCATCCAGGCATTGGCAATTAAAATCCACAGCGCAGAAAGATTGGAGCCTAGGGCCACTAACCAGGTAACGGCTAAATGTTGTACTTTGCTTAGACGATCCCAGCCAAAGAGGAAAAGCCCTACCAAGGTAGACTCTAGGAAAAAGGCCATCAGCCCTTCAATGGCCAAGGGTACGCCAAAGATATCGCCTACATAATGGGCGTAATAAGCCCAATTGGTTCCAAATTGAAATTCTAGTGTGATACCGGTTGCAATACCCATTGCAAAATTAATAGCAAAAAGCTTTCCCCAAAAACGTGTCATGTCTTTATAAATAATTTTGCCGGTCATCACATAGACCGATTCCATAATGGCTAAGACAAAGGCCAGACCCAATGTGAGGGGTACAAACAAAAAGTGGTAAAGGGCGGTTAAGGCGAACTGTAAACGCGATAATTGTACAACGCTTTCATTGATCACGTAGGATGATCCTTGTTTAAAAGAATAGGCCGTAAATCGTGCACGCGCTCACTCTTGGGTTGATGGAAAAAGAAAAACCAAACAGCCACGAGCAGCAAGATTTTGAGTGCTAGCACGAACCCCAACTCTTTGATAAAGACTTTGTCTTTCATAAGGAACAGTGTACGCAAAAAAGGCGTTGGATGCTATCCAGGGGCCATAGGTTTAACTGCATCTGACTATACGCCAGATGCAAGTTTCCTAACAAAATATTTTTGTAAAACGCACCTTATAGACCCCGTGCCTGGCTTATGAGAAAATGTCCGGAGTTTTAAGAGGGCACCGAATGAGCATCAAAAGAGCAGTGGTCGTTTTAGCAGCGGGACGTGGCACACGCATGCACAGTACCCTCCCTAAAATGCTACAACCCATTGCAGGCGTGCCTCTATTGGGCCGACTCTTAGCAACAGTCTCAGCGCTTCAGGCTGCGAAGACGATTGTGGTGTATGGGGAGCATGGTAAAGCCCTACAGAAAGCCTTAGACCCAGAAGGTCGCCTTGTATGGGTTGAGCAGGCTGAAGCACGCGGTACGGCCCATGCCGTGTTACAAGCCCTACCCTACCTAGACGGTTGCGATCAGGTTTTGATTTGTTATGGCGATGTGCCGCTTATTCGCATCGAAACCTTAAACCGGTTGCTTAGCCGGGTACCTGTTGATGCACTGGGTTTTATGACCATGACAGTGCCTAATCCCCAGGGTTATGGGCGTGTGCTCAGAGATAATCAGGGTAGTGTATTGCGCATTGTCGAAGAAGTAGAGGCCAGTGCTCAAGAAAAAACGGTTCAAGAAGTGAATGCTGGTTTTTTTTTGTTGCCGAGCAAAGCTTTAATGCCATGGATGCCGGTATTGGTTCAAAGTTTTGAAAATCCAAAAAACCCTTCTGCAGAGCATTATCTTACCGATATAGTTGCAATGGCACATCAAACAGGTATCAAGATTCATAGTATTCAACCCATCGATGCCTGGGAGGTTTCTGGCGTGAATGATAAAGTGCAATTAGCAGCCTTAGAGCGGCATTTTCAGCGATCGGAAGCCAAGCGTTTCATGCAACAAGGCGTCACTTTGTTGGATCCCGATCGTTTTGATGTACGTGGCGAGATCACGATTGGACAGGATGTGAGCATCGATATTAATGTGCTGCTAGAGGGACGCGTTAGCATTGGCAATCATGTTTCGATTGGTCCTCATGTTTCTATCAAAGACAGCACTTTAGCGGATGGGGTAAAAATATTGGCCAATACCGTTATCGAGGGCGCAACCATCGGTCCAGGTGCTAAGGTAGGACCCTTTGCACGTTTAAGACCCGGTACGGTTTTATGGGCGGAAGTTAAAATTGGTAATTTTGTCGAACTAAAAAATGCACGTATTGGTTTTGGTAGCAAAGTGAACCATTTAAGTTATGTGGGGGATGCTTTGCTGGGTGCACAGGTGAATATCGGTGCGGGTGCGATTACCTGCAATTATGATGGACGTATGAAGCATCAAACCACGATTGAAGATAAGGTACACATTGGTGCCAATACTTCGCTGATTGCACCCATTACGATTGGGCATGGTACTGTCGTGGGTGCTGGTACGATCTTGAAAGGCGATATAGGCGCTGGACAACGCATTCATAATCGCGTGCACCATCGTATTGTAGACAATCTAACACCTCCGAAAAATGTAGAGTCCCAATAAGAAGAGGATTAAAAAAATGTGCGGTATTGTGGGTGCAGTGTCTACGAAAGATGTTACCAATATTCTTCTCAACGGTCTTCGAGCCCTGGAATATCGGGGTTACGATTCTGCAGGTATCGCCGTGTTGTCGGAGCCCGGGGTTCTACAACGTGCGAGAGCCCAAGGCAAAGTGGGCGTTTTAGCGGAAATCCTCATTAAAAACCCCATCGCTGGCACACTAGGGATTGCGCATACCCGTTGGGCAACCCATGGTGTGCCTAGCGAACGTAATGCGCATCCCCATATTATCGGAGGACGTGTTGCATTGGTGCATAACGGCATTATCGAAAATGCCGAAGCCTTGATGGCGCCTTTTTTGGCATCGGGCTACAAACCTTTATCGGATACCGATTCAGAAGTGGTGGGACTTTGCATTTTGGAATCTTTAAAAAAAGGTCATAATATTCTGGAAGCCACACAGGAAACGGTGCGCAAACTAGAAGGCGCTTATGCGTTGTGCGTGGTGGATGTTTTAGATTCGGATACAATCATCGGTGTGCGATCAGGGCCACCTTTAGTCGTGGGCTTAGGGGAATATCAAAACTTTTTAGCCTCTGATACCTTGGCCTTGCGTGGTGTCACGGATCGCTTTATTTATATGGAAGATGGTGATATTGCAGTCTTAACGCGTGAAAAAGTGACACTCTATAACACGGTCGCTGAGGTTATTCAAAGGCCGATTCATCATAAAGTCGTGCATCAAGATGCGGTCGATAAAGGATCGTATCAGCATTTCATGCTGAAAGAAATTTTTGAGCAACCTAAAGCCCTGCGTGAAACCTTGAAAATGTGTGTGGCCAATAGCAGTGTTTTAGAAAAAGCCTTTGGACCTAAAGCGACCGATTTTTTTGATAAAGTACAGCATGTACAGATAGTGGCTTGTGGTACCAGTTTTTATGCTGGGATGGTGGCGCGTTTATGGTTGGAGGATATTGCAGGTGTTGCCTGCCAAGTAGAAATTGCCAGCGAATTTCGTTATCGCAAACGGGTGTTATTACCCAATACCTTGTTGGTGTGTATTTCTCAATCAGGTGAAACCGCCGATACCTTGGCAGCATTACGCAGCACACAAAATGAAGCCTATGTTGCACGCTTAAGTATTTGTAATGTGCCCGATAGTTCTTTGGTGCGTGATTCGGAATTGGTTTTTCTCACCCAGGCGGGTGCGGAAAGAGGGGTATGCTCCACCAAAGGCTTTAGCACGCAATTAGTGGCCTTGTTTTTACTGAGCCTTGCTTTAGGGAGACGATTTGGCCTTGATAAAGCCAAAGAAAAAGCACTTATTGAAGAACTGTGCCAGATCCCTATGCTGATGGAACAAAGTTTAGCAGCCACCGCATCGGTACAAGCTTTGGCTCAGATTTTTGCAAGCAAATCGAACGCCTTGTTTTTGGGTAGAGGTTTAGGTTTTCCCATGGCTTTAGAAGGTGCCTTAAAATTAAAAGAGCTTTCCTATATTCATGCAGAGGCCTATCCCGCAGGTGAGCTCAAGCATGGTCCTATGGCTTTGGTCGATGAGCACATGCCTGTATTGGTGCTTGCACCCCCCAGCGCCACACTGGATAAAATAAAATCGAACATTCAGGAAGTGCGGGCCCGTGGCGGTGAACTTATTGTTTTCACAGCAGAAGAAGCTAGTATTCACGCACAACAAGGTGTGCATTGCTTAACGCTTCCCCAAACATCTGTTGAGCTCTTTCCACTGGTTTACACGATTCCTTTGCAGTTACTAGCCTACTATGTAGCCCTTTTAAAAGGCACCGATGTCGATCAGCCCAGAAATCTTGCGAAGTCCGTGACTGTAGAGTAGAAAGCGCATGGCCGTGAAGCCAATGCGCTCAGGATGTGCTCTTTTATGCTTATGCTGCATAGCCTGCTTCTCAGCGTTTTACCGTGTGCTTATATATTAAGCCCATCATATCTTCTGGCAGCATGCCTACAGGAGATTCGTCTCTAAGACGTTCGTGTTGTCCTAAGGCAAAGTGTAAAAACCTATCCTTCTTGGTCGTTTTTAAGTCTTCTTCGACCGTTCTACGAACTGTGTCTGGAATCAGATCGAGGGCAGTGTTCCCATTTCGATTGGGTTGCTCCCAATCAGAGAGAGGGCGTTTGGGTATCAAATATCGAATCATATCTAGATGGCCTGCTTCTGCCGCATAGTGCATGACGGTACTATCATTCGCATCCCGTAGGGTTAGATCTTCGCCTAGGGCCAGCAAGCATTTAAGCAAGTCTAGATAACCTTTGTAGGCAGAACAGTGCAAGACGGTCAATCCAGAATTATCCTGTAGGCTTAGATCCGTGCCGGCTGTTAGCAAGCATCCAAACAAGCCTAGATGATCTTTGTATATAGCCCTGTGCAAGGCGGTTTCTCCATACACATTTTGTAGGTTTGGGTTAGCGTCTGGCTGTTCTAGCAAGTATTGCGCTATCGCTAGATGCCCTCTGGAGGCAGCTCTGTGCAAGGCGGTTTCTCCATACACATTTTCTAGGTTTGCTTTAATGTCTGGCTGTTTTAGCAAGTATTGCGCTATCGCTAGATGCCCTTTGGAGGCAGCCTTGTGTAAGGCGGTATTGCCAAAGGTATTCTTTAGGTTTGGATTGGCACCTGCTGCTATCAAAGCTTGAACGATATTGAGATGCCCTGTGGAGGCAGCTCGGTGCAAGGCGGTTTCTCCCTCACAATTCGGCAGGTTTGGATTGGCACCTGCTGCTATCAAAAATTGAGCGATCGCTAGATGGCCCCTTTCTGCGGCATAGTGCAAGGCGGTCCATCCATTCTCATTCGGCAGGTTTAGGTCAGCACCTGCTGCTATCAAAGATTGAGCGATCGCTAGATGGTCTCCTTCTACGGCATAGTGCAAGGCGGTCCATTTATATATATCTTGCAGGTTTGGGTTGGCACCTGCTGCTATCAAAGCTCGAACGAGATTGAGACACCCTTCATAGGCAGCCTTGTTTAAGACGGTCCATCCATTCTCATTCGGCAGGCTTAGGTCAGCACCTGCTGTTATTGCTGCTCGAACTTGCGTTAAATCATTGTTTAATACAGCGTTGTATAGCTGTTCTTGCAGCCTTGCACGGTCGTCTGACATGTTTTAATCTCCAAATTATTGTTATTTAATTGACATATTAACTGAGTGCCAAGGTGAATAGCAAGTGTTAGTTGAATGTGTAATATCCCATAACGAGATTGCTAGCGACTTTTGTTATCGAAGATGTGTGTTGTTGCCCAATACTTTAGGGGTGTGCATTTCTAAACAGATTATTTTATATGAAATCTTTTATAGACTTCTGCATCGTTGCGTTTACCGATAGCATTAATAAAAAGTGTATTATTGAGCACTTCGTAAATGATTCGATATTCGCCCGCTGTAACTCTAAAAAGATCAGGATAGCCTTTTAAAGAAGCAGTATCGGATGGAAAGGGATTTTGTCGGAGGGCGCTTATTTTCTTATTTCGCTTTAGACCTAAGCCTATCTAAAAGTTTTTCAGAGTCTTTATGAGATAAAAAACCAGAGTCTTTTCCTTTTTTAGCTTCTAAACGCCAGTAAGCATCCTCCAAGATTTGATAGGCTTCTTGTGAGAGGACTACCGCAAATGGACGGCCCTGTTTTTCAATACCGACGGGCGCACGCTGCGCAGCATCTAAAACAGCCCCTAGCCTATTCTTTGCATCACTGGCTGAAAATGTTTGCATATTCTATCTCCCTCATACCATCCAATTTAGCTATTTTAGCTAAAATAGCCATCAGCGTCAAGAATCATGGTACATCTGAAGATTTTTCCGTAACAAGGACTTAATTTAATAGCCTTTTAAGCGAAGATCTATCCGTTTTTTAACCGATATTCTGACAATTCAACAGTCTATCCCCTATGTGACACCGCTTAATAACAGGGTATTTATTAGTGTATACGCACCCTGAAAAAATCCAAAAATAGCCTATATTAAAAATTCAACTAACTAATTTTGGAGATTAGGCATGTTTTTTGATCATAATCATAATGGAGAGCCCAAATCCACTGCCAATCGATCGCCTGTTAGGGTCGAGGCCAATCATACTTATGACGAAGATGGTATTCCTAAGGTTATACAGCAGAATGGCAGCGATTATCCCGTGACAACGCCCGATAGCATTGATAGCATTAATAGCATTAGGGGGTTTGTACAAGCATTTAATACGCATGAAACGCCTACTAAAGATGCCATCACGAACATTATACAGACCCGATTTAAAGACTTAAAACCTCAAGCTTTTAATGGGATAGAACAATCCGTGTCTACCCTCATGGATCTTCTAAAAATACTTGATGCCAAGATAGAATCTGAGATGGAAGCGCTTAAAAAACAAGGTAATGGTGCTATGCTAACCAATGGGTTTGTAGCGTTAGAGGCGAAGAAAAAAAGTGTTGATCTAACATTGTTTCTCATCATCACAAAGCTTGTTCGTGCCTATGAGCACCATAAGAAAAATCACAGTGTGGATGTAGAGGCTTTCGGGATTGTGATCGCAGACAAGGCGCCTAAATTATTGGAAACTCTAAAAGCATTAAGAAAAACAAGAGCCGACATAAGCAATGAGGAAAAAAAGGCATTAGAAGGATTAGAGGAAATCATTAAAACAGTGCCCATGCAAAAGCCTTTTCGTGGGTCAAGCGCTAGTTTATAGAGGGCTATTCATCACAATAGACTTAAAGTTACCTAAAGAGTATGTTACTATAGCGGCATCATTTAGAATGATGTACTTAACAATCAAAATTGGTTGCGCTGAATGAACAACATTTTAAAATCTAATAGAGTCCCAAGTGCCCTACCCGGTTTTTCTACAGAAACACAACGCAGCAAGGAAGATCTCTTTCTGCTGGATGCCATGAATCAGCAAATCAATGGCGTTTTGGGGCAATTCCAATATATTGTAGAGATCTTGGATACCCATAAAAAAGTGGCACCTGTCGAAGATATACAACGCGAAGTGAAAAAAGCTCTTCAGAAAATTCAAACGCTGCTTCATCAGGCACCTGGTATGGACGCAGAGGCCGATTTAGTAAGCAATGCACGTCATACTGGGGCACCACTGGGTTTAGAGGCTAATCCTCTCATTGAAGAGATGGGCGGTATGCCACTGGAAGCGATTGCTGCCGATTGGGAGACTTTTGCCAAGGAAGCAGGCATTAGCGATAAAGCCGAACTTGAAAATATGGTTAAAAAAATTAAAGACAAGCTCCAAGAAAAATTTAAAAACAAAGCACGTCTAGCCCATCGTTTAAAAGCAAGCAACAAACCCAGTTTGAAAAACGCCCCCAAACCTGGGCAAGCCATGACCCCTAAATTTAAGCAGGTTCAAGCAGTCTTAAAGTATATTTTAAAGGAAACACCCGCACCCCCTGCCCCAGTGCCTAGAATGACTGAAGCCCCAAGACCTAGACCGGGCGGATTCTAATGAAGAGGGCTTATGTCGACTAAAATATCGCTTTCCAAGGCTATTTTATTTGAGAAACCAGAGAAGGTGCATGCCTTAATTCGTGCAGGCGCCGATGTACACGAAAAAGATCCTTATGGTCTAACACCGCTGATTGAGGCAACGCTTAAAGAAGATCGAGGTATTGCGCAAGCGCTTTTAGAGCATGGTGCAAAGGTTGATCAGCAAGATATTAGTGGGCAAACCGCTTTACAATGGGCAGTTAATCGCTATCAAAAGCCTTTTTGTGAGCTTTTTTTAGAAGCTGGTGCGAATCCCAATCATCACGCTGCCGATGGTCAACCGTTGTTAGTGAATCCTTTTTTAAGAGAACAATCGGATCTATTGCAATTATTAAAAGATTATGGTGCTATCCTGCAACCTACCCACGATTTCATAGAGGCCAAATTGATGGGGCATCGCTATGAATTAAAGGGTCGCGCTAAAGTGGTGAATGCCAAAAATCGTTTTGTAACTTTCGATTTGGAAGGTTTTTACCTGGAATTTACGGTGGGGCTTGTGCTGAAAAGTCTGGATGACTTTATGAACAGTCCCATGGGCGATCGTTTTAGATCTTATGCAACCGTTTTATCACAAGTTCGAAAAGCCTTTAGAGATGCAGCCAGGATTATTCCTGAAAAATATCTAAAAAAAGGATCTGTACACAATAAAGACTTGATCCAAACAATCATGAAAGAGCCATTGGTCTTCATCCCTGTTTCTTACGAAGGCCATGCGATTAGCTTTGTACGCTATGGCCATTATCTGGCCAAATGTGATCGCGGTGTGAAGCATATTGTGGATACCGTGGTGATTCATAAAGTAGGTAAACCTGCAATCCTTAATCCGGATTTTCTAAGCGATTTAATGTTTAGCAATAAGAGTAATGACTATATTAATACGCTCAAGCACGTTTTAGACTTGGAACCTATGAGCACTTTGCCCGCACGTTACCAATTAAGTGGCAATTGTTCCTGGGCGAATGTAGAAGCGGCCGTGCCCGCCATGATGTTTTTATTAATGTTTGGCGGCAATTGGAAAGCCTTGGGCGAGGTGGGGGCTTTACAAAAATCGGTGATGGCTTTTTACGATACCTGGATAACTTGGGATAAAAATCGGGCTTTAGAGCGTTGCATCAGCGAATTGAAGGTGGCCGATCCAAAACGTCAGGCAAGCCTTGTTTCTTTATTGGCCTTGGTTTTATTTCAGCGTTGTCGGGCTTCGCGTCCCTTAGAGGTTGAACGCGCCAAAAAAATTCTAGCGATTCTTCAGATCCCAAGCTGTGCCTATATTCTCAAAAGTTATATCAGGGTTTATCACACCAAGGCTGCAGCGGATAGTGGCCAACATTTCATTGAACTCCTAAAAGCCTGTGGTTTAAACCTAGGTGATTTGCGCCAAGATTAATGCTACACTGCCCTCCCATGGATACCACCAATATTTTATTAGAGTCACTCAATGATGCTCAACGTCAAGCCGTTACCGCACCCTTAGGACCTGTCGTGGTTTTAGCGGGTGCTGGCAGCGGCAAAACGCGGGTTTTAGTGCAACGTATTGCTTGGCTCATTGGCGAGAAAGCTATGCGTGCACACAGTGTTTTAGCGGTAACTTTTACCAATAAAGCAGCCGGTGAAATGAAACATCGTTTGAGCGATTTACTGGGTCCAGATGCCCAAGGTATGTGGGTTGGTACCTTTCATGGTCTGGCCCATAAAATGTTGCGCCTACACTGGCAGGAAGCAGGATTATTGCAACAGTTCCAGGTAATGGATGGGGATGATCAACTACAGATTATTCGTCGCATCTTTAAACAGTTGAGTGTGAATGAAGATCGTTTTGATCCGCGCAAAGTCCAAGGCTTTATTAGTCGTAAAAAAGATGAAGGGATCCGTATTAGTGCGCTGGCGCCGATCCAAAACCCCTATGATCAAGTGGTACAAGAGGTTTATCGACAGTACGAAAAAATATGCGAATCAAGCGGTTTAGTCGATTTTTCCGAGCTGCTTCTCAGATCGTATGAACTGTTAAAAAATAATGCCGACCTTCGCGCGCATTATCAAGCGCGCTTTTCCCATATACTCGTGGATGAATTTCAAGATACCAATACGATTCAGTATCAATGGCTTTCTTTGTTGGCCGAGCAGGCACAATCGATGATGGTGGTAGGCGATGACGATCAATCTATTTATGGATGGCGTGGCGCTAAAATAGAAAACCTACATCGTTTTCAACGCGATTTTAACGCGGTTCAAATGATTCGCCTAGAACAAAACTATCGTTCGACCGCGACCATTCTCGCGGCGGCGAATGCGTTGATTACGCACAATGATAGTCGTTTGGGTAAAACGCTGTGGACAGAAGGTCAAGCAGGTGAGCTCATTGGCCTTTATGCAGGCTTTAACGAAGAAGATGAGGCTTTGTATGTCGTGCGTGGCATTCGAGCATGGATGCAGAACGGTGGTCTACCCCAAGCGATTGGCATTTTGTATCGTTCGAACGCGCAATCCCGTATTTTAGAAGAATCATTAATGCGTGCGGGTATACCCTATAGCATTTATGGGGGATTACGCTTTTTTGAGCGTGCTGAAATCAAAGATGCTTTGGCCTATTTAAAATTAGCCTTAAATGTGCAAGATAATACCGCTTTTGAAAGGATTATTAATGTGCCTCCGCGGGGTATTGGCGAAAAATCACTTGAAAAAATACAAACCATCGCGCAGACCCAAGCCTGTTCTTATTGGGAGGCCGCCCATCAATCCTTGGGGCAATCCCTTTTTGGTCCTAAGATCGAGTCTGCTCTCAGAGGTTTTCTCCAGTTGGTCGAAGCACTTCGTAGGGATGCCCAAGCAGGTACAGCCCTGATGGCTTTAATGGAGCAGGTAGTTCAGAAGAGTGGTCTGTTACGCTTTTTTAAAGAACAAAAAGATGAAAAATCGCAAAATAGAGCTGAGAACTTAGAAGAGTTAATCAATGCCAGTAATGATTTTGAATTAGCACAAGACAGCACAACCCAATCAAGCCTGGTCGATTTCTTAGCCTACACCGCTTTAGAAAGTTCTGAAAAACCGGGTCGATCGCTTGAGGCAGCGGTGCAACTGATGACTATTCATGCAGCCAAAGGCTTGGAATTTCCCGTGGTTTTTCTGTGTGGTTTAGAAGACGGCTTATTTCCTCATCATTTTTCAAAAGACAATCCCGCATCACTCGAAGAAGAGCGCCGTCTATGTTATGTGGGCATCACCCGTGCTAAAGAGAAATTATTCTTAAGCTATGCGCAAAAAAGACGGGTTTTTGGTCGGGATGAAGATCGCTTTCCTTCTCGCTTTATCAGTGAAATCCCTTCGCACTTATTGGTAGAGCAGCATAAAAAGGTTAGTGTGCAAAGACCGCAGTCCTTTATGCGCGCCTTCACAGCTTCGACACCTTCCAAGCCTACAAAGAGTCCGCTTGTATCCTCAGCGGTATCCGAATCAGGTATGTCTTTAGGACAGTGGGTGAAGCATCCCAAATTTGGAACAGGTATTGTGGTCGATCAAGAAGGCAGCTCCGATCGTGCACGCGTGCATGTAAAGTTTGATATCTATGGCAATAAATGGCTGGCGCTCGCCTACGCCAAATTAGAGCCCGTTTAAGCGCATGTCTGCACAGCCCCTGATCCCTAAAGATCCCCTTATTTTAGTGGATGGTTCTTCTTATTTATTTCGTGCCTATCACGCCCTACCCCCTTTAAGTACCCATACGGGTCAACCCACAGGGGCGATTGTGGGGGTAATTAATATGTTAAAAAAGCTGATCAATCACTACAAACCCAGCAAAATAGCGGTGGTGTTTGATGCCAAGGGCAAAAATTTTCGACACGCATTGTATGCAGCGTACAAAGCCAATCGTGCGGTCATGCCCGAAGATTTAGCCGTGCAAATTGAGCCTTTAAAGACTGTGATAGAGGCAATGGGTGTCGCCTTAATCACAGTGCCGGGTGTGGAGGCAGACGATGTGATTGGCACTTTAGCGTTTCAAGCCAAAGCACACGATCAGTGTGTTTTAATCTCCAGTGGTGATAAAGATTTTGTACAGCTAGTCGATCCGCTGCTTTTCGTGGTGAATACCATGACGGATCAAGTGTTAGACGAGCAAGCTGTTTTTCAGAAGTTCGAGATTCGTCCCGATCAGATGGTCGATTACTTAACACTGATAGGCGATACAGTCGATAATATTCCAGGTGTTCCCAGTGTGGGCCCTAAAACGGCGGTGAAGTGGCTTAAAAGCTATGAAACCTTGGAAAGTATTATCACACACGCTACAGAGATCTCGGGTAAAGTCGGGGAAAGTTTGCGCGCAACGCTGCCGCAGTTACCTTTATTTAAAAGTTTGGTAACCATTCAGACGGACGTTGCACTCGATTGTACCATTCATGATTGTCTTCTCAAAAAACCCGATCATGCAAAACTGGAAGCACTATTAACAGAACTTGAATGTACCTATTTGCTCAAAAATTTATCGATGCTTCAAGCAGGAAGCACAGAAAAAAAATCAGAAGAGAAAACAGACCCTCAAACCCATTATGAAACCATATTATCGGAAGAACATTTTGAACAATGGTTCAAACGTTTAGAAAAGGCTGAACTATTTGCTTTTGATACCGAAACCAATAGCCTCGATTATATGACGGCACAAATCATCGGTCTTTCCTTCGCTATCATGCCGCATCAGGCAGCCTATGTGCCGCTGATGCACGATTATGAAGGTGCGCCTGTACAACTCGATCGCGAGGTTATTTTAGAACGCCTAAGGCCTTTATTAGAAAATGAAGCCAAGGCTAAGGTGGGGCATAATCTTAAATACGATAAAGAAGTACTGCTCAATCATGGTATTACTTTAAGAGGTGTGCGTTTCGACACCATGTTAGAATCATATGTTTTAGGTAGCACTTTAAGTCGTCATCGTTTAGAGAATCTTGCAAAAAAATATTTACAGGCAGAGACCCTTTCTTTTGAAGCATTAGCCGGAAAAGGCAAAAAACAGCTAACCTTTAATCAAATTGAAATAGAGAAAGCTGCTTTTTATGCCGCTGAAGATGCCGATCTAACCTTGCAGTTGCATCATCATTTTTGGCCACGTTTACAAGCCTCTCAGTTGGAAAAAAGGGTCTTTGAGCAGATAGAAATGCCCTTGGTACCTGTGCTGGTAGCCATGGAACGTGGTGGCGTTTTGGTGGATACACAGGCTTTAGCGCTCCAAGGTCTGGATCTTGAGAAACAACTGCAAGGCTATGCCGATCGTATTTATACCCTGGCAGGTAAAGACTTTAACATTGATTCTCCTTTGCAATTGCAAAGTGTTTTATATGAAGATCTAAAATTGCCTATTTTTCAAAAAACCCCGGGTGGGCAGCCTTCTACCGCTGAAGCGGTTTTAGAAAAACTAGCGGAAAATTTTGAGCTGCCCGGCATTGTCTTGCACTATCGTAGTTTGGCAAAATTATTGTCTACCTATGTGCACCGATTACCCGAACAGATGAATGAGAAGACAGGACGGATTCATACGTCTTATCATCAGGCGGTCACGGGCACGGGGCGTTTATCCTCGAGCAATCCCAATTTACAAAATATTCCGATCCGAACCCCCGAAGGTCGGCAGATCCGCAGTGCTTTTATCGCACCCCCTGGCTATAAGATAGTATCAGCCGATTACTCACAAATTGAATTACGGATCTTGGCGCACCTCTCGCAGGATCCAGGCCTTTTACAGGCCTTTAGTTTGGGTGATGATATTCATCGCAATACGGCAGCCGCAGTCTGGAATGTCCCTGTAGAATCGGTCACACCCGAACAACGGCGCAGCGCCAAAGCCATTAACTTTGGTTTAATGTATGGCATGTCGGCCTTTGGTTTATCCAAGCAATTAGGGATCCCGGTGGATGCCGCCCAATTGCAAGTCGATCGCTACTTTGATTGCTTTTCAGGTGTCAAACAATTTATGGCACAGGTGGTGGCAGAGGGTGTGGCAGAGGGCTATGTGCAAACCATTAAGGGCCGGCGGCTTTATTTGCCAGACTTAAAGAGTCCTAATGTGATTGCACGACGTGCGGCCGAGCGTGCTGCGGTGAATGCCCCTATGCAGGGCAGTAATGCCGATATGATTAAACTGGCCATGATCGAACTTTACCGTGTTATTCAAGATAAACCAGATTCGATTCGCATGATTATGCAAGTCCATGATGAATTAGTGTTTGAAGTGGCAGAGCAGGATGTTTCACAGGCCACCATGCAAATAAGACAAATCATGGAAGGTGTCTGTACCCTCTCAGTGCCCTTAAAGGTAGATATTGGGGTGGGCAATAACTGGGATGAGGCACATTGAGCTAACGTTTGAAACGTTAGCTCAAAAAACAAGCAATTCTAATGAGTTTCCCTCTAGAAATGACCAGCTCAACACGGGCCGAGATGGTTTGAAATGAATCAGCCGTATCATTTGTAGAACCTGCTGCAGAAAAGGATGTCCCACAGGCCACTATGGACCTCAAAGCAATCTGGTTCTTACAAGGGGTGTTGGCTAAAAAATGGTAAAACAGTGGTTGAAATATGGTAATAATATGGTTATACTTCAGGTCTACTTTAGTGAAGATGCACTTTAATGGGTAATAGCCAGGAGTTTTTATGCGTGTCCAACAGAAAGCCCCGTCACTTTTTAATACTATTCCTAGCCATAACTACTTGGGTGTTTTGGATACAGGGGAGCCTAAAAAGATCGTTGAGTATCTGGAATTTTCTAAAACAGAAGTCGCTTCTGCGACTGGCGTACCAAAGATATCTGTACGTTATGACGAAAAAATGCCAAGAGAGCTATCTCAACGGTTAGAAGAGATAGCGATTATTTGTGAATTAGTTGCAGGATACTTTGATGGTGATCCTAAGAAAACAGCACTGTGGTTTAGAATAAAAAATCCATTATTGGGAGACATATCACCACGTGATATGATTCGCATCGGGCGGTATCAAAAATTAGTAAAATTTATTCAAGATGCCCTCGCTGGGCATGCTCCTTAGACAATGGACAATAAAAATCGCGATCAAGGTTCCTTTCTGGATACGATTTCTCATAGAGATGTCCGTTTAACACCTCAGCGTTTCCGAGCTATTGCCGATTATTATTGGGAGCACTATTGTTATTTTTCAAATCAACGCTCTCTCATCATCAATGCACTGAAAGAAGCTTTAACACAGCATGCAGGTTCTTGGACATTTACAGGCTGGCAAAGGGTTGTTTCCTATCAATATAGTTCTGATCCATTATCGGCCAAGGGCAGTCTATTAAATAATCCTGGCGGAAGATTTAATATTGGAGATATTGATCAGACAAAATTCCCTCGATTCCCTGCTTTGTACCTTGCGGAAAATAGAAGTACAGCGTACAAGGAAAAATTTGGCCTATATGAGCCCAGTAAAAAGCATCCTGGGCTTACCGTTGAAGATCTTGCACTTACCAGCCACCAATCAATCTCTATTGTCTGTTTAAAAGGAGATATGACGCAAGTCTTATCGTTGAATGATACTTTGATGTTAAAAGCATTCTTCAATGTGATTAAAAATATTAAACTACCAAAGAATCTCGTTGCTGACGCTAGAAAACTGAATATCAATCCAATGCTGCCAGTAAAAGACGTGAAAGAACTAAAAAACACGCTTCTTGATCCTAGCTGGCGATCCATGCCTATGCATTTTGATGTTCCATCCAACTCGCAAATTTTCGGGCAGATTGCACATGCATCAGGTATTGAAGCTATTTTATATCCATCAAAAATGTCTGATAAAAATCATTGTTTGGCGATTTTTCCGGAAAATTTAAAAAATTCTACATCTTTCATTGAAATTGAAGATGTTGTTCCAGCATTGGTCAAAAATAAACGTCTGGATTCAGAAACATACTTGGCATTGATGACCTAACGGTTAGTTAGAAGATTTTTTATGAATGGAGTAGAGAGCCATGAATACCTATCCACTTAAAAAAAGGCACCGTTTGTACCGCGAGCATAAATATTTGCTCTGTTTGTTTAGCACGCTGCTACAAAAGGTAGCAACTCATGACTTTGGTGGTCTTGCGCCTATAGACTTTATTAAAAACGATCTGCAACAGTTTTCCGATGTTCTCCACGGCCACGCGCATTATGAAGAAAGTCGCATCCATACCCTATTAGCACAATACGATTCCAAGGTGGCACATCTGGCGGATCAGCAACATCAAGCCCATCATTTAAGCTTCGCGGAGATTTTCGAGCGGCTGGAAGTTTTAGCGCAGGCTACCGATCGCGAAGAAAGACTAGACCTGGGTTATAAGCTTTATTTGGATCTGCGCCGTGTATTCGCCGATATGCTCAGTCATTTTAATTATGAAGAACAGATGATTCTACCCGAATTACAAACACTATTAAGCGATATGAAAGACTGTGTACCCGACAAATTTGCAATTGCCTGGCCAATGCTTAAAAAGTTACTGAATATCGACGAAGCAGAATATTGTGAAGTAGCATTAGCGATGCACACTGTTTAGGTATACGTAGATATTGGGGTTGGGAATAACTGGGATGAGGCACATTGAGCTAACGTTCAGACCGTTAGATTGACTAACGTTCAGACCGTTAGCTATACTAACGTTCAGACCGTTAGCTAAAGAGGGCCTAGAACCTTGGATAATCAACAGATCAATCAACACTTACTCCAGGGAGACATCCATACAGGGGGTGTTCTGCCACACGTTGATAGCTTGAAGTCGATGGCCTTTGTTTTCGAACAAGCCTTTGGTCTTGATGAATTGCCGAGGGAGCCAGGTGTGCTCTTAATTAGGGGTGCTAGACAATATGGTAAAAGCACCTGGCTTGAACAGCAAATCCTGGAAACGATTCAAACCTTTGGGGCACAAACAGCGCTGTATTTAAACGGCGATGAAATTAAAGATTATACGCAGTTAATTCAAGACATAAGACTACTCATCCCCCTATTTGCACCACGTGCAACAGTCAAGCGATTATTTATTGATGAGATCACGGCGGTGCCAGCCTGGGAAAAAGCTATTAAACGTTTGATTGATGCTGGTGAGCTTAAAGATATTTTATTGATAACAACCGGCTCTAAAGCTTCCGATTTGCGTAGAGGGATCGAACGTTTGCCGGGTAGAAAAGGTAAACTTGTACGCACCAATTATGTTTTTACCCCTATAGCCTATAAAGATTTTAAAGAAAAATGTGTAGGCGTTTTTAAAGAAAATACTTTATGGGCCTATCTTTTATCGGGCGGTTCAGCCATTGCTGCAAACGAATTAGCAACGCAGCATCGATTGCCAGAGTATGTAGTATCCATTATCAGTGATTGGATTTTGGGAGAATGTGCTGCTACAGGTCGTTCCCGCGCTAATTTATTGGCTATTTTGCAAAGTATCTATCGCACAGCCGGCACGCCCGTAGGACAGGCTAAATTAGCCCGAGAAAGTGGTTTATCTAATAATACGGTTGCACAAGGGTATATCGAATTATTATCCGATTTAATGACGATGATGCCGGCTTTTCCCTATGATCCCGACAAGAAAATTTCACTTTTTCGAAAACCCTGCAAGTATCATTTTATCAATTTACTGATGGCGATCTGTTGGCATCCTAAAAAGCCAAGAACGGTAGACGCACTAAAAAACTTAGGGGAAGATTTGGGGCCGATATTTGAGTGGGCGGTGGCACAAGAAATATGGCGAAAACACTGTATCGCTGGCGAAGTTGATTTTATGGATCATCTCAATTTCTGGCAATCCAAAGAGCATGAGATTGATTTTGTGATACCTAGCCAAGATCTTTACTTAGAAGTTAAATCGGGTGCTTATAGGCCGCATAACTTTGTATGGTTTTTAAAGTCTTTTCAGACGGAGCACTTAACCGTCATTAATCAGGATTCTTTTGATACAGAGAGAATAAGAGGCATTTCTTTAGAAGATTTTTTATTAATGGCGTAGAACCATGAGTCGCTATCCCATCTATTATAGGGATTGATTGTGGTTCATGAATAGCGTAGCCTTAAAGGGGGTGTCTTTTTAGCGGGAGTCAATAAATTGTTTGATAAATATTCATTCGGTGGGGTGTTGTTAGCTATAACCTTTTTGTCGGGTTGCTCTGTCTATAAAGCGGCTTCTAATGAAGGTGTTTCAGTGGCAGATGTTCGTAAGTGTCAAACAAGAGGTTGTTTCCTATCTCGAGGGATGGAAATTATCAATGGCAATCAAGAAAGTAATGGGCGGTATACTGAAACCTATAGGGCTCATGCGAGGAAATCGGGTCTTAATTATGTTAGGGCTGCGGGGCACGGTGCGCTTGATGTGATGACGCTTGGGATTTGGGAGGCAGTTGGCACCCCCGTTGAAGGTGCTCTATCGAATAACCGCGGATATATTACCGTTATTGCTAATTATCCCTCTAAAACAGCAGATGAATTTGAAAAAATGGATATTTATGATGCAAATGGTAAAAAAATAGTCCCCAAATAGGGCATGCACGTTGACGCAAATGATGGTTAATCCGCCGTATCGTTTAACCATTCATTGAGCACAGCCTTGGCCTCTTCCACGCCCGTGTTGTTAAAAGCCGAGAACAGTTGCGCACTCACAGGTAGCTCATATTTTTCAAGCGCTTTGAGCACGCTACGCATGGCATCAAGTGCCGGTCCTCGTTTAAGCTTGTCGGCCTTGCTGAGCAAAATGTGAACCGGTAAGACATTGGCTGCAGACCACTCAATCATTTGCCAGTCTGTTTCTTTGAGTGGATGGCGAATATCCATCACAAGAATCAAGCCCTGTAGGCTCTCACGGTCTTCCATATATTTGCCAATGAGACCTTGCCACTGGGCTTGCATAGCTTTGGGGACTTTGGCATAACCATAGCCGGGTAGATCGACCAAACGTCGGTTGGGATCTAATGAAAATAAGTTAATTAACTGCGTTCTTCCGGGGGTTTTACTGGTTCTTGCGATGCGATGAACATTCGTAATCACATTAATCGCAGAGGATTTGCCTACATTGGAGCGGCCCGCAAAAGCGACTTCCACCCCCGTATCAGGGGGTAGTTGGCTGGGATCGGCCACACTTTTGATAAAGCGGATTTGGTTATAGTGGGGTATGCTCATTCGCTGCTATGATAGCGGTTGTTTCGAGACAGGGATAGTGGGTGATAGGTTTTATATGCGATATGGGCTAATAGTATTCATGATGGCCTTGAGTGGGATGGTGCAAGCAACTTTGATAGTGCCTGTTTCCCCTGCTGCGGCACCTGCGGAGTCTGCCGTTACAGCTGCTGCGCCAGTCCCTGTTGCACAGACCTCTTTTGATAAAGCAAAACAGTGTGCGAGCTGCCATAATAACGATGGTAATAGCACGGTGCCGGCCTGGCCTAGTATTGCGGGGCAATCACCCAAGTATTTCATGGAACAGTTGAAGGCTTTTAAAGCGGGTGCTACAGGACCCAGGCCCAATTCCGTGATGGAGGGGATCTTAGGGCCTTTATCGATGGAGGAGCTTGAGCCATTGGCAACCTATTTTTCGAACCAGGCCGTCGCTGTCGGTGCAACCCCGGAGGCTTTTGTTGCCTTGGGTGAGCAGATCTATCGGGGGGGTAACCCCCAAACAGGGGTGCCCGCTTGTGCGGCCTGTCATGAAGCGCGGGGTGCAGGAAACCCCTTGGCAGGTTTTCCAGCGCTCAGTGGTCAACAACCGGATTATATGATCCAGCAACTCCATAACTTTCGTACAGGACTGCGCAAAAACGATCCCGATGCTATCATGCAAGATATTGCGAAGCGTATGAGCGATGAAGAAATAAAAGCGGTGGCAAATTATGTCCATGGACTTCATTAAATATCTAAAATGGGGATTCGGCCTTAGTTTTCTGGGGCTGTTAGCGTATGCTGTGCTTTTTAAACCGGCGGATGCGCTGAAGGCAGATGTATCTATCAAACCCGCAAGTCATGTCTCAAATAAAGGCTATGAAGTGCTGCCGGTTGCTATCACTTCGAATCCCACCATTCAAGCGCTAATGGCCCAAGATTCGGGCCGTGTACAGCTGATTAATTTTTTTAGTTATGGCTGTTATGGTTGTATGCGTTGGCATCCCTTCCTCGATACCTGGGCCAAGCAACATGCACAAAAGGTTACGGTTCATCATGTGCCCATTCTTTTAAATAAGGCTTGGGAACCTTTTGCCAGAATCTATTTAATTGTGAAGGCGCTAAAAAGAAACGATGCGCTAGATACACGGCTGTTCGAAACTATCCAAGCACGCACCCTCGATTTAACCGATAAAAAAAACGTAGCAGATTTTTTTGAAAAACACGGTGTTCCTGCTCAAACGGTTGAAGATCTCTATGATTCCTTCAGTGTGAACCAGGAACTGCTGAAAGCTAAAAATCTGGCGACGGCCTATCAGATTACTTTGAGTCCGAGCGTTGTGCTCAATACACCACGGGGTAGTTATTTGATAACCCCTAACATGATTGAGAAGGGTAGTGGGGAGAAGCTTATGCAGACCTTAGATGCACTGCTTGCATCCCTAGGAGGCGCTGAAAGCCATGTCAAATAAAATGCGTGTGGGTATTGTATTGGGTGGGCGTTCTGCAGAACATGCTATTTCCCTGCTTTCGGCCAAAAGCGTTATCGAAGCGATTAATAAAGATAAATACGAAGTCGTGTTATTGGGGATCAGCAAAGCGGGCGAATGGTTCTTCTATGAGGATCTAGAGCACTGTTTGTTGGATGCCCATAGTGCGAAGCGTATTCGCATGCAGCCCGGGCATCATCCTGTGGCATTGGTTGCACAACCCGGCGCGAGTCCACTCGTTAGTTTGGAGCCTCATGCTATCCATCGTCCTGTTGATGTTATATTTCCCCTCGTGCACGGTCCTTATGGTGAAGATGGTACGATTCAAGGTCTCCTGAAATTGGCGAATGTTCCTTTTGTGGGTGCGGGTGTTTTAGGATCGGCTGTGGCGATGGATAAAGACGTGATGAAACGTTTATTGAAAGACGCAGGTATTCCGATTGCACCTTTTTTAATTTTGAATGCGCATAACGCAAGGGATACCACGTTTGAAGAAATTGTCGAAACAGTGGGTCTGCCTTTTTTTGTAAAGCCTGCCAATTTAGGCTCTTCAATTGGTGTTTCTAAGGTGAATGGTGTAGACGATTTTGAGGAGAAGATAGCCTTTGCTTTTCGTTTTGATCGAAAGATTATTCTTGAAACCTTTATTGAAGGTCGAGAGCTGGAATGTTCTGTATTGGGCAATGATCACCCGATTGCCTCGGTGGTAGGCGAGCTTATTCCCCAGCACGAATTTTATTCCTATGAGGCAAAATATTTAGATGATGAAGGGGCGATTTTTGAAATCCCTGCGCATCTTAGTGCAGAAAAACAGCGAGAAATACAGGCGCTAGCGTTGAAGACCTACAAGGTTTTATGCTGCGAGGGTATGGCGCGCGTGGATCTATTTTTAAGCTCGGATGGCCAACTGTTTCTGAATGAAATTAATACCATTCCTGGTTTTACAAAAATAAGCATGTATCCTAAATTATGGGAAGCTAGCGGCTTAGCCTATCCCGATCTCATTGATCGATTGATCAGCCTAGCCATCGAGCGCTTTGAACAAGAACAATCCTTAAATACAGCGCTTATGTTAATGGGCGAGCAGCCCGTTCCAAGCGATCTTGAATAGCCAGCCAGGCTTCGGTGTGCGGGAGCTCTTCCACGAAAATCGCCTCAATAGTGCTGTTATCGAGCCTATAGAGGCAGTCATAGAGTTGTTGTGCATAATGCGTCGGATCCAGCGGCATCTGTATCCAAACACTTGGATCTTGCCCTATACCTTTTTCCGAATAGGTGTAACTTAAAACACCATAGTGTTTCCCTTGCTGTGTGAAGGCTATTATTTTTTCTTTTAAAGCCCTTTGATCCAATAAGTACAGCGGTTTGGTGGGTGCATAATGGCTATGATCCGAACCGGGGGTTTGCAGATTTTTCGGTATTGCTTTGGATACTGCACGCTTAGAAAAAACGGGTTCATTCAAAATCTTTGATAATGCAGTTGCGGAAAAAAAACCTTCGCGCAGAATGATCGGTTGATCCTCTAAAAGATACACAATGGTCGATTCAATCCCAATGCTACAAGGGCCACCGTCTAAAACATAATCGACCTTGTGTCCGAGTACCTTGCGTACATGTTCGGCGGTCGTAGGGCTTAAATAACCATAAGGATTAGCGGAAGGGGCCACAATGCCACCTTGAAACTGATTAAGCAAAGCGAGTGTGAGTGGATGATGAGGGATCCGTAGTGCCACGGTTTCTTGCTGTGCCGTAATCATTTTAGACACCCGCGGATGCCGTTCAAGGATCAGCGTGAGAGGCCCTGGCCAGCAGGCCTTGGCGAGACTCCATGCACGGTCTGGGATATTGATAGCCCAGTTTCTCATTGCTTCAGCTTTTGCAATGTGTATAATTAACGGATTATAAGTGGGTCTATTTTTAGCGGCGTACACGCGTTCTACAGCCTGTGCATTATCGGCATCTGCCCCTAGGCCGTATACGGTTTCGGTGGGAATGGCTACCAATTGACCGGCTTTTAAAAAGTGTAGAGCTTGTTCTATATCAGTCATGAGAGCATTCATAGCGTGTTTTAGTGAAGGGCTATAGTACGATAGACTTAAGGGATTCGTCTAGGACGTATAGGAAAAAGCGTGCAGCATCTTGTAGTATGGTTATTGGGTATCGTAGGGGGATTCGGTTGTATCCCTGTTGCTTTTTCCGAGTTGTCCGGTTCTTTAGAGGAATCCCAGATTCTTTTACGCCTACAGCCCGAGGCGATGCTCAACGTTGAAAAAGGCGGTCAAATGATGTCGGGAACCGCTCCGGCTCTACAACCCCCAACCATCATGAACATTGGCCAGCACCGTTATGAAGAGACTTGTCATATTTGTCATAGTGCAGGTTTGGCGGGTGCACCTAAATTGAAAGATAAGGCTGATTGGGCACCGCGTATCGCTGATGGCATGGATCTGCTTGTCAAGCGCGCGATAGAGGGCTATAAAGCCATGCCCCCTAAGGGCAGTTGTAGCACCTGTTCAGATGAGGAAATTAAAAAAGCCGTGGAGTATATGGTGTCCAATGCACAATAGGGAAAGACAATGCGAGGATGGCAAGGATGGCAAGAATGGTGCGAAGCATTACCAAACTCTGAAGATGTTTTAAATCGTTCCACGGTATTTGTAAGCACCGCAGCAGAGCGCTTAAGACAGGCACAAGCAGCATTAACAAGCGTTGTAGCCGCGGTTCCTGAAGTTGTCGGTGATACGATGGTTCAAACACATCGACGGCTTGAAAGAAGTTATCCCGAATTTCACCAAGGTTTTAACGATATTTCTGGTTATCAGAAAAAACTTTTAGAACCTTGCGATATTCGCTATCTTCGTTTTTTGGTTTTAGATTGTCAGGTGGATATTCATTATCATCGATCAGGTTACAATGTTTTTTCTTGTGTTGCCAGTGATTCTTCAAATGTGGAAGATCAAAAAAAACGCTTCGCATTCTTGTTGGAATGCCGAGCAAATATAAACAGTCCTGCACACATGTACCATAATAGGACACCCCTCCATTTATTAATTATCAATAAAAATGAAGAGGCAGCCTTATTTTTGATTCGTTATACCAGACAGTCTGGTCATTCTATAGCGTATCATTTGCAAGATGTTTATGGAAACACGACGTTATTACTGGCCATAAAAGAAAAACAAGCAGAAGTAGCCGATGCGATTCTTCATGAAATGGAAAAATTTGGGTCTAATATTGGGTTAAATGTATGTGATGCTCATGGAAAATCAGCACTCGATCATGCTTTCACGATGAGAATTGAGAAAGTCATTGTTAAACTAATAGCCTTAGGGGCTGAGCATCATGCGGTTGTCAATCAACATGAAATAGTGGCTTATCAAAAAGATTTTTTAAATCCCCATCATTTGAATCATCTTCGTTTTTTGGTTTTGGAGGGAAAAGTAAACGTTCATTATGATCGATTGGGCTTTAATGCTTTGTCTGGCGTGGCTAGTGCTTCACTGAATCCGGAGGATCAGAAAGAAGGGTTTAAGCTTTTATTACAATGCCGAGTCGCTATCAATAGTCCTTCACAGATGCACCATAATAGGACACCGCTCCATTTATTAATCATCAATAAAAATGAAGGCGTTGCCTTATTTTTAATGGAGTATGCCAGAGAAAAAGAACATTTTATAGATTTTACAAGTCAAGATAGGGATGGAAATACGCCTTTGCTGCTTGCCATTAAAACGATACAGTTAAAGACAGTCTTGACTATGCTGAACGAGATGAAAAAATTTCATGCCAACATCGGACTTGATTTATGGGATTCCGATGGAAGAACGGCGCTTGACTGTGCCGTGATTTTAGGCCAAATATCCATTATCCGTGAATTAATAGCCTTAGGCGCTCGGTCTTGTACGGTTTCCAATCGTTTTTTGAATATTGCTAAATTTGATGAGCAAGTGATACGGCTAATCTTAAAATCGGTGAGTGTTGATCCGGATCAAGTATGTGAAGATAAAAAAGGCAATACGATTTTGTTGTATCAAAAGTGTCTTCAAAACAAAAGCAATGTGCCAGTTATTTTTTGGCCTCATTTGCATGAAGGCCTAGGCATTCTACGACCTTGGCATCCACCCCGTTACCTGCCACCTTTGCATCCTCCTGTGGATCGACCGCTTTTAGTCAAGAAAAAAACAACCCCATCGTTTTAATGATAAGCCAAATGTCGTATAGCCCTATAAGAAAGAGCTTCTTGTATATGCTCGAGCCTTATGTTTGTACTGGCTTCTAAATCGGCAATGGTACGGGCTACGCGCAAGGTGCGATGATAAGCACGCGCGCTCATCCCTAATTTTTCTATGGCTGCATTTAAAAAGGTTTGCGTTTTAGGATCTAAAGAACAGTACTGTTGGGTTTGGGTATTATTGAGTCTTGCATTCAACTTGTTCCTCTGATCCCGCTGTCGTGTAACGGCAGGTATAATGCGTTCTAAGATAGAGGCACTATTTTCTTCGGGTACCGTTTGGTAGGCTGTGAGTGTTGCAATGGGCAAGGCAGGTACTTCAAGATGTATATCGATGCGATCTAAAAGAGGTCCCGAAAGACGGCTACGATATCGACTAATGTGTTCGGCTCTGCATTGACAACGATTCCTTGGATCCCCCAAATACCCACAAGGGCAGGGATTCATGGCGGCAATTAATTGGAATTGTGCAGGGAATTGGGCTTGTCTTGCGGCTCTTGAAATAAGAATGGTGCCCGATTCCAAGGGTTCTCGTAAGACTTCTAAGACTTGTCTATCAAATTCGGGTAACTCATCTAAAAACAAAATACCGTGATGCGCTAAAGACACTTCACCGGGTCTTGGGTGACTACCTCCACCCACCAGTGCTACGGCAGAGGCGGTGTGGTGTGGTGCACGAAAAGGACGTTTGCCCATACTGTCAACCCAGGTGGGTGTTTGGGGTAGCAAGGAATGGATCGCAATCACTTCCAGAAGCTGATCAAGAGAGAGTGGTGGCATAATGCTGGGTAAACGGCTCGCCAATAATGTTTTACCGGTACCCGGTGGACCCATCATGAGCACACTATGTCCCCCTGCGGCTGCAATCTCTAAAGCCCGCTTAGCGTGCATTTGACCTCGAATATCCGAGAAATCGCCTTCAAAGGTTTGTGTGTGTTGGGCTAAGGATTTTTTAGCACGATAGGGATTGAGTGGTGTTTGTCGGGATAGATGTTTGTAAATGCTTAAAAGTGAGTGTGCTGCAATCACCGTATTATCGCCAGGTAAGGCAGCTTCTTCAGCATTTTTGTGTGGAACCACCAACGTTCTACCACTTTTACGGGCAGCTAATGCTAGGGGTAATGTGCCGTAGATCGGATGTAGATCGCCGGATAATGCTAATTCGCCGGCAAATTCATAGTGCTTTAGATTGTCTAGGGGTATTTGTTGAGAAGCGGCTAAGATCCCTAAAGCAATAGGCAGATCAAAGCGGCCCCCTTCCTTCGGTAGATCGGCGGGTGCTAAGTTGACGGTAATGCGTCGTGTGGGAAAAGTAAGCTGACTATTAATAATCGCACTGCGCACGCGGTCTTTGCTTTCTTTCACGGCTGTTTCGGGTAATCCCACAATAGTAAAACCCGGTAAACCCTGCGAAATATGCGTTTCGACCGTCACCAAAGGCGCATGAATGCCAATCGAGGCACGACTAAAAATAACCGCTAATGTCATAGCGGTGTTATAACAAGAAACAGAGGCCTTGGCTCTCCGTGTGATAGCGGATATTGTTGCAAAGTAAATGGATACTTCTACACTTTCATGTGGCAGAATGGGTCTCGTGAGATCTGAGGGATGAGGTCAAATGAAATTTAGACATTTTTTGGCTGCCGTTTTCGTGATTGCCTTGTGGGCAACAAACCTTCTTGTTCTAAAGGTTGTGTGTACAGAAATCCCTCTGGAACTTTTTAATTTCATGAGATTTTTCGCTTGCCTGCCTTTATTGCTTTTTTTCAGAAAACCGCCCAGTAATCTGACGAAGCTGATGCTTATTGCCTTCTTCTGGAATGCATTGAATGTTTTTCTACTGGGCCTTGGGTTGAGGTATGGAGCCGGTGTAGGGGTTGTATCGGTCGTTTTTCAGACCTGCTCATTTTTTGGACTTTTATGTTGCTTTTTGTTATCTAAAGAGCTACCAAAAAAATATCAGATCGTAGGGATGATTGTCTCGTTTCTGGGGATTATTCTATTGTTTAGTCATACGATCGATAGTGGGCTAAGCATCATGGGCCCTCTATGTATCTTGTTTGCCGCTATGTCTTGGGGGGTTGGCTTGGCACTCATAAAGAAATATCAGATTTCTCCTGATTTATCAACGAGTGTATGGCTTTCAGCTGTTTCTGTTTTACCGATGGCAATTCTAGCATACGCCATGTGTGGGCCTTCAATGATTCAATCTGTTTTAAGCGAAATATCGATGCAGGTGGTGCTTGCGATATTGTTTGCAGCCTATGGGGCAACGCTACTAGCCGGATGTATTTGGTTTTGGCTTTTAAAACAATATGCCAGCGCTTCCGTAGCGCCCTTTATGCTACTACTGCCTGTGCTGTCGTGTTTTATGTCCTATGTTTTTTTGGATGAACAATTTACGCCGTTGCAGTTTTTATCCTTTTTTATTATAGTCTTCGGCGTTGCGATCAATTTAAATGTTTTTAAAACAGAAATAGTGGGTTATTTGGCAGGGAAAAAATGGAAAAAGCCGACCTTAATAAATTAAGAACCGTTTTTTTTCTGTAAAGTTGGATAAGGTGCATTTACCCAAAGTTGTTGCACTGGACGACTTTCTTTTTCAACAATACCAATGCACCATTGAGGATAGCCGATCGTTGGAGGAAGTGTTTAAGGTATAGCTTGAAAAGAAATCTTGTACTTTTTTAGGCAGGATAGTTTCTAAAGAATTGATCTAGCGCAACCACTTTGGGCAGTTTCATTTTTTCGTGGGATGTTGAAAAGTAAATGGGTACTTCTACACCTTCATTGGGTAATATAGGGACCAAAGGTTCTAAGGCTTCAGAAGCATGTTGTATCTTTAAATCTGAAAATTCTTCTGTAAGAACTACAATGCCCATCCCTTGATAAAGTGCTTCGTATAAACCAAGGGTAGAGTTAAGTACCAAATGGGGTACACGCGGAGGTCCTTGTTTAATACCAAGCATAAGATGCCAATCAAGGTTACCTCGGTATCCTACTTCATTGTGGTAGTAACTGATCAGCCGATGGTGGTCTAAATCTGAAACAGTTTGTGGCACACCAAACACATCGGTATATTTTTTCGAAGCAAAAAGTTTCATGTGAAACACAAACAATTTTTTCTGTGTAATCGAGGTGGTGCGCTGCATTTTAGGGAGCACAAAAACATCTGCATAATGACTGGCAATGTCTATTTTATCTTCTGTGCTGATAATACGTATTTTATACTGTGGATAAAGTTTCATAAACGGTTTTATTTTTTTCAAGAGCCAAAGAACAGTAGCTCCTGTGGTTGTCACAATTCGGATAATATTGTTATCTCGATTATTAACGGTCAATATTACCGACTCAAGTTTTTCAACTTCATTCATAATGATTTGGGTTGATTTTAATAATTCTTCGCCTTTTTCGGTTAAAATAAGCGATCGGTGTGATCTTTTAAAGAGCTTGCATTTAAGCAAAGATTCTAAAGAGGTAATATGTTTACTAATATACGAGGGCTTAATATCTAAATAATGAGATGCTTTGTGATACGACCCTTCCACTGCCACGTAGTAGAAGGTTTTTAACTTATTGGTGTCTATTCTCGTCACGCTAAGAGTTTCCCTCTTAAGATTTCTTGGTTTCTGTATGGTAGCATAATTTTTCATAGGTTCTTTAAGGAAAGAATATTTTTTTATAGAAAAAAATAGCGATTTTCAAAATTGACATTGATAGGAGTATAAAATTAAACTGAAAATGGGTGTGCTGATTTGATATCCATAAAGTTTAAAGGCGTCATCATGGATGAGGAAATGGTAAAAGTTATAGAAAAAACGATGAGTGTTAAAAAAATACCCTCCATTTTGATGGTGGAAGATGATTATCTCATTCGATCAATCCATACCATTATGTTAAAAGACTTACATTGCGTGGTGCAAACAGCCGCCACAGCCCAAGAAGCACTTGAGAAAGCAGACCACCCTTATGATCTGATCTTGCTTGATGTGGGATTGCCTGATATGAAAGGCACAGAATTAGCCGGGAAATTACGATTACATCCAAGGCATCAACAAACTCAAATAATATTTGTTACAACTATATCGGCGGATGAGTTACGAGAAACATGTGAGAACCTAGACATTCATCAGGTTATTAATAAGCCGGTGAATAAAAAAAGTTTTAAAGCGATTATTGCTGCTGCATGCCTAGGCACAAAAGCCCACTAGTCCATCGACGCGCCTCATGTGTACTCAGAAAAAACTGCTTGAACAAACGATTAAGTTTGCCCGCTTAACAGTTTTTCGATGAGAATAAACAAGGTTTCGGGCGTCGCAAATAGGACCAAGACATCCCCTTCTTCAATAATCGTTGTGCCTGGTGGATCGGGGAATCGGGTGGCACCACGCGTAAGGACTTTAATAGTGTGAGGGGCTGTCGAATCCATAAACTCACTCACCATTTTACCGACAGCGTAGGCATTATCCGTAATGGTGACAGCGTGAAGGCTCATACGATTAGCATCGGGCTCTTCGAGCAAGGTGGGATCGTCCGTGCCTTTAAAAAAGCCTTGTATAACTTTGTAGCGATCGGCATGGATCGCGCGGATCTTATAGACAATCCGAGAAGCTGGGATGCCTAACATCAACAGTAAGTGTGAAGCGAGCATCAGACTGGCTTCCAGCGATTCAGGTACAACTTCAGTGGCTCCGGCATCTTGGAAAGCTTTCAGGTTAGAATCATTTTTAGTGCGTACGAACACCGGTACATCTTTTCTTAAAGCCCTAATATGTTTCAGGGTTTCTAAGGCAGCAGGTTCATCAGAAAAACTAATCACAATCATACGTGCTCTGGCGAGTCCTGCAGAGGCTAAGACATCGGGGCGTCTAGCATCGCCAAAAAAAGTATGTTCACCGGCCAAGGAAGAAGAAGAAATACGCATCGGATCGAGATCTAAGGCAATAGAAGGAATATTTTCTTGTTCTAAGAAGCGTGTGAGTATTTGTCCCACCCGTCCGAACCCACAAATAATCACATGTTCTTTTAACTCAGCCGTATGTTCAGCCAGTTCCAAGGGTCTACGATCTTCGGCAGGCAGCTCGGTGGGTGGTTTAAAGAACCAGTTGGCAATGGCCTTATTATAACGAATGAGTAGGGGCGCTGCGGTAATACTCAAGACCACGGCAGCCACCACTACCTGGGTTTGTAGAGGATCAATCAGCTTGTTATTAATGGCCACGGTAAGGATTACAAAACCAAACTCGCCACCTTGGGCTAATAATAAACCTGTTCTAAAGGCTTTGGCATAGGGTAGTGCACACACAAAACGTGTGAGCATCATGATTACGAGAGTTTTAAAAGCAATAAGGCTTAATAAAATACAGACAACCCAGTGCCAATGGTTGGGTAAGGTATCAATTCTTAATAAAGCACCGACTGTGACGAAGAATAAACCGAGTAACACGTCTCTAAAGGGACGGATATCGATTTCGATTTGGTGGCGAAACTCGGTTTCACCCAGCATGAGCCCTGCTAAAAAGGCTCCCAAAGCCATCGATAATTGTAGGTGGTGCGTTACCCAGGCGGCGCCTAATGCTACGAGCAAGGCTGTGAGCATAAAAAGTTCATTGGAGTGTGATTTGGCCACTTCATGAAAGATGGGTCTTAGCAATCTTTTACCGACCACCGCAGGAATAATACAAACACCCACACCTTTCACCAAAGCAATTAAAATGGGGATGAGCATTTCGGTCCCCGAAGCATTTTGTGCCAAGGCAGGAATGAGGATTAGGAATAGCACAGCGGCTAGATCTTGGAATAGTAAAATGCCAATCGAGAGCCTGCCATGTATGGTGTTTAATTCATGTTGTTCAGCCAGTTGTTTAATAACCACAGCGGTAGAAGATAGCGCCAGTGCACCGGCTGCTACGAAGGCTGTTTTTGCAGGCAAGCCCAGAAAATAACCCCAGGCTGTTGCAAACAAGGTGCATAGCAGCACTTGGATGCCGCCCAAACCGAGTAATGCACGGCGCATGCTCATGATACGCGTCCAAGAAAATTCTAGGCCAATGGTAAACATGAGAAAGACCACGCCAAATTCTGCTAAGAAGGACAGGTCTTGGATACTAGGAATGACAGCAAACCCACCCGGGCCTAATAGCATGCCTACAAATAAATAACCCAAAATAGGGGGTAAATGGATGCGGCGAAAAAGAGACACCACTGCCACTGAACAACCAAGCAAGATAAGGATATATTTAAATTCTTCCATAGCGGAGTAGTGTAGCGTATTTAGGCCTTATAGGAAAGGTGTTTAGCTGATGTGAGAATCAGACTTGTTTTGGCGTTCTTCTAAACGGGTTTGGAGCGCTGTGAGTGTGCGATCGGCTTTTTCTAAGACCCTACGTTGTGCATCAAACTCCTCGCGTGTGACAAGGTTCATTTTCCCCAAGGCACTTTTGAGCACACCCTGAAGCAGCGGTTTAGAACCTTCTTTTAGGCCATCCGCTAATTTTATTAAGCGATCGACTAATTTCATTTGCAGCTTCACTCAGACCTCTATAAACTCCCCGTATGATAGCACGATTATACTATGCTGTGCAGTGCGCATGGCGCTATAGAAAGGCTTTAGCCCACTATACGCAGGATTCTGTTTTACAGGCAAAAACCCTTCTGGATGTCGATCTGGACCTGTTAAAACAGCAAGGTATTCAGGGATTGATCTTAGATTTTGACGGTGTTTTGGCTGCGCATGCAGCACCAAGACCCTTGGCTATGATGGAGGATTGGTTACGAAAGGCTCTCAGTGTCTTTAAACCCCATCAGTTATTTATCCTCAGTAATCAGCCGACCAAAGCGCGCCAGGCCTATTTTCAGGCCTATTTCCCTGGCATAAGTTTTGTGTGCCCTCAAAGGAAAAAACCTTTTATAGACGGTATTCAAGTCGTCTTAGACACTTTGGGTGTAGCACCACAGCAGGTTCTCTTAATGGATGATCGCTTGTTGACGGGCATCCTGGCAGCGCTGATTGCAGGTATTCAGGGCTGTTATGTGACGACGCCTTGGATAGACTGGAAAAAACGACCCTGTTCAGAAGCGTGGTACTACTTGTTACGCAGGGTAGAGCACTGGTTATTGACGCGGTTTGTGTGAGGCCATGCTTCACTTTAATCATTGCAAGAATTTTGTTAAGATTCACGCAATGTGAGTGGGTAGGATAGGGGATTAGCATGGCCTTCGTGGTAACTGACAATTGTATACGTTGTAAATATACGGATTGTGTCGAAGTCTGTCCGGTCGATTGCTTTAAAGAAGGCCCTAATTTTTTGGTGATTGATCCCGATGAATGTATCGATTGTGCCTTATGTGAAACAGAATGTCCGGTGAATGCGATTCGGTCTGAAGATGATCTACCTCCCGAGCAACAACACTTTTTGGCGCTGAATGCCAAACTGTCTAAACAGTGGCCTGTCATTAACCATAGCAAAGGGTCTTTGCCCGACGCAGAGCAATGGAAAGACGTACCCGATAAGCTTCAGTATTTAGAAGAAAAATAAAGCGCCTTTCTGTATTCGACGATGGACCGTCCCTAGACTCGATGCCCCTTATGCCCATTCGGAAAAACTGATTGAACAGACCGTTAAGATCGTAAATAGGGTTGCATTAAACGGTCTTCCCATTCAATACGGTGCGCCAAGCGTTCTGCTAAATGCGATAGATCCTCTACCCAGGTTTCCAGATGGTTGGGATCGGTGTACTTCTCATTAAAATGCAGGACATCATCGGTCGTCGATCCAATGTCTTCCAGCAGTTGCTTATCCAGAGGCAGATTATTTTTTAAGGCAGCGTGTGTTAATTTTTCATAAACATTAAAATGTCCCAGAGAAACATAATCCATCAGTGTCTGGCAGAACACCGTTATTTTTTTCAGGGTGACGGGCTTGGCCTTCTTCTGAACATTGGCTAATTCGCTACAAAGTAACCAGGTGGAATGGCGTTGCGCTAACCATTGACTGATGTGTGTATCCAAAAACGTTCTCCTGACATTGATCATAAAGTCATGATTCAGTTAAAGACAGTATTTTCTACACGTCAAGGCAATGCGCGGTTCAAATAAAAGTTTATCAGTTGATAGTGTTTAGATCTTAAAGTTGTGTAAGCAATTAGCCTTGGAATGTCTTTTTAGCGGAGCATTTCCAAGTCCATAACACCATGACGATCAGTATGATAAAGCTCATCATGGACCAGGCCGATAGCGGTAGACCGAACAACTTATCGATCCGTGCACAGTCATGCGTGTTGTGCAGCACATCGGCTAAGGCATGCATCAAGGGTTTAAACTGCAATAGCGTTCGAAGCTCCGCTGTGCAAGGCACGATAATATCGGGTGTAGAACCGTATTGTACCCATAAGTGTCGTGCGGCCAGCAGGATCCCTACGCCATTGAACAGCAACAGCAAGAGGGCATACAACCGTGTGCCGATATAGTGTGGGTTCTGTAAAAAAGCCAGACAGGCTAGGACCGCGATCATCCATAAGACATGGCGTTGTAATAAGCAGAGTGCACAGGGTTCTAGACCGAAGCCGTATTCGAGTAGGTAAGCACCTCCCAACAAACCAAGGCTTAAGACTAAAACACAGCCCCATGCGATGCGCGATCTTTTAAATATGAAAGCCTTAAACACGAAATTCTCCCACAAAGCTTGTATGAACGGGTCCTTGCAGAATGACCGGGCACTGGGGGCCTTGCCATTGGATCGTTAAAGCGCCCTGCTGGAATAACACTTGCACTTTATTATTCAATAAGCCTAAACGAATGCCACTCACGACCGCTGCACAGGCATTGCTGCCACAGGCTAGGGTTTCACCCACGTCGCGTTCATAGACGCGCAGTTTAATCTGTGTTCGGTTGATCACTTGCATAAAACCCACATTCACAGCTTTTGGGAAAGCAGGATGTGTACTCAAGGCTGGTCCGATTGTTTTTAAGTCAACTTTATCTACATCAGGGACTTGGATAATCGCGTGGGGATTCCCTAATGAAAGCACGCTCGCCCCAAAAAAAGACTGATCCAGTTGGATAGCATAAGTGGGCGCTTCTTGATCGCTTAGAAAGGGTATGGCAGGCGGATCAAAGTTGGGAACTCCCATCTCAACACGTACGGTACCATCCGTTTCGATGGTGCAGCGCGTGGGTCCGGCGATGCAATCAGCCTCTAGTTGGTTACGGTTGCAAAAGCCTCTATCATAAAAAAAACGCGCTGCGCATCGTAGGCCATTGCCACATTGCTCTACCTCTTTTCCATTGGCGTTAAAAATGCGATAAAAAAAATCGGCATCAGGACGGATGGGGGGTTCAATGAACAGTAATTGATCAAAACCAATCCCCAGATGCCTATCACTTAAATGTTTGATAGACGCCGCACGGAGTGTAAAAGACTGCATGATGCGATCAATAACGACGAAATCGTTACCTAAGCCATGCATTTTAGTGAAATGAATCAGCATAAGGCTAAGCTTAAAGCGCTTTGGTCTTCGAGGCAAATACCTTAGGGACCTTTATGGGTGGTTTTTGATCGGGCAAGTAGAGCGGACCGCTTTGGCCGCACCCCATCATGAGACAGATCAGGATCCCCAAAAGACTGATCCTGCCATACCGTAGCTTGTTTAAATACCGTATCATGATGCCATTCTAACATGGAACTGAGCAATGACTATCCCTCACAGACCCTTGCGTACTATTCGGAGCTTTATGCGTCGGGAAGGCAAAGGCATGATCGCACGGGCTTCCACGATTAAGGCCCTTTGGCCTCGCTATGGTCTTTCAGAAAACGGCGAGGAAGGCTTTATCGATCCACGCGCTATTTTTGGTCGTGTTGCACCGCTGATTGTGGAAATAGGTTTTGGTCGGGGTGAAAGCCTGTTGCAGATGGCCTCGCTGGCACCCGATAAGGATTTTATTGGCATCGAAGTGTATCGCACAGGATTGAGTCAGTTAATCACGCAAGCCGATCAGACAGGGCTTCAGAATCTGCGTGTTTTTTGTGGCGATGCCCGAGAAATCTTGCAAACACGTATCATGAATGCCTCTCTCGATACCGTGCAAATTTTCTTTCCCGATCCCTGGCCCAAGCGAAAGCATTATAAACGTCGTTTAATCAGTGCAGACTTTATTAAGTTAATTGCCCTAAAACTAAAACCCGGTGGTAGCTTACATCTCGCGACCGATTGGGCAGATTACGCCGCATGGATGTTGAATGTGCTCTCAGAAGACCCGCATTTTGAGAATACAGCCGGCGCGGGATGCTATGTGCCAAGACCGATGAATCGTCCCTTCAGTAAATATGAGCGTCGGGGTGTAGGATTGGGGCATCAAACGTGGGATCTAATCTTTAAGCGCCTCTATAATGAATCTTTAAGCGATTTATTGTAGAGGTATGTAGTGTTTGAAGCGATTCCTTTAACCTTTGATATGATCATGGTGCTCGGCATCTTAGCCTTGACGGTATTGTTAACGTTATCGAATGTGATTCGTGTGGATGTTGTGGCCCTGCTGGTCTTGGTCGTATTAGGACTCACCCGTTTATTAGCACCCGAGGCGCTCTTTTCTGGTTTTTCAAGCGATGCGGTTATTTCCCTTATTGCGATCATGATTATGAGCGCGGGCTTGGAGAAAAGTGGTGTAACGCTTGGGGTTGCACGCGGCGTGATGAAATGGGGGCATGGATACCCTACGCAAACCAATTTTATTCTTATGTTCATTGCCGCCGCTTTGTCTGCCTTTATGCGCAGTCTAGGCACCGTATCCTTGTTATTACCGGTCGTGAACAAAATTAGTATACGTAGCGGTATGCCTAAAGCACAGTTACTCATGCCGATGTGTTTTTGTGCCATGATTGGTTCAACCCTGACCATGATTGGTAGTAATGCTTTAATTCTACTGAATAGTTTATTGGTCGCTAGCCATGAGCATCTGCATGCACAGGGTAAGACCATTGTTTTAAAATCTTTTTCGATGTTGTCTATTTTTCCGATTGGTTTTGTCATGCTATTGCTAGGGATGCTTTATTTCATCGTGTTGGGTAAGCGCTTATTACCGGCAGGACAATCGCAGTCTTTTAGTGGGGGCTCTGCTAAACAACATTTTTTTAAAACCTATGGAAAAGGCACCGATATTTTCGAATTGCGTGTGTTACAAAACAGCGATTTAGTGGGCCAAAGCTTACAAAAAGTTGACAGTGACTTAGAATTGACTTGTTCTGTATTAGCTGTTTTTTCAAATAAAACTATGCATTTCCCCCCTTTGCGTAGCATGGTGGTACAAAAAGGCGATTGGCTTGCCATCATTGGCACCAAAGACCAGGTGAGTGACTTTGCCAAAAACCATCATCTCGCTTTGGAATCTAAACTGAGGTTGTTTTCTGAACGCTTGCATCCCGTACGCGCAGGCCTCTGTGAGGTGGTTGTGCCGCCCAGCTCTCAACTAATAGGCTTAGCATTACGAGAATTGCATATGAAGCGCAATCATCATGTGCATGTTTTAGCTGTTTACAGGGGGCAAACGGTTTATCGGGGCGAAAAATTAAAATCCTTGGTGCTGCGCTCTGGCGATACCTTAGGTATGTTTTGCAATTGGGAAATGCTCAGCGACTTTCATAAAAATCCTGATTTTGTGGTGGTAACGACGGCTTATCCCCGCGAAAGGATCAGGCAAAATAAAACAGTCTATGCCCTAAGTTTTTTTGCGTTGCCGCTCGTTTTAATTGTGTTTGGTAAGTTCCCTGTGCCCGTGGGGCTTTTATTAGGGGCTGCCGGGATGATCGCCACCGGTGTTTTGAATATTGACGAAGCCTATGAAAGCGTGAGCTGGCGAACAGTTTTTCTTATTGCAGGGCTTATTCCTTTGGGGCTTGCGATGCAATCGACGCATACCACGGATTGGCTCACACAGTACACCGTCTTTTTAAAGGATGGTGTTCCACCCTGGGCGATTCAACTGAGTTTGGCGATGATGACAACACTGGTGGCCGGTGTATTGTCTGCCGTGGGTGCTACTATTGTGCTGGTGCCCATTGCCATTGATCTAGCCTTGCATGTGGGCGCCGATCCCAGTGTATATGGATTGATTGTCGCGATTGCATCCAACAATTCTTTTATGATGCCGAATCAGCAATCCAATGCACTCATTGCAGGCCCCGGTGGTTATCGTCATGCAGATTTTTTTCGTGTAGGGGGGGGTATGAGTGTGCTGTATCTTGTTACCACGCTGGTCATGATTAACCTATGTTTTGGGTAGGGGTTACAGTACAAGATGGTTCTTGGTATTGCCTTGCCCCCTTTTCTAAAAGCGGGCCGGCCTAGCCGGGGGGGGGTTCGAACCAGAAAGGTGTTATTGAGGGGTTATGGTCACCGCGGGCTTGATTTTGGTGTTGGTGGTTTTACTGTTATGTTTGTTTGCGTTGCACCTTCTTTTAGTTTCTCAAGATTAAGTGGTGGCACGAGAGGTTTTCCCGTTGGGGTGGTTGTTGTGGATGACGTAGGTGCGGTGCTTGGATCGGGCGTTGGTGTTACACGACTTTTTAAAGGAGGATTTTCTGTGCGCGTTGCTGTGAGTTTTGGTGTCACCGTTGGGTTAGTAGTTGTAGAACCAAAACCTGGCGTTTCTGCAGGATCTGTAGGATTAGTGCGGTAGCCCGTAAGAGTAGCGAAGGTTGTATTGAACCGGTCTATCAATGGTTGAAAAACACCTTTAGCAGGCGATGGCTGTCCTGCGGGCTTTGTTGATGGTTGTACACGTGATGGTCCTGGCATGGGTGTTATCGGTATCGAAGAAAGCGATGGCATAATGTCTGGTGTTGGTGTTGGTGTTGGTGTTGGTGTTGGTGTTGGTGTTGGTGTTGGTGTTGCTTCAGGTGTAGGTGGCTTCGCTTTTGCCTCGGGTGCTGCTTTTTCTTCATGTGTTTCTGTGGACGGGCTTGATGGCGTTGGTGTAGCAGTAGAAGGTGAAGGTGTGGTGGTTGCTTCGGCTGCCTCGAGCGTTTCTGGTGGCGATAGTTTCGGTGCGTCTTTGAGTGTGGCTT
>CAZFXA010000005.1:0-62448 GCA_964522825.1 uncultured Legionella sp.
AGGCTGTACAGGCATAAGTTAGCTTATAAATTGGAGGCGGGCGGGAATCGCTGAAAGATTGGTATAAATGTAGCAATTGTTCTAAGATCGCGATAGCATTAGGTCCATTTTTTTCAATCCAAATGCTCAGGTTTTGATCCTTCAGCTGTGCGACAATCTCAGACTGTAAACGTCGAACATTTTCGCTCTCTAATAATACCAAAGCGATAGGGTTACAGGACCATACAGTCGCTTGCAGTAAACTAATACGGCCAGACAGATCTGCGGGTATATCTTGAAACTCACGAATTGTAAGACACCAAGAAAGATCTGGCATAGTTTGTAAGAAATATTGAACAATGTCTGGTCGATTTCTAGTAACTGCTTTTATGATTATTTCATCGAGCCAGCTTTTAAAAAAATGAATCAAGTCTGTAATCGGGGGGCGCTCATTGGGATCATGGGCCCAGCAGGCCTCTATTAATTTTTTGACGGCTAAGGTTCTATGCGTGGGCCATAAAGTATCAGTGGCACAAAAATCATTAAACGTATACAGAGATTCTAGTGATGGACGCAATCCGTAAACAACTTTTATAAAGATCTGATCGTCACTACACGGCAGTTCTGGATAAGGTGTTTTTCCTCTAAATATTTCAGAAATAAGAACGCCCGTGCTGAATGTATCGGTCGATGGAGTCGGATGTAGAATTTGTTTCTTTTCTAGGTCTACTTGTGTTTGATCGCTGGGTTCTGAAATGTCAGATATTGGCATAAAATCAGGTGCAAGCCACTGATATGAGCCAATATGGCTGTTTTTTTGAAGCATTTGTGCAAGGATAGATTGATGATATCCAATTCTTCTTAAATATTGCATAACTTTATGATCTTGTGGCAAATAGAAGGGCAACATTTGCGCTATATCTTTTAATGGTTGCATTGGATGTTGATCAAAAAAGTCAGCAACGTATGGCTTAAAAAGCTCAGGGCACTGTAACACATATAACATTTCTGCTTTTGGTTTAATAGGCCAGCATTTTTTGAGTATTTCTGGAATTATGTCCTGCTGTTGCGTTTGTTCAATCTGCTTGGAACTGTTTAACACAAACCAAAAAGAACCATCTAACATTGAAATGATTATAGGAGTGTAATCAAAAAAAACGAATGCTTTTTCCTGCAGTCTTTTTAACAGCGCTTCTGTCAACAAATAAAATGGTTCGCTCGCTGCAAGTGCAGTGCCAAAATCCGCGAGCTTAAATCCATCTTCACACCATAAGACATTGAGCGATTTGATGTCGCCGTGCACACCATTAGCGCCAAACAGCCAATCGCGTGCTTCAGCGACAGCGAGGCATACTTCTACTCGTTGGATCAGGTTCATCCTTGAAAGATGGTTCGTTACAGCGCCTCGTTCGGCATATTCTATCACCATCCACAAATTTCTTTTTGACAGATCATTTTGGGCATCTTCAAAACAATAACCATAACATTGAATAATGCGTGTGGCTTTTTTTTGATCTTCATCAGACACTTTTCCAGTGGTCAAAGTATAAGTATCATAACTATTTTTCGCTCGATTCGCGCTGGTTTTAATAAACAATCGACGTGCTCTACGCTGATTAAAGAAACATATTTTTTCTACCTCATTGAGAAAAAACACTACTGGCATAGTGCTTCCTTCCGGTTCTGGTAGACCAGAGCATGCATGAAATTTTTTAACGACGACTTTTTTTTTGTCCCCTGATGCAGGGTTTAACCAATCATACAAGCAGATTTTTGCAGTGCCAGTGTTGGTAAGCTGTTTCACGGATGTTAATTCTGTTATTGGAATGCAAGGTATTCCTCGTTCTTGAAGAAAACTTTTAATAAAATCAGATGAACAGATTCGTTTAAAATCGACAGGGCCCTTATCAAAGGGATTATGTTTGTATAATCGTGGGCTTTTCAATATATCTAATTGATCATCTTGATCATCATCTGGCTTAGGTGCTTGGATTTTGAACATAAAACCAACTCCTTGTTTTAGATATATTAACCCAGGGCATCTTACCATATACGCCTATTTATCACGGGACATCCCCAATCTTGGGCAGGTCTTGCATTTCACCGCTGTTGATCCCTATAATGTGGCCTCCTTGGCACCTAAACCGTGCCAAAGGTTTGAATCTCCTTGTCCTGCAAAAGTTTGCAGACTGACAAAACCCATAAGGAGTTATAAATGAGACATTACGAAATTGTGTTTATGGTCCACCCGGATCAGAGCGAGCAGGTCCCTGCCATGGTCGAGCGCTACAAGACGCTGATCGAGGCTAAAGGCGGCCAGATCCATCGTTTGGAAGATTGGGGGCGCAGACAACTGGCTTACCCCATTAACAAGCTTCACAAAGCGCATTATATGCTGATGAACATCGCCTGTACCCAAGAAGCTTTAAAAGAGCTCACCGACAACTTCCGTTTTAATGATGCTGTCATACGTCACTTGGTCTTAATCCAAGATGCTCCGATTACGGAACCTTCTTGTTTGATGAAAGAAAAAGACGAACGTCGTGAAGGTGGCTATAGACCTCGGGATCGCGGTTTTGATTCCGAAGAAGAGATTTTTGGCGCTGCGGAAGAATTATAGGAGCATACTATGGCACGTCCATTCCGTCGTAGAAAATTTTGCCGCTTTACGGCTGCAAAGACTGAACAGATTGATTACAAAGATTTAAATGTATTACGGAACTATATTACCGAAAGCGGAAAAATTGTTCCAAGCCGTATTACGGGCACTAAAGCACGGTATCAGCGGCAATTAGCGCAGGCCATTAAATTGGCACGCTATTTGTCTTTATTACCTTATTGCGATCAACATCAGTAGT
Source organism: uncultured Legionella sp. (assembly GCA_964522825.1). Lineage (GTDB taxonomy): Bacteria > Pseudomonadota > Gammaproteobacteria > UBA6186 > Azoamicaceae > CADEGZ01. Next base: position 2,838 of record CAZFXA010000005.1, read on the forward strand.
CCCCAATAATCCTCATAAAAGGAATAGGTATCGTGGAAGTCATTTTATTAGAAAGAATCCCCAAACTGGGGGACATGGGCGAAAAAGTACAGGTTAAACCAGGCTTTGGGCGCAACTATTTAATCCCCAGAGGAAAGGCTTTGGCCGCAACGCGCGCGAATGTTATGGTGTTTGAATCGCGTCGCGCAGCTTTGCAGGTAGAAGCCGAAGCACGTTTGGCAGCAGCCCGTGCCCGTGCGCTGGCCTTAGAAGATTTGTTGGTCACGATTGTGGCGAATGTAGGCGAAGAAGGACGGCTTTTTGGTTCAGTCACTGCACAAGATATTGTCGCAGCCTTAGAAACCTTGGGTCATCGTGTGGATAGACATGAAATCCGTTTTGTCGAAGGACCGATTCGTCAGTGTGGCGATCATACGGTCGAGTTGCCTTTGTTTGGGGATGAAGTCGTTGCCAAAGTCCGAGTACTGGTAACAGCCGCTTCCTAAGACCCTAAGCGTATAGGCTCATGGACGTGGAGAGGGACAATGTTAAGCGAAGCCCTGCTTCTTGAACCGGGTCTTAAAATTCCACCCCATTCTGTGGAAGCAGAACAAGCTGTTTTAGGCGGCTTGATGCTTGATAATCATGCTTGGGATCGGGTGGCCGATCGTCTTTTAGAATATGATTTTTACCGCATGGATCATCGAGCCATCTATAGGGCGATGGCCGATCTAGCCTTACAATCCAAGCCTATCGACATCATCACCGTTTCGGAAGCCCTAGAGGGATCGCATGCCCTTGATACCGTGGGAGGCCTTGCTTATTTAGGCAATTTGGCCAAGAGCACACCCACCTCGGCTAATATTGTTGCCTATGCCGATATTGTGCGAGAGCGCTCTATTATGCGTCGGCTCATTGAAATTGGCGGTGAAATTACCGAGTCTGCTTTTCATGCAGCGGGTAGATCCGCTTCAGAATTGTTGGATGATGCAGAGCGTAAAGTCTTTGCCATTGCCGAGCAAGGCGGACGTAGTGTACAAACGGGCCCCCAAGCCATTGCAACGGTCCTGGCACGTACGATTGATCGTATCGATACGATTTTTCATGCAGGTTCTTCCATCACGGGTATTTCTACAGGCTTTAATGATTTTGATAAGCTGACCTGTGGTTTACAAGCCTCCGATTTAATTGTGGTAGCAGGCCGTCCTTCGATGGGTAAAACCACTTTTGCCATGAATATTGCCGAGCATGCTGCGATGAAAAATCCCGATAGCGCCGTGCTTATTTTCAGTATGGAAATGCCAGCCGATCTATTAGCCATGCGCCTCTTGGCCTCTATGGGGCGCGTGGATCATCAAAAAATCCGTAGTGGTCAATTAGAAGAGGCCGATTGGCCTAGGCTTTCTTCAGCGATTAGCTTGTTATCTGCGAAGAAATTATTAATTGATGATAGCGGTTCTTTAAGTCCCTTAGAAATTCGTGCCCGTGCGCGTCGGGTTGCTCGAGAACAGGGTTCCTTGGGTCTTATTGTGATCGATTATTTGCAATTGATGCGGGTGCCTGGGCGTAATGAACATCGGGCAGCTGAAATTTCAGAAATTTCTCGTTCGCTTAAATCCTTGGCCCGAGAGCTCAATGTGCCGGTGATTGCTTTATCACAGCTCAATCGTAGTTTGGAGCAACGACCTGATAAACGGCCCATGATGTCCGATCTGCGTGAATCCGGTGCGATTGAACAAGATGCCGATCTGATTGCTTTTGTGTATAGGGATGAGGTTTACAACAAAGACTCTAACGATAAAGGGACTGCCGAAATTATTATTGGCAAACAACGAAACGGCCCTATTGGCATGACACGTCTTACCTTTTTGGGTCAGTATGCACGCTTTGATAATTTTTCGGCTGAGAGCCGGATGATGGATCATTAGTAGTCTATTAAATTAAATAAGTTTTTCCGAATGGCACTCGGGGGCATACATCTCTGGAATCGACACCCCTTATGCACACTCAGAAAAACTTATTGGACAGCGTTAGGGTAGCCCCTTGAATTTTCGCTTGCAGCCCCCATCTACAAGTTCGCCAAGGCTTATTCATCAATGATATGCTTGGCACCGTTGCTAAATGGTTGCACGGCAAGATTTAGGTATAAACTTACTTAGTTAAGGAGCAAAGAAGATGAGTGAACTCAAAATTCGTCCCCTAAACGATCGCGTGATCGTGAAGCGTATTGTGGAAACGGTGAGTGCAGGGGGAATTTTGATCCCTGAAACAGGTGATAAACCACAACGTGGCACCGTCTTGGCCGTGGGACCCGGTAAGCTCGATAACAATGGGACCTTACGTCCAGTCGATCTGAAGGCTGGAGACGAAGTACTTTTTGGTAAGTATTCCGGTACCGAAGTGAAAGTCGATGGTCAGGATCTCCTGATTATGCGCGAGGAAGACATTTTGGGTGTGGTTGGACACTAATTACTGATTATTGAATAGAGAGGAGTAGATAAACATGGCTTCAAAAGAATTACTTTACGGTGAAGCAGCGCGACATGCCTTATTAAGAGGCGTTGTAGGCCTGGCCGATGCAGTAGCAGTTACTTTAGGTCCCCGTGGTCGCACGGTGATTATTCAAAAATCCTATGGTGCCCCTACCATTACCAAAGATGGTGTGTCGGTGGCCAAAGAATTTGAAATGGATGGTGTAGCAGGCATGGGTGCCAAGATGCTGCAAGAAGTCGCTTCCAAGACCTCTGATGATGCAGGCGATGGTACAACAACGGCGACGGTTTTGGCGCGTTCCATTGTGGTGGAAGGTCATAAGGCTGTAGCCGCTGGCATGAATCCTATGGATCTCAAACGTGGTATGGATAAAGCCACTGCTGCGATTGTTGCGGAACTGAAGAAATTATCGGTGCCTTGCAAAGACAGCAAAGCGATTGCCCAAGTGGGTACCATTTCAGCTAATTCCGATGAATCAGTCGGTAATATTATTGCCGAGGCCATGGGCAAAGTGGGTAAAGAGGGCGTCATTACGGTTGAAGACGGTAATGGCCTTAGCGATGAACTATCTTTCGTAGAAGGGATGCAATTTGATCGCGGTTATATCTCACCTTATTTTGCGAATAATCAGCAAAATATGAGCTGTGAGCTTGAGAACCCCTTCATCCTAGTGATTGATAAGAAAATTGCGAACATTCGTGAGATGTTACCTATTTTGGAAGCGGTGGCTAAAGCAGGTCGTGCGCTGTTTATTATTGCTGAAGATGTGGAAGGCGAAGCCTTAGCAACCTTGGTGATTAACAATATGCGCGGTATTGTAAAGGTCTGTGCAGTCAAGGCCCCTGGTTTTGGCGATCGTCGTAAAGCCATGTTGGAAGATATTGCAACATTGGTGAAAGCGACTGTGATTTCCGAAGAAATTGGGCTAACGCTGGAGTCTGCCACGGTCGACGTGCTGGGTACGGCTAAACGTGTATTGGTCACCAAAGAAAACACCACCATTATTGATGGTAAGGGCGACCATGCCACGATTGAAAAACGTGTGTTGCAACTACGACAACAATCAACGGATGCTACCTCTGATTACGATCGCGAAAAAATCCAAGAGCGTATTGCAAAGCTCTCCGGTGGCGTGGCTGTGATCAAAGTAGGTGCCGGATCCGAAGCAGAAATGAAGGAAAAGAAGGCACGGGTTGAAGATGCACTGCATGCTACGCGTGCAGCGGTTGAAGAAGGTGTGGTGCCTGGTGGCGGTGTGGCCTTGGTACGTGTCATTCCTTTGGTGCAGGGATTGAAAGGTGATAACGAAGATCAAAATCACGGTGTTGCCATTATCCTAAGAGCCTTAGAAGCACCTTTACGTCAAATCGTATTGAATGCGGGTGGAGAGCCTGCAGTGGTGTTGCAACGTGTGAAAGAGGGCACCGGTAACTTCGGTTACAATGCTGCAACCTCCGAATACGGCGATATGGTTAAAATGGGTATTTTGGATCCAACCAAAGTAACCCGTACAGCCTTACAACAAGCCTCTTCTGTAGCTGGTTTGTTAATTACCACAGAGTGCACGATCTCCGATGCGCCTAAGTCTGATAAGGACAGCGGTGCAGCCGGTGGCGGCGGCATGGGTGGTATGGGCGGAATGGGCGGAATGGGTGGTATGGGCGACATGATGTAATCATCGGTCCCTGTTTTCCTGATCTACCGGAACCCCACGTAAGTGGGGTTCTTTTTGGGTAGAACGCACCCCCCTCTCTTGCTTGGCGAGGTGCTAGGGTAGGATTAAATATAACGCGTTAGCGTTGTCATAACCTTCGATAAGCCTTTCATCAGCACACACACTATCTGCGGCAATGGTTTTGCACCGTGTGCAATGGCTTGGGTTGCATGTTTTTGTTCATCGATTTGCATTTGTTGCAGGATAGCTCGGCTCTTTTCATCACCTAGGGGCATTTCTTGTAAGTGTTTTTCTAGATGCAGGCCCACTTGTTTTTCTGTTTCTGCCACAAAGCCTAAACTGCGTGCTTCACCACACAGTCCCGCTATCATGCCTATGCCGAAAGATCCCGCTGCGAAGCATGGATTAAGCATACTGGCCTTACTATTGAGTTCTTTAAGGCGATCACCACACCATTGTAAATGCGCTTGTTCTTCATCGGCGGCTTGGTTTAAGTGTTCGATCAAAGGGGCATTGCGTGCCATCAGTGCTTGTCCGCGGTAGAGGGCTTGTGCACAAACTTCACCCGTATGATTGACGCGCATCAGGGATGCTGCTTTTTGTGCATCGCTGGGAACGGAAAAAAAGGTTTTTAAGCTTGTATCAATAGGGATCAATAAGCGATCGAAGAAACTATCATAATCACGCATAGCCTATAATACCTCGTGCAATAGGTTTTTTCGAATGTGCATTGGAAAAACACTTATCGGGGGTATTAAAAAACTTCGTGTTCAGGCACACGCCTTGTTTTAAGCAGTGGTTCAGCCTCTACAGTATCGAGTTTGTGGATTAAGGTCTGCAGACCCTGTGTCCACCGTGATTGATGACCTTTGAGCGTGCTATTTTCCTGTTGTAATTGTGCATTGTACTGTTCAAGTTCTTCAACCTGCAATTTTAAGAGCGCTATGTTTTCAAGCATAGCGTCAATCTTCGGTTCTAGACTTTCTAATAATGTATGCGACATCAAGCGCGCTCCTTTGGTTTCTTCGCTTTAATAAAAAACAGTTTTAGCTTCTATACCACGTTCTTCCATAATGGAGCGTAATAGTTTCAGGGCTTCTACTTGGATTTGCCGGACCCGTTCTCGGGTAAGGCCCACTTCCATGCCCACTTCTTCTAAGGTCGATTCCTCAAAGCCTCGTAACCCAAAACGCCGCAGCAAAATAGAGCGCTGTTTCTCATTCAAGAGACCTAAGCATTCTTCCAGCCGATTGCGCATATTCTTTTCTTCTAAGATTTCAGCCGGTCCTTCATTTTGATGGTCGGCCAGCGCTTCGAGTAAAGGTTTATCGGTATCATCACCCATGGGGGTATCTACCGATAAAGTGCGCTCATTCAGTCGAAGAACACGGTTTACAGCCGCAGGCTCTTTATCCAGAGCCTTGGCAATATCTTCATAGGTGGGTTCATGGTCCAGATCTTGGGTAAGCTCCCGCGCTTTGCGTAGATAAACATTGAGCTCTTTGATGATATGGATGGGCAGTCTAATCGTGCGCGTTTGGTTCATAATGGCCCGTTCAATATTCTGTCGAATCCACCAGGTAGCATAGGTCGAAAAACGAAAGCCGCGTTCTGGATCGAATTTCTCTACAGCCCTAATAAGGCCTAGATTACCTTCCTCGACCAGATCTAAAAGCGCCAGGCCACGATTCAGATAACGACGTGCAATCTTTACCACCAAGCGCAGATTGCATTTGACCATATGGTTACGAGCATCCTCATCGCCTTGGCGGGCACGACGTGCATAAAAAACTTCTTCTTCAGCACTCAGCAAAGGGGAGGCACCAATTTCAATGAGGTATAACTGGGTTGGGTCGCTTTCTTGTTTGCGAGGCTGCCGTGCGGTGGGTTGTTCTTCTGCCTCTGCATCCCAATTGAGTTCTGCAACAAGGACCTCTGCTTCTAGTTCCACTTCCTCTAAAGCTTCTGCTTCTAAAACAGGGCCCTCTTCCAGTGCTTCTAACAGAGCGCTCTCTACAGGCTCCATATTTTCAATCGATTGTCCCCAGTCCTTTGGCATAAGATTTCTCCCGTTGATAAAGCTTAACGAGTGATAAGTGGAAAATTCATACTACACGTAGTTTCCCTAAAAGTTCAAATACTAAATCTAGGAGAGGAATCACTAAATGTCCAATACAGATTGCAAATTTATTTTGTAAGATAACAAGCTATTTAAAGCGTTCCCTACCTATACATAGGGTGGGGTGTATTGTAGGATGAATCAGTCCTGATTTGGAGATCACCGTGACACGCTCTCAATTAATTAAAACCTTGGCGATGCAAAACAAGCAACTATATGAGAAAAATATTGCTATCGCTGTACATTTAGTCTTTGAGCAAATCATTGAAGCATTACTGAGCGGTCAGCGTGTGGAGATCCGTGGTTTTGGTAGTTTTGTCCTGCGTCTGCGCGCGGCACGTTCTGTTAGAAATCCTAAAACCGGTGTAGCGGCGCATCAAAAACCCAGTTATGTCTTACACTTTAAAGCAGGGAAGGCATTGAGAGAACGTGTGAACCACGTGTTGGCAGAGGGTTGATAGAAGGGATTTTTTATGAAAGTGAGATTAACAAAAACAGGCGTTTTGTTCTACTTATTAGTGATAATACCCAATATCGCTACAGCGCTCGTGGTCGATCACTCAAGGGTCGATCCTTATGGAAATGCGCAGTCTACAGCCTTTCACAAGGCTATCACGGGGGGATCGGAGATCGGTTTAGAAGAGCAGGCTAGGCTCAATGCTATGGTGCCTAAGCGTACCGATCAACGTTTCTATGGCAGTGTTCGGTATAATAGCGGTCCTTTTGCTTTAACAACATTTAGGAATAAATCTACAGATAGCAACAAAGCGGGGATTGTGAGTACAAAGAGTGTCTCTGCCAAGCAAAGCAGTTTTAGTTTACGCCTGGGTTATCAGTTTTCACCTGCGTTCAGAGCTGATCTCGAATATCTGAGTCGCAAGACGCTTAGCTATACAGCCAGCCCTGTGCTGACAGGTACATTGATAACGCTTCGAAAGTTAGACGGGACCTTGAAAGGCAGTACCGTCCTTCTGAATGCCTATTATGATTTTGTCAATCAGACACCGTTCATACCTTATCTGGGTTGCGGTGTAGGTCTTTCCAAATACACGATTACGGCAACTTTAACACCGGCACCTACCGCGGGGGCTTCTAAAAGCAACAGTCCTATTAAGCCGGCTATGGCAGTGGGTGCCGGTGTGAAAATGCGGATGTTCGGGGATCATTTTGTGGATCTTAGTTATCGCTACCTGCAACTTGGCGCTAATCTACAATTGAGGGCCAACAGTGATTTTATGTTGGATGCCAGCAATAGCGCGAAGGTGATGAGTGTGGGTTGGACCTATGTTTTTTAGCTGCAAGCATAGAAACGTGTTGGTTTTTAAGTCATTTTTTAATAGGCTTGTTGATTCGTTCATTAAGACACCCTGAATGCTTGCTCCGGTTGAAAACAGGGCTCTCAGAGGGTCAACATGTTATCCATCAGTCCTACCTGAATAGCACGTTTTTCGCTGCAATATCCACCGTATAATGCTCATCACCTGCTTTGGCTGGCCAATACCGCCTGTGATTGATTGCTCCTACAAGCCCTAGTAAACTGGTGGCGTGCTTGAAAGCATTTTAATGAATCTAAAATAAGGAGTTGACTATGCTAAGTTTCTCGCTTTCATCCCCGCCAATCCCTGGACGTTATCTTTGTTCGATTACGAGTCAAATCATGGCTGAACCGGTGATCACGGCGGATGGTCATACCTATGAGCGAGAGGCGATTGAAGCGTGGCTGCGTGAAAACGATACAAGCCCTAAGACAGGTCGGGTGCTGAAGCATAAAGAATTAACCCCTAATTGGGATAAGGTAAGCGACTTGGGGGAGTTTTTGGCCGAGAACCCAGCCTTGAAAGGTAGTGCGGAGTTGTACCTGCCGAAGACTTGGGTGAGGGCTTTAGTCTGTGATTTGAAGGCGAATGCTTTGAGTGCGGTGAGGGGATGGTTTTCTAAAGATCGACGTTTATTGACACAGCCTTTAGAAAGTTCTTATACAGCTTTTCATCTAGCGGCTGACTTTGGTTCTCCAGAACTGCTGGAGATGGTGTGTGAACAGCTAGAAGCCCAAGGTTGTTTGGAAGCGATAGCCCTTAAGCCTTCTCTGATGGCGCATGCGGTGAAAACCACAACTTCTTTACACAAGTCGTCTATACAAACCTTTGAAATGCCCTTGAAGTCCAAGGTCCTGTCTCCTCAAGGGTTTAGGGGGAGGCATTTAAATACGTTGCTAGAACGTGCCCTGGAACAAGGGGATGAGCTTAAAGCTGCGCAGTGGTTAAGGCTGGGTGCTGAGCTGGAACAACCCGCGTTAGGATCCGGCAATAGCTTGTTGGCACGTTGTGTGTGCAAAGGCCAGGTTGCGGCCGTGAAGTGGTTATTAGCGCAAGGGGCTTCAGTATCCTCATGCAACTTTGAGGGCAATACGCCTTTACATTTGTCGGTGATTCACGATTGCTTACCCATTACAAATTTTTTGCTCGGCATGAAAGCGGAGATGAAGCTTGAGAACGCGCAAGGACAAAGTGCTTTGCATCTGGCTATTTTGGGTCAATCTACCCGGATGATGGCTGCCTTTGTAGGTGCTGAGCAAGCAGCCTTGTCGCCCTACCATATTGCCCTGTTGCAGGATGATCAACGCTTGATGAAAGCCTTGTTAGAGCAAGAGGTTTTTGGAATCGATGCTTTTGATGCACAAGGGCATACGCTTCTATGGATAGCCAGTGAGCGTGGGGACGTGAACCTGGTTCAATGTTTATTGGCCCAAGGAGCCGAGTTAGAATGCATCTGTGGGACTGAACAAGAACGAGCCTTACATATTGCTGCCAAACAAGGCCATCAAGCCGTGGTTGCTTTGTTGATAACTTCAAAGGCAGAGATAGAAGCTACGGATTTAAAGGGCAATACGGCTTTGCATTTAGCCGCCCAAGCGGGTTCGGAGGCGGTCAGTCACTGTTTATTGGAAGCAGGGGCCTACCATAAAGCGAGGAATCATGAGAACCAAACGCCCATGGAATTAGGGCGTCAGTATCATCACCTTCAGGTTGCGAATTTTATTGAAAAGAAAGCTCGTGCGCTCAAGCAAGCGAAACTAGAAGTCATCAATAGGTTGCATCAAGTAACAGAGGATCAATCCATACGGATTCTTCAATTGGAACAAAGGATTGAGAGGGAGTCAACCAAGCATGAGAAGGAAAGGTTGGGTTTAGAGAATAAGATTGTTTTATTAGAGGAGGCCTTGAAACAGAGGCTGAACACGCTTGATGAAGTGGTGACGGAACTACAACCCAAAGTGCCCGAACCTTTGATGTTTTCATCTTCTAATACGCTAAAATTGTCGCCAACTTTGCGGGTAACATCAGCAGAATTATCGGTTTTTTTACGCTTCGTTGTAGAAGGTGAACAAGAGCAAGCAGAAACAATGTTGGAGCGCAATCGAGACCTTGTCTTATTTGCTGGGGATGTAACAGATTTGTCCAAACGCAGCTTCGAAGGCATCACAGGGTTGCAGTATGCAATCTGGGCTTTAGATACGCACATGTGGCGCATGTTACTCAATTATGTAACAGCTGATGAAGCGACATGCCAACTTCAAAAAATGGGATCCTGGGTTAGTACCTACGGTCTTCATGTAGGGCTCCCAGGAGGACCTTTGCATAATCTGAGCGCTGCCCTTAAAAACTGCATTGATAATAGTCAAGGATGGAGTACTGAGCAATGGATTGAAGGTTGGTGTAAGCAAGTGGGAGGCGCCCAGTTATTACTACCTGCTCATGTTATTAACGAGTATTGCCGCGAGGATCGTTCATTCAATCCCTGTCCATCTTTTACAGAGTCGACATTGCCTCGTACACGAAAGATTGGAAACTGCAAGTGGTTTAGTACAAGCGATAAGGGTAGACTTGGCTATGATTGTGCAGTTCTGCGCAAGGCAGAATTATCATTGGAGCGTAGCGAGACATGGGCTGAAGAATGGGTCGATTACAGAAAGCAATCGGATAGTTTTTCTAAAGCCCAGGAAGCGGACAAGGAGAAAGTCTTACAGCGAGCTCTATATGAGAGGCGTTTAGTTCATTATGAGAAGCTACGCAAGTATGAGTTTGATCTGTACCAGAAAGACCAAGAGTGCTGGAACCAGGGGCGGGCAGCACCTGCTCGTCCCAGCGGCAATACCAGGATAGATGAGTCTTTGGAATATCTAGGTTATAGTAAATATGCCGGCAGTCGCAACCCGGACATTTGTCGTGATGGTGAAAAGGAAAAGTTACTGTTGAAAGCCTTAGGTCAGCCTCCTGTTCCACCCAATAGGCCTAAGTTTTCAAGTCAGTTTAGGATAGATTATGTCGCGGTCACGAGACTTACTGCAGTTCGAGTCCAGGAGCTGTCGAAGCAGGCCACTTTGCTGGGCATTGAACAGTATGTTAACGGTGGTCTAAAAGCGGATGAAAATGACCGATCTTCAAAAGGTATAAAAGCTAACAGTATGACAGCATTCCTCAAAAGGTATAAAAGCTAACAGTATGACAGCATTTAGTTGATATGCTTTTCAGTGGAACATGGGGTCTCTTGGTAAAATATTAATGGCAATCAACAAAGGAAACCCTATTTTTCAATGCAAGTGATGCTGCACCGCTGTTTGCATCTTGAGGCGTAATGGGTATATTTCACAGATCATTAAACAATTCTTTTAGCCGATAGGCTTCTCCCAACGTCGGGAAAAGTTTGATCATCTTACTTAAAGCCACAATCTAATAGGGTATTAGATAAATTACCCACTGTATTCTTGATAGAACCTAAAAGTTTCAGCGCGTTCCCTGTTACCATCTGTAGTTGACGACTCGTGACACTTTCTGCCTCTATTCTAGGCTCAAACCCTGCGCTTACAAGTGTATGATGATACTTATGAACTGGCGGCCCTAAATAATTTAAAGCCTCTTAAAGCAGACATTATGCTGGATAATGCCATTTTTAGAGAGCGCTAAAGCGATTGGCGTGGACTTCTGTTTTAATGTTTGTTATACTGGTCGTTAAGATGCATTATGACTTTTATAAGAGGCTCAAATGAAAACCATGACAAATTTACCTATTCCCGTAATAAAAGCCTTGCGTAAAATAGGACAAGACATTAATGACGCCAGGCGCCGCCGCCGTATCACTATAGAGCTTATGGCTGAGCGCGCTGGTCTATCACGAGCAACCATTGGCAAAATTGAAAAAGGGGACCCAACCACCTCAATGGGTGGCTATGCCTCTGTGTTATTTGTTCTTGGCATGGAAGGCCGTTTAAGTGATTTGGTAGATAGTGCCCATGATCTAGTAGGTCGCAGACTGGAGGACCAAAAATTACCTCAAAGAATCCGTACGCCTCGTATAAAAAATGGGGGCAATAATGAGCAGTAAAGAGATTCTTGTTTCAATTGCACTAGGGTCTGAAGATAGACGCATTGGAAAGCTGTGGTTTCATGCAAGAGGCCATAAAGAAAGCGCCTCCTTCGAGTATGATAAAGGATGGCTAGATCATCCTGAAAAATTTGCACTTGAACCCGCTTTAAAGCTTACCGAAGGCGCATTTCATACGGGCCAAGGAATAGGTCTGTTTGCTGCGATTGGTGATTCCGCTCCAGATCGCTGGGGGCGTGTTCTTATGCGTCGCGCAGAGGCATCAAAAGCATCAGTCCAAAATCGTGCGCCCAGGAGCCTTTTTGAAATCGATTACCTCTTAGGGGTTAATGATGAGGCGCGTCAAGGAGCATTACGCTTCTCCGTTGCGCCTGATGAGAGTGTATTTCTATCTCCCAAACAAAAAACCAGTATTCCGCTGCTGGTAGATCTGCCAAAACTCCTATCAGCTACAGAAAGATTTATTTCTGACAACGAAAGCTCTGAAGATTTAAAATTATTACTTGCTTCTGGATCGTCACTCGGTGGAGCGCGCCCAAAAGCTTCTGTTCGCGATAAAAATGGCAGCCTTGCGATTGCTAAATTTCCAAAAAAAGATGATGCGTTTAATGTTGTTGTTTGGGAAGCAGTCACTTTAACCTTAGCCAAAAAAGCGAAGATAAAAGTGCCTTTATATCGTCTAGAAACAATTTGCGAAAAACCCGTTCTAATAATCCGTAGATTTGATCGCAAAGATGGTGAGCGCATCCCTTTTCTATCGAGCATGAGTATGCTTGGCGCGCGTGATAACGAACAACATAGCTATCTTGAAATGGCTTATGCCTTGGCTCAAAACGGAGCTTCTCCAGAAGAGGATATGAAGGAACTGTGGAGGCGTATTGTATTTACGATCATGGTTTCTAATACAGACGATCATTTGCGTAATCATGGTTTTATTTACGAGCGGTACAAAGGGTGGAGGCTATCCCCTGCTTATGATATCAATCCAACCCCCATAGAAATAGCCCCACGCATTCTCACAACATCAATTGATTTTGATGATAATTCGGCCTCTTTAGAAACCGCTATGCGTGTGGCAAAGGATTTTAGATTAAATAAAGAAGAAGCGCTGTCTATTATCCAAGAAGTTGCTTCGGCTGTAAAACAATGGCGATCCGTTGCATCTGAATTTGGTTTATCAAAACGAGAATGCGATAGGATGTCTAGTGCATTTGTGTGTGAGGAAAACTAATGGCATGAGATCGCTATCGATTGCATATACCCGTTCCACTTCAAGATGCGAACAATCATCGAAGCCCATACATCATTTCATGTTGATTCTATTTTATCAAAAATCGTATCAATAACGGATAGAACAACCCGCAGTATTGTTTAGAATACAAAATTCATTCGTTACAAAAGGACTTACGGAACGTGCTAACGCTTGAAGATGCCCCTAGTCAACAAGAGACCCAGCGATCGTACTTTGATAGTGCCTGGAAACAGGTAATGAATACCTATTTCAAAGACTTCATGGCGCTATGTTGGCCTGAAAAGCACGCAATCATTGATTGGGACAAACCTATTAAGTCGTTGGATAAAGAACTGATCCGTGTTGATAAGGATTCGGCGAGCTCCGATCGCTTTGTGGACATCGTTTTAGAAATCCACTGTCTTGATGGCGAGGTAGCCTGTTTAATCCTCCACATGGAGATCCAACGTTCTAGTGGAGCTGGTTTTGAAGAGCGGATGTTTAGCTATCGATGCAGGTTAAGAGAACGTTATCAAAAACCCATTGCGAGTTTAGGGATTCTCATTGATAGCCGTAAAACCTGGAGACCTGGTGTTTACCGAGAGGAACTTTGGGGCAGTTGGGTCGAGATGGGCTTTCCCATTTGTAAAATTATGGACTATCAAGATAGATGGGAAGAGCTTGAACAGTCCAACAACCCCTTTGCCAAGGTTATTCTGGCCCAACTAGTGGCGAATCAAAAGCAATCGCCGGATGCCCGATTGGTGAGCAAGACAGCCTTAACCCGAAGCTTATATGCACACGGCTGGGGTGGTGATGATATTCGAAGGCTCTATGTGTTTATTGACTGGGTGCTTGGGCTACCCGAGCACTTAGATAGGCAGTATAATGAGAGCATCAAGGCATGGGAGGAGGAGATAAAGGTGAGTTATGTAACAACCGCAGAGCGATTAGGTAGGCAGGATGGTGTTCAGGAGGGGGTTCAGCTGGGCGAGGGTGCTATGTTGCTTGAGATTTTGCAAGAAAAATTTGACGAGGTCCCAACCCATTACCAGGAAAGAATCAATCAAACGAGTGCGGCTGATTTGTTGGCATTGGCCAGGCGAGCTATCAGAAGTCAGTCACTAGACGATGTATTTAAAGCCTAAAAATAGTTTAAAGGGCATGGGGATTGGCTCCATTCCCTTTAAAAATAATGATAAAAACCTTATTTTTATGGTCGGGGTGACAGGATTTGAACTTGCGACCCCTACCTCCCGAAGGTAGTGCTCTACCAGGCTGAGCTACACCCCGACTACACGCACGATAAAGAAAAAAGACTTAAAACTCAATGCCCACGATCTTGAACAAAGTTGGCGAGCAGCATGAGGGCTTCTTTATAAGATGAGTCAGGGATAACTAAGATAGCTTGCTTAGCCTTGTTGAGTTCAGCAACCGCCAGTGCCTTGCTATCCTTGAGCGCACCGGTTCCTTGTAAAATGGCGAAGACCACACCAAAGGTTTGTGGTTGATAAGGCTGTTGCTGGATAGCCTGTGTTAGTATTTCAACTTGTTCCGGGCAACCCCTCTGGAGTGCGTAGATAAGGGGCAGCGTCATTTTACCTTCTATGAGATCATTCCCCAGATCTTTCCCCGTTTGCGTAGGATCGGCTTCGTAATCCAGTACATCGTCCATCAGTTGAAAAGCTGTACCAAGATGTAATCCATAGTCACGCATGGCTTGTTCGATAGCGGGTGGCGCATGGCCTAAAAGAGCACCCATATGGGCACAGGCTTCAAAGAGTTTCGCAGTTTTAGCGTGTACAATTTCAAGATAATCTGCTTTTTGTGTGTTGAGTTGACGACGTCCTAAGAGTTGTAGCGCTTCACCCTCGGCCATTTGCTGGGTCGTATCGACCAATAGGGCCATGATCGCGGGGTGTCCAACGTCTAGTAATAATTGAAAGGCTTTGGCATAAAGAAAATCACCCACTAAGATAGCGGCTTCATTACCCCACAGGGATTTGGCTGTTTTTTGGCCACGTCGTACCTCCGCATCATCGACCACATCATCATGTAACAGTGTGGCGGTATGAAGGAGTTCAATCAGGGCTGCAGCTTTTATATGGCGATCACCTATATAGCCGCAGGCTTGACTGCTTAGCAGCAGCAGCAGGGGTCTTAGGCATTTACCATGATTGTGTAGGATATGCTGCCCGATGGTCTCAATCAAAGGGGATTTGGAGTTGAACGCCTGAGCAATCACTGCTTTCATGGCCTGAAAATCATCCCGTACGGGATTTTGAATAGGTTTAAATGTCATGGCCTGCTCTCGTTCAATCAAGGGTGAATATACTGCCTTAGGACGGCATCTATCAAGCTGTGTGAGTGCCGTATGCCACCGTCAAGAATCCTGTATAGTTTTCCTCTTGCGTACGTGGCCTTTTTCACGTACCATTCCCCATTCTTCTTTCAATGGTTTGGAGTGTTCTCATGATGCATGCGGTCATCGTAAGCGGTGGTAAGCAGCACCGGGTTCGGGCTGGCGAGTTACTTAAGGTAGAAAAGCTAGTTTTAGAACTTGGAGACTCTGTGACATTCGATCAGGTACTGATGGTATCGGATGGTGAAACCATTCGTATTGGTGCACCTTATGTAGCAGGCGTGGTGGTGAAGGCCGAGGTGGTCACACAAGATCGTTTAGAGAAAATCCGGATTATTAAAATGAAACGTCGTAAGCATCATATGAAACGTATGGGGCATCGACAGTGGTATACAGAACTCAAAATTACTGAAATACAGGTAGCCTAGCATTTAGGCGAAGGGGTTAGAGATGGCATCTAAGAAAGCGGGTGGTAGTACACGAAACGGTCGTGATTCTGAATCGAAGCGCCTAGGCGTTAAACGTTTTGGTGGGGAATCGGTTATAGCTGGCAATATCATTATTCGACAACGTGGTACCAAAGTACATCCTGGTATGCACGTAGGTATGGGTAAAGATCATACGCTTTTTGCAAAGGTAGCGGGCTTTGTTCATTTTTGTGTTAAAGGCCCCAAAAATCGTTCTTACGTCAATATTATTCCACAGGCTGCACAAGCCTGATTATCGTTGTACAGTCCTGATGTATGCTCAGGCTTTTTCATTCTTCATAACGGCGTTCTGTCGGGCGACTATCCATGAAATTTGTTGATGAAGCGACTATTACAGTACAAGCTGGCAAAGGTGGCGATGGCTGTTTAAGTTTTAGGCGTGAGAAATTTGTCCAGTTTGGTGGTCCTAATGGTGGTGATGGTGGCGATGGCGGTTCCATTTACCTAGAAGCCAATCCCGATCTCAATACCCTGATTGATTATCGTTTTCACCAGCATTTTCGAGCACCCAACGGTCGTGGTGGTATGGGATCGGAATGTACGGGCAGAGCAGGTGAAGATCTAATCCTCCAAATACCCCTTGGCACAGTGGTGTGGGATAGCGAGACAAACGAGCAGCTTAGCGATTTCTTAGTGCCTGGACAACGGTTACTGGTGGCCAAAGGGGGTTTCCATGGTTTTGGGAACAAGCGCTTTAAAAGCAGTCGTAATCAATCACCCCGTAAAATCACCAAGGGTCGTTTAGGCGACGAAAGACGCTTGCGTTTAGAGCTCAAATTATTAGCCGACGTCGGTTTGTTGGGTTTTCCCAATGCTGGTAAATCAACGCTTATTCGTGCGGTTTCAGCGGCAACCCCTAAAGTAGCCGATTACCCCTTTACTACCTTGTATCCTAATTTGGGTGTGGTGCGTGTGGATGCCGGCCGTAGTTTTGTGATGGCCGATATTCCGGGTATCATAGAAGGTGCCTCTGAAGGGATGGGGTTGGGCCTGCGCTTTTTAAAGCATTTATCCAGAACACGCTTATTATTGCATTTGGTCGATGTAGCCCCTTTTGATCTGCGTGATCCGATAGAAGGCATTCATATTATTCTCGAAGAACTGAAAGCTTATAGTCCAGCCTTGGCCGAACAAGAGCAGTGGTTGGTCTTGAATAAGCTAGATATGCTGCCCGAAGCAGATAGAGAGGCCAAGGTTCAGGCAATTGTATCAGCGGTTGATTGGAAAGGGCCTGTTTTTTCTATTTC
Source organism: uncultured Legionella sp. (assembly GCA_964522825.1). Taxonomy (GTDB): domain Bacteria; phylum Pseudomonadota; class Gammaproteobacteria; order UBA6186; family Azoamicaceae; genus CADEGZ01. Next base: position 19,814 of record CAZFXA010000005.1, read on the forward strand.
AGGCTTACAGCGCCAAGGCACCGAAGCGCTCTGTTATGCCTTGATGGCAAGGTTAGACGAATTGCCTAAGCCTTATCCGATGCCTACAGAGCAAGAACAAACAGTGGTCGATGATGATCAGCTGGATCTCGATGTCGAAAATCTAGAAGAGGACGACTTCCATATCGAGGATTAAATTTTTGAATGAAAGAATATAGGTTCAAGCACAGCGATAAGGAGATCGAAGCGGTGTTTAGGAACGCTCCAAACCTTTTTCCGAGTGATATAGAACAAAACCTTGATGCATTTATTAAGAATTATGTTTCAAAATTTAAACTCTCTCGATTATCGTGCTCAGATTTAACGCCCATTTCTATTGAGCATTTAACACCGATTGAAGAGTCTTCGCTGGACAATCTTTTAAGTGTGTCGGGTGCTTCTGGGGGTATTTACTTATATCGTTTAGAAATACCACTAGAATTAGAAGAGCTTGGATATCACGAAAATGATCGGAAAGTAGTAGAAGAAAAATATCTTAATCCAGTCGTAACGATTGTATCGGTTGAAGTGGTTGTTAAGAAAATATTTTTTCAGGGCTTGTCTCCAGAATTATCGATTAGTCATTTTTTGAATGAAGTTGAAATGTTAGATCATTTTGTCTGTCGTGTAACACCCGATTCAAAAAAACTTTTAGATCCCTACTATGCGGTCGATCCCAATATCGTTAGTTGCTATGGTTATTGTTATGATTATACGCAAGGTAATCCCGATGATGATGAATCATATAAAAAAAACCGTTTTTGGATTGTGATGGAATATGCTAAAAAAGGATGTTTATCTTCAGAAATAATAAAAGGTTTTACAAATTTTGACAGAATCAACACCTCGCTAAGAATCTGTGAAGCGCTTTATACCTTGCATAGCAATAACATAGTCCATGTCGATTTAAAACCCTCCAATATTTTAGTCGATGATGATGGCCTTGTTAAATTAACGGATTTCGGTTGCTCTATTGTGGCGGGCGAAACATTTTTTTTGTATCGTAAAGACGACTATGATCATTTAAAAAGATCAAGCTACACTGATAAATATATGCCTGCGATGGTTGAAATATCAGAGTATCGTTTTCAGTTTGTATTTAAAACAACCAGTCTTGTTTCAGAAAACGATGGCTCGAACGCTACTTTTTCTGAAAAAAAAGAACAAAGTTTTTTGATGGCGATAGATTGTCCGGAAAATTTACGAGAGATAGTAAGCCAGTTTTTTATAGGGGATCCTCGTTCTTGTGTTATCTCTTTGGACAGTCCAGTGATGCATTTTTTAAAAGAACAAGGGTACTCACATTCATATTTTGAAAGAGTCTTGAACGATCACAATGGTACATCTTTGTGGATGGCTCCTGAATTTTATGAAAGTCTTTATTGTAAAGAGCCATCTTACGTTTATATGCGGCCCAGTATTAAAACGGATATATATAGTCTTGGGGTTACATTAGCTGAACTATATACTGGTGAATCCCCGTATCATGATCAGGATTTTTCTGGGAATGATTTTCTTTTGTTAAGAAAAATTGCCTCAGAACAATTACGTCCAACCATTGATAAAATGTATTCCGAACATGGATTGGTCGAGGTGAGAACCCTAGAAGCTGGAAACAAAGTTTTAAAACTAAAAGAACTTATACAAGCTTGTTGGGATAAAGATCCTACTAAGCGTCCTAAAGTGACAGTTTTAATTGATTTTTTTAGAGCGTGGATTCATGCTATTTTAGCAGAATGCCTCATTAGAAATAAAGCAAAAGAATTAGACCAAATTCTATGGAAATTGCAAGACCCTCGTTGGCTTTTGATGGAAAAAGATTTTAAAGATCATCCTGCAAGAACGCCTCACAAAATAAGTTTGTTGCAATATAGCTTATGGGCGCTTAGTCCTGTACCTACCCTTGAGGTTTTATTCGCATATATTCCAAAGTCTAAAATTCAATTACAAGCTGATGCGCTATTAAAGTCTCATTGGGTTAAAGACAATGATATAAGTTCTAAAAATATTCTTATAAGGTTTATTAGAGCTTGTAACGCTTTTAGGGAATTAAAGCCGGACGATACCGATTCTATGAAAAAAAACTTGGGGAAAGTGGGTTTTCACCAAAGGCAATTTCCAATACACATTTTTTTAAATTTTCGTGAACGACAAAAAGATCATCATGAAACAACCAATGATCAGAATGAAGATGAGGAAATAAATTTTTGGTACAAAAAACCTCCCGCTCTAATGTCCAGAAAAGGCCCTATAAGCCTTTATTTTAGTGCGTGTTATTATAATGAAGATGGAGTTCTTTGTAGAAAAGAGATATTAAATTCTGAAAAAAAACCTAATCTCGATGGCTTTAATGTGAATCGGGAAGAAAAAGTGGCAATGGAATTATTAGAAGATCAATTATTAGTCGAGAAATTTTTACAAGAAGATATCAAGAAATCTATTAGAACATTAAGTGCATAATCCAAGCGTTTTTGTTTGGCTTTACATCTGAATTTAGTTGATGTTAAGATTTAAATTGTTCTTGAGATAGAAACAAGGAGGAATGGTATGGAAGCACAGCAACAAGAAGAGCAGCCAAAAACTTTGGCACCCATCTATACTGAGAAAAAAAGTCAGTCTGAAATTGTTGCACGATTTCTTGTTTCTAATCCAGCTATTTTTTCTCAGTTTTTCGGCATAGGCACCCATGCTTTTTTAGATCAATTTCTTAAACTTTGGCCATCTCTTAGAATGCGGGCTTTACCCTATCTAAGTATTCCTGCGGTTTCATTAGCGATCTTAGGTTGGGGAATAGGGGCAAGTTCTATAAAATATCCTAACGACGAGATTAGGAATGACCCTTTTAAAAGAAACGTTATGGCAGCCATGGAAGGTGTTGGAGCTGTATTTCCATTTTTTCTTGGAGATCTCATTGAGATTTATTGTCGTAACGCAAAGCATTTAGATTCAGAAGGCCGTTGTATGGTCTCTGAGGACACTTTTTGGAAAAATTTTTTCACGGCGCCTGCTATTTTAAGCGCATTGTATATTGCTTGGAATAGTATCTCTCCAACGCGGAAATATTTTTGGCTTTCAGCCAGCAAGAAACAAAGAATGTTAGTTGTTGGAACCGATCTTTTAAGTAAAGTGCTTTTTTATAGTCGTATTATCCAAGCATCATTGATGCTCAATATTCATTCGATGCCTAGACCGCTATTGTATGAGGGGGTGGCTGCTCCTGCAACGCTTATCGTTTTGGGCGGGGAGATTTTTCAGCATCGACATAGACAAAAAATAGATGCCATGATGATGTGTTTAATGATTGCTAATCTGATGGTTTATTTAAAAGAAGTATCTTCTTTTGAAGTCTCTCACGACTATTATCCAGAACAATCACATTCATGGCCACTCATGCTTAAACTGTCAGTCTTACCGTTCTTATTCTTAGCAGGTGTTATTTTTAGTGCTTACTACCTTAGATCATACTTTAAAGCCCGAGAGGAAACACTAGATCTTCCTTCAAGAAAAAGCCATGTGTTTCCAGTTGAAAAAAACGCTTTTGAAGCATTGCGAGATCCCATACAACTGAATAAGTTCCTTGATTCTATTTTGAATGATCCAGAAGCGAAACAAATTTTGTTTCAGAGACTCCAGATTGATCCAAGTAAAAGGACTGAATCTCCACCTCAGACTTTGGAAGAAGCTATGCTAGATCCGGCTTATAGAGCAATCATAAAACAGACAATGGAAAAATGTGGGTATGAGGTTATCGAGCAACAAGATGATGAGCTGCAATCGGTGGTGAGCGCTGAGGAGGGGGAAGTGGGGGCGCCATTGTTATGGCAATCGCAACATTATGGCTCGACTAATGATGCTGCCGCTCTAACGATAAAGATGAATCTTCCTGGACCTTCTGATTATCATGCGACGGATGCTGTGCTACTTCTTTCAGCTAACGATAAAGCACCACCACCTACTACGCATTTATTGTCTCTGCGTAGCAAGCCATTTTAGCGCTTGAGCTTTTAAGGAAACCAGCAACTTAAGCAAACATCATCAATAAACAAAAAAGCCTGCTCAAAGGTCACCGAATGGGTATGGGGTGACATATTGCCTTCTAAGAGCTTTGCGGTATAGCTTAAGGTTTTAGCTTGTTCATCATAATAGGGAGCGGTTAGTTCCATTACCACATTCAGTAATGTGTCTTTTGAAAAAAAGTTTTTTTGTGTGGCAACAACCGCCGCATTGGGTGGATTATACAGAAAGCTATTTTTATTTTTCTTTTCCCACAGTTGTATAAATTCTACGGTTGGCATGGTATAGGTTTTTCGATAGGGACGCTCTGTAAAATAGGTCACATTAGGATTGACATCTTTTAAAATGATTCTATAGCTATTAGGCTTTTCTTTATCTTGTTCCAGCTGCAGTTTAGGTGCTGATTGAACAAATAAATAGTTAATATTTTTGTGATTGACTTTTCGTGTGCTGGGTTCAGACAGCGTAGCGCTTGAAAAGCTAAGAAGCAGTAATAAAGACAAAAAAGTGTTCAGGGTTGTTTTAAGATGAGTCTTCACGTTTTTAGCTCCTGGCTTTAAACCTTTTGTTGATGAGAGGTCAATCGACGACTTCAGTTTTAGTGTAGGCTATTTTTTGAAAAAAGGTAGGTGTTCAGCTGATATTTCTAGTGCTAAGCAATAGTCTAAGTAAACCAACCAAATAATTTATAAGAGAAAGGGATGAATGTAAGGGATGAGCCCCTCCTTTCATGGGGGAGGGGCGAAGGTTTGGATATTCTTAGGCCTTTGTCGTTGCGAGTGCGGCCTTGATATGGGCATTCACTCGGCTTTTATGTCGGGCAGCCTTATTTTTATGGATTAAACCCTTAGAGACCAGTTTATCGACCTGAGAGACCATCGCCTTATAGCCAGCCTGTGCCAGTTCGGCCTTGGATTCGGCAAGAGCCTTGGTTACACGTTTCAGATAGGTACGCATCGTGGAGCGTTGACCCGTATTTTGCTGACGGTGCTTCTCATTTTGACGAGCACGCTTTTTTGCTTGTGGGCTATTAGCCAATGTTAGTACTCCGAATAAATACAAGCGATCCCCAACGATCGCCCAGAAGGGCGCATCATGACTGAAAAGAGGCTTTTTTGTCAAGACGGGCAATACGCACTGGACCCTTCTGTTTTCTATGCCACTTTACAGTGCTAGCGTTCCAAGACGTGCATTCAGGACGGTATGGTATTTTTTTTTAGCAGTGTCTGATAAAAAGCTAATATCAATCAAGGCACGCCATCGTGGTATAGCTTTTTTGAATTGGTTGAGAATTTTTGTAATAACAACGGGATTCAGATCCAATTTTTGCATGCCATAATAATCAACAATATCTTTTCGTGTAAGATTATTTTTTTTACCATTGAGAGGGAGTGCTATTTGTTCTTTTGGGTTGCCAATCGCGATGGTTGTATTAATAAAATCATAAGCAGGTGCCAGCTGAATGATTGTATTGCGCGTTATTAAAGAAAAATTTTTAAGATGCATATCTTCGTTTCCGATAAGATAATTGAAGAGAACCCTGGTAAATAGTTTTGATTTTTCAATCGCAGGAAAGGTGCAATATTTTTCAATGATAGGAATGATTTTTTCCATAGAATACTGGTATTTTGTATCTCTGTTTAAACCAGCGAGTTGTGTAAAATCTTCCGTGGGTATTTTATGGCCGTGTCCGACCCTGTCAAAGCGTTTAATAAAGTAGCTAAAACGACCATCGACGCAATAGAGTAGACCATGTAAAGGAACCTCAATCAAGCCTTCAGCCAAGCGCATGCTTAGATCTTCATTCTCAGGCAGTTCTTCATAAAGGGTATTTTGTGGTTTTAAGATGTAGGTCCCACCCACGTCAGCCAGTTCAAAACTTTCATTTTTTGTATTTAATTTAGCGCTTAGTTTAGGCTGAACGCCTTGTATGGATAGCTTATCTGCGCGTTGTCGTGTTTCACTGATCTGCTGTTCTGTGCTGTAAGGTAGTTCTTTTAGGGTGTGCAATCGTGGTGATAAACATCTAAGGCCTTGTATAGAATACTTTTCATGCGGTGTAATAGGCAGATAAGTGATGGGACAAATCTTTGTTTTTTGAATCTGAGTCTTAATCATGGCAGATCTTCTTCTATGCTAAAAGCTCCGACTAAGTCTTTGCCTACGGTAAGCAATTGGCCAAAATAATCATTCCTGTCTAATTTTGCTAAACGCAATAAGGCTTCAAGCTGTGGTCCCTCTGGCAATACGCCTTCAAAAAAAGGTGGAAATGCATCGAAAGTATAGGTTTTTTGACTTGGCGGCATGCTTAAAGAAACAGGTGGACCTTGATAATCCTTATCATATTCAAAAACATAACTTTTTTCTTTAGGGCTTTCGCTTAAGATCCCAGCGATAACAGTCTTATCAAAAAAAACTTTTGCTTTTCTCATGGGTTGGGTTCTCTAGCTGTTTGTGCGAAGGGACCTTTGAATGCCAAAGTGATATTCAGTACCTTTAGAATTTTGACCAGTGTATCGAGTCGAACCGTTTGTTTAGCATGTTCTAGATCATAGACAACCGTTTTGCCAACCCCCGCCAGTTCTGCAAGCTCAATCCTTGTTAAACCACTTTGTTTACGATGTTCCTTCACAAGGCTGGCCAGATCTTCAAAAAAGGTGTCTTGGATCATGGGTTTAAGCACCTATCAGCTAAAAATTACCATTAAAGCGGTAAATATAGCATAATTTTTAGAAAAACACCCTAATGGATCGATAAAAAACAACATATATGCCGCCATGGCAGTAAAAAAAGACTGCTTTTAGGTTTAAAGGCCTATTTGGAGAGTATAAAACCCTGTATTACCGTTTTGGCAGTAATCATGTGAACCCTAGGTATCATTTTTATAAAGTAGGGATAGCTAATGCACAAGTAGCTTAGCTCTGCTAACATCCTACCCCTATATGAGTAAGCAACTCTTAAAATCTACCGCGGTCGTTAGTTGTATGACTTTTGTGTCGCGGGTTCTAGGCTTTATCCGCGATATGGTCGCAGCGCACTATTTTGGGGCAGGATCGGGTTATGATGCTTTTATTGTAGCCTCCAAAATCCCGAATTTTATGCGTCGCTTATTTGCAGAAGGCGCCTTTGCCCAAGCCTTTGTGCCTTTATTGTCTGAGTATAAAGCAAAAAATTCTGAAACTGATTTACAACAATTACTGAATCGTGTATCGGGTTGTTTAAGCATCGTTTTGATAGGCGTTTGTATCGCGGGTATGCTGTTATCGCCGTTTTTGATCAGACTTTTTGCACCCGGTTTTGCAGAGTCCACCGCGGATGGACGATTTTTATTAGCGTCCGATTTATTAAAAATAACCTTTCCCTATTTGTTTTTTATTTCCTTAACTGCTTTTTCGGGTGGTATTCTGAATAGCTTTGGCTATTTTGCAGTGCCTGCTTTCACGCCCGTTTTTTTAAATATTGCGATGATTGTTTCAGCTATTTTCGTGGCGCCTTTTTTAGCGCATCCTGTGGGTGCTTTGGCTTGGGGTTTTTTAGCCGGCGGTATCATACAGCTTCTTTTTCAGTTCCCCTTTCTAAGGGCTATTGGACGTTTGCCAAAGCCTCGTATTGATTGGAAAGATCCGGGTGTTCGGCGTTTACTATGGCTTATGACACCGGCTTTACTCGGCGTGTCCGTCAATCAATTCAATCTAATGCTCAGTTCTATTTTTGCATCGTTTTTACCGAGTGGCAGTGTATCCTGGTTGTATTATGCAGAGCGCCTGATGGAATTTCCTTTGGGGGGCTTCGGGGTTGCATTAGCAACGGTGGTATTACCGCGTTTATCCGCGCATCATGCCAAAGCAGAGCTGCAGGCTTTTTCGGAGATGGTTGATTTCGGATTACGCTGGGTGTTGCTTATTGCGCTACCTTCGGCATTGGGTTTAGCGCTGTTATCAGGGCCTTTGCTCACAACATTATTTCAATCCGGACGTTTTACAGATAGCGATGTGCTCAATAGCCAATCAGCCTTAATCGCTTATGCCCCGGGGATTATAGGTTTTATGCTGCTGAAAATTTTTAATTCAGTCTATTATGCCAAACAGGCTATTAAAACACCGGTGCGTATTGCCATGCTTACGGTGTTGGTCAATGCGGTTTTAAGTGCCCTATTGATTGGGCCTTTGCAACATATAGGTCTTGCCTTAGCGACTTCGCTCGCAGCTTTATTCAATGCAGCTTTCTTGGGTATTTTGTCTTATAAACATCGTTTGTATCAACCCCAATCGGGATGGTTATTGTTTTCAGCCCGTGTTTTATGTGCATTAGGGACTATGGGATTGTTTATTGTACACTATAACCCTTCTCAGGATCTGTGGTTTGAATCCAAAGCCTTTTGGCAGATCCAAAAACTGGCGATGCTGGTCTTGGGAGGCATAGGTACCTATGGAGGGGTTTTATGGCTCTTAGGTTTAAGGCCAAGGCATTTATTATTAAAGGTGGAAATATAAAAATATGACAACCGATTATAAACAAACTTTAAATTTGCCCCATACCGACTTTCCCATGAAAGCCAATTTGGCTGGCCGTGAACCCACGATCCTTAAACAATGGGAAGAGAATGGTTTAGCGCAGCAGCTCGATACCCATATCGCGGATGATCCGCGCTTTGTATTAGCCGATGGTCCGCCCTATGCCAATGGTCCCATCCATATTGGTCATGCGGTGAATAAAATTTTAAAAGATTTTGTACTGAAATCCAAGCGCTTAAGTGGATTCTATGCGCCCTATGTGCCAGGCTGGGATTGTCATGGATTACCCATTGAATTACAGGTCGAAAAAAAACAAGGTAAGCCCGGCCCTAACAGTGATAAAAAAGCCTTTAAAGCTGCCTGCAGAGCCTATGCCACCGAGCAAATTCAAATCCAAAAACAGGCTTTTATACGTTTAGGGATTTTAGGACGTTGGGACAAGCCTTATACCACGATGGATTATCAGTACGAAGCCAATACCTTGCGATCGATGGCGAAGGTCATTGAAAAAGGTCATTTGCATCGGGGTTATAAACCCGTGCATTGGTGTGTGGATTGTGGATCAGCCTTGGCAGAAGCTGAAGTGGAGTATGAAAATAAAAAATCGATGGCGATTGATGTGGCTTTTACCCTAGCACCCGGCGCCATTGCACAACTGCCTGATCACCATAAAGCCCTATGGCTTATCATTTGGACCACGACCCCTTGGACGCTACCGGCCAATGAAGCAGTTACGATTCACCCCGCTTATGATTATGCGGTGGTATCTGTACCGAATCATCCACAGTATTATTTAGTTGCTAAGCATTTAATCCCTGCAGTGGCTACGCGCTTACAATGGCATGATGATGAGATTGTGTGGGAATGTTCCGGTGCAGCCTTAGCAGGCCTTCAGCTTTCTTTAAAACATCCATTGTATGACAAACACGTTCCACTCTTATTAGGTGAACATGTTACTTTAGATACGGGTACCGGTTGTGTACACACAGCGCCTGCGCATGGCTTGGACGATTATCATGTTTGCATCGCACAGGGTATGACCGTACAAAGCTTGGTGGATGCGCGTGGTTGTTTTACAAAAGAAACACCCTTGTTGGGTGGTCAATTTGTCTTTAAAGCCAATGATCGTGTGATTGAGCTATTAGAAGAACGTGGCCTGTTGCTGCATAAGGCAAGCCTAGAACATAGTTATCCGCATTGTTGGCGTCATCATACACCCCTCATTTTTAGAGCCACGGGTCAGTGGTTTATTAGCATGGATCAAGCCCATTTGCGCACCCATGCTTTGGCTGCTATTAACACGGTAAAATGGATCCCAGAGTGGGGCCAGGCCCGTATTCAAGGGATGATTCAGGATAGACCCGATTGGTGTATTTCCAGACAACGCACTTGGGGCGTGCCTTTGGCCTTATGGGTGCATCGAGAAACAGAGGCTATTCATCCACAAACACTGGCATTGATGGAAAAAGTTGCAGCTCGCATCGAACAACAGGGTACCGACGTATGGCCAGAAGGCTGTGCTGATTTATTATCGGATGCTGAACGTGCAGACTATGTACCTTGTACTGATTTATTAGAGGTATGGTTTGACTCAGGGGTCTCGCATGAATGTGTGTTACGCCAAGAGCCCTCACTAGACTATCCGGCCGATTTGTATTTAGAAGGATCCGATCAACATCGCGGTTGGTTTCAGACAGCCTTGCTGAGTGCTGTGGCGATGAATGGTGCAGCACCCTATAAAGCAGTCTTAACCCATGGTTTTGTGGTAGATGCAGAAGGACGAAAAATGTCCAAATCCTTAGGTAATGTGGTGTCTCCCGAAGCCGTCACACAATCGTTAGGGGCGGATATTTTAAGGCTATGGGTGTGCTCGACGGATTATCGGGCCGAGATGGCCATTTCGGATGAGATGCTGCGACAAACCAGCGATATTTATAGACGTATTCGCAATACCGCACGGTTTTTATTGTCGAATTTAAATGATTTTGATGTAACAAAAGATCTGCTAGAGCCTAAAGAGTGTTTATCTTTAGATCATTGGATTGTTCAGCGTACAGGGACGCTTCAAAAAGAAATAGTGGAGGCTTTTGAATCGTACCAATTTCATCATGTGTATCAGAAAATACACCATTTTTGCAGCGTGGAATTAGGTGGTTTTTATTTGGATGTGATTAAAGATCGTCAATATACCTGTAAAAAAGAGGGTGCTGCCAGACGCTCCGCACAAACAGCGATGGTTCATATCATAGAGGCTTTGGTGCGATGGATGGCTCCCATTTTAAGTTTTACAGCCGAGGAAATTTGGGGTTTTTTACCGAATCGCCAGGAATCTTCGGTTTTTTTAGCCCATTGGTATGAGGGATTGAAAGCTTTTTCAATCGATCACAGTGATATTGCTTGGCAACAGATCTTAGAGGTACGTAATGCGGTGAATAAATGTTTAGAAGAAGCTCGAAAAGCAGATACGATTGGATCAGGCCTAGAGGCCATGGTAACGCTTTATGTAGACGAGAAACAGAAGGCAGGTGACAGTGAGGAAACCTTCGTTTCTGTGCTTGAAAAATTGGGTGATGAATTACGTTTTGTCTTTATTACTTCAGAGGCCAAGCTTTACTCCGCTTCATCACGTCCTGAGGATGCACTAGAAACGAGTCTCAAAGGTTTATGGATCAAAGTAGAAGCCAGTTCTCATTCTAAGTGTGAACGTTGTTGGCATCGACGTGAAGATGTTAACAAACATTCAGAATATCCGGGTATTTGTGGGCGCTGTGTAGAAAATATTGCAGGCAACGGGGAGCAACGTTTGTATGCGTAATGATACAGAATTCAAATCCCCGCCCTCGGATGCGGGGGAGGGTTAGGGTGGAGGTAATTATGTTAAGACCTTATGGTGTGATCCTGGCACTATGTGTGATCATCATTGATCAGATCACGAAGTACTGGAGTACGCTTTATTTGAGCACTGAACATGTCACCGTGTTCAAAGGGTTTGATTTGGTTTTAAGTCATAATCCGGGTGCAGCTTTTAGTTTTTTAGCAGGGGCCTCGGGGTGGCAACGTTGGTTTTTTAGTGCGTTGGCTGTGGGCATGAGTCTTGCCATTTATCATTGGTTGGGTCGTTTAAAGCCTCATGAAAAACAAGAGGCCTTAGCGTTGTCTTTGGTTTTAGGTGGCGCTCTCGGCAATCTGATAGATCGTCTATGCTATGGGCATGTGATTGATTTTATTTTGCTTTACTATCAACAGTGGTCTTGGCCCGCATTTAATGTGGCTGATGCTGCTATTTCACTGGGAATGATCCTATGGATTTCCTTGTGTTTTAAGAAGACTAGCAACTAGCAGGTAATAGATTACCAAGGTTATTGAGTGTGAGTGAGGTGCACCCCGTATCATTGGCTTGATTACCGGTGGCGGTTGCTGTAATGGTATAACCTGTTACGATCATAGCGGTGGTATTTAAGACAGTGCTATAGCTGTAGTTGGCAGTACGGGGTATGGATGTTAATGGCGGCAGTGTATTAGCCGTAGGATATTGATTGTTTTGACTATAATAGCTCTCGTAGACCGACTGTATCATTACCATCTGCGTACGCGCTTCTGCGCGGTTGGTCTTTAAGATATTGGCTCTATAACTTCCAACACTGAGCGTGGAGAGCACACCAATCACGGAGATGGTTATCATCAGCTCAATCAGCGAAAAACCCTGCGCTTTCATAAAGCGTTCCAGCATTCTTGGGGACTTCGATTGTTAAGATTATCAATGTTTAATTTCTTACAAGCGATAGATCCTTGTTTATCAGAAAACTGGGGAGAGGCAGCAGGGGCTGTTGCGGTTAGGGTGTAAGTGGTCGCTGTACTAGAAACGGTATAGTTATAATAGATTGTATCGCTGGGCAAAGCGGGTGCTAAGGTTACATAGCTGTTGTTTTGCGCGTAGGATAGCTCGTAGGCTCTTTGGGTGGCTAGCAGGGCATTAATAGCTTCAGATCGTCTAGATTTTTTAACATAGGTTGAGTAGCTAGGTATCGCTACCGCAGAAAGTGTGGCGGTAATCGCCACGACAATCATCAGTTCGATGAGCGAGAAAGCTTGTTGTTTTCCGATCTTTTGCTTGCACATAGTGTGAGTATAGTGCGTTTTTAGGGGTGGGCTCCTTTTTAAGGACATGTGACAATGCTCTTGGTCATTTGTCCCTCGGGTGGAATCGTAATGGCATAGCCACGGGTACAGCCTGTGGGTTTAATATAAAAGGTATAAGTGCTTGCAGACACAGGTGAGGTCATGCCATTGCCATTGAAGATAAGATAATTTTGTGTCCCCCCCGAAATACTAATCCCCTGATTGGTGACAGCGGTTAGCGTTGAATTAAATTGAAAATTGCGTTTAACAGTGTTTGTTGTGGCAGACACCACAGACCAACCCTTTTGCCAGGTGCTTGTTGTGTTATCGCAGGTGGTAGCACCCAGCGCCGTTGGTTGACAAATGGTGACAGTGTTATTTTCCATTATTGCTAAACTTCTGGCATAGCGTAGATCAGACACCAATTGATTGGCATAGGTTGAAGCACGACTATTGGCCATGAGCGTGCTGTAATTAGGGATGGCAATGCTGGCTAAAACACCTGCAATCGCAATGGTAATAAGCAACTCGATGAGTGAGAAACCCTGTGTTTGTTGAGTATTTTTCATGCTGATCCTATCGGCACTGAATCGGTGTTTCTTGAGGGGTGCCAACATGTTTTAAGAGAACTCCGTGTATATTCCTATGGCTCAGGGCATAGAGACGCGAAGCCTTACTAATGACCAAGGCTTCAGCTTCTAGGCGATTAGCATCCAAGGGACAATAGATAAAAGTGCCATTGCTTTCATTGCGCCCATCAGGCTTTATCTGTAAATGTGTAGAAAATTGCGAAAAAACCAGCGTACCATAACGTGTGCCTGCAAAAACACGTATCAAGGTGGGGATAGGCAGCGGGCTTTGATTCGAGGGGGTTGCGATCAGAATAAAGCCCCGACTCCAGTCTTGGTAGGGATGACAGGTTCGTCGATCATAACTGCCGCACAGTGTAAGGGTTGTGTTGCGTGCAAAAGATTGTTGTTTGGCTAAGGCAATTGCAGCATGGATCCTTTCCATAATCATACGGCGCTCAATACGCATCAATACATGATAAAAAGTAGGTAAGGCCATGCCCACCACGATCCCTACCAAGGCTAAGCAAGTACATAGTTCAATGATTGAAAAACCCTTGTTTGTAGTCATGCTTAGAAAATGCTACTATTTGCACATCCTGGCAATCCGTTTTTAAACCGTGAGTTTTTATGAAAGCTAAGTTACCAATGCTTGCTATGGCCTGCCTGCTGTTATCTGCCTGTACCGGGCTCAGCGCCAATCGTTATTTAGGTAATAAACATTTGTTTATGGTGGGTCGCGGCGATCCGACAGCCTATGCAGATGGTTATGTCGATGGTTGTGCGGTGGGTCGTCGTTTGGCCGGTGATAAGCGTTTTAGTTATCGTCAGGATAGGCCACGTTTTGAGAAAGATGCTCTTTATGCGCGTGGATGGCAGGAAGGTCAGATTAATTGTCGTAATGAAGTTTTGGCACAGGGTTTTGAAATGACGCCTAAAAAAACTCAGCCATCGTTGCCATCTCATCCAAATGTGCACCAGGATGTTCCCTTATCCCCTCAGCATGCTGAACAGCGTGCTGTTGAAGCAGAAATGCGTGAGATTTGGGAAGAGCTTAAAAAATAATCATCGCGACGGGATCTTAAGATGCCTATTTACGAATATTGTTGTGAACACTGTCATCATCAGAAGGAAGCTTTACAAGGGATTAACGATCCACCTTTGTTGCACTGTGAACAGTGTCAGCACGACAGTCTCAAACGTCTACTCTCTGCTTCTGGCTTTCGTTTAAAAGGAGGCGGTTGGTATGAGACTGATTTTAAAACAGCAGCCGATAAACAGAAAAATCTAGTGGGCACACCCGCCGTAGCATCCAATACTTCAAACACTGCGACACCATCGGCTGCGGCCGAGGGCGCTTCACAGGATGCAAAGCCTGCTGTAAAAACAGCGATTAAAGCCACCGAAAGCAAAACGGTGGTTGATAAATCATCTACCACGGAATAATACTTAAGAGCGAGATTGTTTTATGCGCACACATTATTGTGGAGAGTTAAAAGAAAGCGAACTTGGAAAAACCGTTCGACTTTGCGGATGGGTACATTACCGCCGCGATCTGGGTGGACTCATTTTTTTAGAACTACGTGATCGCAGTGGCTTTATGCAAGTGGTTTTTTCACCGCAAGTCCAAACGCCGGAACTTTTTGCCTTGGCCGAAAGCCTACGTAAAGAATATGTGCTGTGTGTGGCTGGGATATTACGTTTACGGCCATTGGGTACGGAAAATGCCCACTGTTCAACGGGTACCTTAGAGATTTATGCAGACGCAGTTGAAGTGCTTAACCCCGCACAAGCCCTGTCTTTTTACCCCGATGATCACCAAAGTATTTCAGAAGAATTAAGGCTGCAATACCGCTATGTGGATTTGCGTCGTCCAGAGGCTTTTGGGCGCTTAGCATTTAGAAGCAAAGCCGTCGGGTTGATGCGACGTTTTTTGGATGAAGCAGGTTTTTTAGATATCGAAACCCCCATTTTAACCAAGTCTACACCGGAGGGCGCACGAGATTATTTGGTACCCAGTCGTACCCATCCCGGTAGTTTTTTTGCCTTACCTCAATCACCTCAATTGTTTAAGCAATTGCTGATGGTGGCAGGCATCGATCGTTATTATCAAATCGCCCGCTGTTTTAGAGATGAGGGTTTGCGTTCTGATAGGCAGCCCGAATTTACGCAGTTAGATTTAGAAACCTCTTTTATGGATGAATCCCAGATTATGGATCTGGTAGAAAGCTTGATTCGAAAATTATTTTCAGAATTATTAGATGTTTCATTACCCGATCCTTTTCCACGCATGTCTTATGACGAGGCTATAGAATGTTTTGGTGTGGATAGACCTGATTTGCGTAATCCTTTGCGTTTAATCGAAGTGGCCGATCTTCTAAAGTCAGTGGATTTCCAAGTATTTAGTACGCCCGCTAATGATGCTGATAGCCGCGTGGCAGTATTGTGTGTGCCTCAGGGAGGCACTCGTTTAACGCGCAAAACCATTGATACTTATACGGAATTTGTAGGGCGTTATGGGGCTAAAGGTTTGGCCTATATCAAGGTTAACGATCGTGCTTTAGGGATGGAAGGTTTACAATCGCCTATTCTAAAATTTTTACCAGAAGCAGTGGTACAAGCGATCTTAGAACGTACGCATGCCAAGACGGGTGATCTATTATTTTTTGGGGCAGATAAACGCAGTGTCGTAAACGATGCTTTATCGGCTTTAAGGCATCAAATAGCCGTCGATCTAGAACTGTTAGAAGGCATCTGGAAACCCTTATGGGTGGTAGATTTCCCTATGTTTGAATACGATGCTAAGCAATCACGTTGGCAAGCCGTTCATCATCCTTTTACAGCACCAAAAATCTCGGATCTACAAGCCATGATTGCCCATCCTGGCGCTTGTAAGGCACGCGCTTATGATATTGTGCTCAATGGTATTGAATTGGGTGGGGGTTCTATCCGTATTCATCGTTCTGAAATGCAAGCGGCTGTCTTTAAGCTTTTAGGGATTACACAAGAAGAAGCCACGCAGCAATTTGGTTTTCTTCTAGAGGCCTTGCAATCCGGTTCTCCACCGCATGGTGGTTTAGCCATTGGGATCGATCGTTTGATCATGCTCATGACAGGTTCTTCTTCGATTCGAGAAGTGATAGCTTTTCCCAAAAGCCAAACAGCCACTTGCCCTCTCACCAGTGCGCCTTCCTCGGTGAGTGCAGAGCAGCTTAAAGAACTGAAGATTAAATCAATCGTTTAGTCTTGCCTGTATCGCACATTCATTCTTGCGACCTGCGCCCGCAGCGAAGCAGGACCCTTGTATCTCTCCCCATAGGGGAGAGGGCTTTGAAAAGGGTGATTAATTCCTCGCAGGATCTAAAAAGCCCTCAAAATTATGATTATCACAATAATTCATAAAAGCATCTCGTAGTGTGGCTAAATGTACCGTAGTAGGCAGATGAATTTTAAGTTGTATATTAAGCATGGTCGTGCCTGTGCTATTAGGATAAGTATGGGCCGAGGCCTCTTCAATAAGAGCCGCCTCTTTTTGAAATAAGTCAAGTAACTCATTCAATAATCCACTGCGATCGACGGCTATCACTTGTACCGTGTAAGTCATTAAAGGATGGGTAGAAGGAAGTTCCTGGGTTCTACGGCTTTGGATAGTGAGAGACAGGCGTTGTTCAAGCGCTGGCAGGGCTGCTTCGAGTTTTGCAATCGCACCCCAATTTCCCGCAAGGAAAAAGAAAGCCGCTACATCTTGGCCTAATACGTTGATTTTGGCATGTAAAAGATTGCAGCCATACTGGGCATAAGACCGTGATAATTCACTCAAAATACCTGCACGGTTTGTCCCCAGCACAGATACAATGAGGTAATTGTAAACCGATACCATACACGCATCTCCCACTCTTTTTACTAGTTTATCAAACTAAAATACTTTTTGTAGTGTTTTTTATAGCAGGCTCTACAGTATACTGCTGCCTTTGGCTAGGATGAAATAGGACTTAAGGCGGATCCCCCTATGGTAGATGGCAGTATTGTTGCACTTGTAACACCCATGACCCCGACAGGGGCCGTGGATTATGCAAGCCTAGGATCTCTGGTGGATTATCATTTGCAAGCACAGACCCAGGCTTTGGTTATCAATGGCAGTACAGCCGAAGCTATTACCCTGAGTGATGAGGAACGTCATCGTATCCTCGCAGCCGTGATGATACAGGTTGCTAAACGTATTCCCGTGATTGCAGGTACAGGGGCTGCCTCTACCGAAGAAACCATCGAAAGAACCCAAAAGGCTTTAGCTTTGGGTGCAGATGCAGCGCTTATTGTAACCCCCTATTATAATAGGCCAACCCAAGAGGGTTTGTATCAGCATTATAAGGCCGTTGCAGAGGCTGTACCGACGATGCCGATTATTTTGTATACCGTGCCATCTCGTACAGGGGTTGATTTCTCTGTCGATACTTTAGAACGTTTATCCTGGGTCCCCGCTATTATTGGGCTTAAAGATGCTACGGCGGATCTGGTTAAACAACGTGAAATCTTAGCACGTTGTGGTAGGCCATTTCTTTTGTATTCGGGGGATGATGCCAGTGCCTTGGCTTTTATCATGCAGGGTGGGCGAGGGGTGATTTCGATTACAGCCAATGTGGCGCCTGAAGCCATGCAACACATGGTGAAGGCTGCTCTATTGGGGCAAGCCGCAGAGGCGGGCGCATTAAATACCCGTTTAATGCCCTTACATAAGGCTATGTGCTTTGAATCCAATCCCATTCCTGTGAAATGGGCTTTATACAAGCAGGGTTTGATCCAAAATCGGGTTCGTTTGCCCTTAACCACCCTTTCAACATGCTATCATCAACCGATGATAGAGGCTATGCAGTTTGCAGGAGTTTTACCATGTTCCGTTTCCTAATGTTTCGTTTAGGCTTAGTATTCCTCAGTAGCCTTTTATTAGGTACACTGTGCGCTTGTAGTAAAAAAGATAAGGCTCAAGAGGGTTGGTTTCGGGATCGCTCAGGTGATTATGTGAAGCATGTAGAAGAATGTCCTGTGCTTAAAGTCCCAGAGCCTGCCAAAACAGAATCTTTTAGCGAGGACTACCAGATCCCCGAGTGAAAATATTTGGAGAGGTGCCGGAGCGGTTGAACGGGGCGGTCTCGAAAATCGTTGTACTCTTATGGGGTACCGTGGGTTCGAATCCCACCCTCTCCGCCAGTCTTCGTGCTATTCCTTAGTTTGCCATTCGCCAAAATCCGCTTTAGCTTTTCATTGCTCAAGCATGCGAGGCTTGTTGAGACCCAGCCATATGCATTTATGGCAGCCTGCTAATAACGTTATCTACAACGAATTGATAAGCTTCTTCAAAATTCCAATGCAACTTCGATGGCAATAGCAGGCTCATATCTACATGAAAATCACGATTATCTTTTTTCTGCTCAAGATTTTTTATAAATTCTTCTCGCGAGATTTGCACATCGTTATAAGCGCAATACTTTGCAAAAATATCAAAAACTCGATTTAGGTTAATCAATTCATTGGTTGTCACATACCATATATCAAATAAATCTCGTCCTTTACGACGTTGATACAACGCACGTAATTTGGTCGCCATCAATTCATCCATTTCGTAAGTAATAATATCTGCTGTTCCCTTAAACCAATCTGAATCCATAGAGAAAGGAACCTTTTTTAAGGGAAGCACTTGAAAATGTTCGGTAGTATTGATTTCGATTTTTAGTTTTGAGGCAGACTTGTTTATGGATTCATATTTGTAAATCAGCTTTGCGCTTCTTTGAGTAATTTTCCATTTAGGATCCCCTAACCATGGTTTGAGCACCTCACGAATCGCATTAATTGTTTGGCCGATTGGATCGGCGTTTTTCTGCACGAAATCGATATCTTCACTATACCTAGACGGCGGGTTAATAAATAATTTGTTGAGTGCCGTACCGCCACGAAAAACTAAAGCGTCTTTGATGTGTGGATCGTTATATAAATCTACTAACGCTCTGCTTATAATGAGATCTTGTTCAATTTGGTCTGGTGTTTGCCATTTAACATGATTAGACCAATTTTGTATAAAAATATTTGGGATCATAAATCGCTCTCAATTTCAGTATTTTCTATTATTTTCCATCTCTTGGATCTCGGGTAACCCATTTTTTCTATTTCAGAAGCAATGGGTATGTAATATTTCATTTTTCCTTTTAAAAAAGCTTCTAAGGCTTCCATGATTTGAGTTTTTTTATCTTCATCCATGACATCAATTTTCTCTAAAATATAACCAATACGTTGTAGTTGGTATCTGGCATTGAGCTTTTCGGAAAGCTCTATCAGTTTACCCGGATCTATAGCTTCGGCTAGCTCAGAAAAAACGGTTGCTATGTGGTTAAGTCCACCCGCATGAGAGGGGTAATTGAGCAAGTCGATTGCAGTGAGTTCAGGTGATGCAACTTTAAGATAGCCAGTATCAACAACAAAATCTTGAGTTGGAAGTCCAGAGAGTGACTTTTTGTAAATAAACTCTATTTCAACATCACCAAAAACTAAATTACCGCTCATCCTTTTATTCAACATGACCTGGAATCTAGCGGGTTTTTGATGGGTTGCTCCATGAAATAACCCCGCTGATAACAGGGCAACATAATAATCGGTATTTAGATGCTTCATGAGTATGGGAATAAGTTGTTCTGCGGGTATACAACCGTATGTTTGATATTCAGGAGGCACAATGACATAAAAAGCTTTAGCGGGTGATACAAGGTCACCACTTTGAATAAGGCGATATAAAGCCACCCTGGCATAATTGCGAGATACTTTGAATTCCTCCAAAATCTCTTCAATAGTGAAGGCTCGTTTCCCATATTTCCTGAGCTGTTTCATGTAAGATTGTAGGTTCATATGATTACCATGCTTCCAAAATTACAAATAGTGTAATTATAAGAACATGATACGTCTATTTTTAGGAGAGCGCAAGCAAAATATTTGATTTTTTGTGTCAGCATGTATGTATAATTACTCATAGCGTAATTATAGCCACATGATAAACTTAAAAACATGCGAGTAACAACTGCGATTTGCCGATTTATGATTAAGTATGTCCCCAAAGTTACAAATAGTGTAATTATAAGGACATGATGACTCTAAAAGAGTGTGTAACCAACTGTAGTTTAGCGATTATGATCAATATGTCCTTTGGGTTACGAATAATGAAACCTAAAGGACATGAATGCGTCTAGCATGTCCTAAAAGTGTCATATTTCGTTATTTTTAGGACATGGCAAGCTTATTTTGAATAATCGTCTTATTATCGAAAACATCGTAAATCGATAATAACGGCATTTCTTATCACCACGGATGGTGACAATTAGTAGCATTATTATCGAAATCTGCTAGAATCCTGGTCGGTGAAGTTGACATTCCCCACCCAGTTTGGAGGTGGTTATTTTGAAGAATGCCAACCTCCGCCAGTCTTCGTGCTATTCCTTAGTTTGCCATTCGCCAAAATCCGCTTTACATGGAGCTTTAAAGATGAATGAGCAAAAATTAACCGAATTAGCCAATCAACTGCTTGTGCTCAAAGGCCACATACAAAACGCTCCAGTAAAGACAAAAGAAAACAAGATCGCATTTTTTTACAGCTTTCTAAAAGAGCCATCAAAATCTCAAAGAATGGATAACTATGTAGAGCTATACAAAGCTAATGAAACGAAGACGTATAAGCAGTGTCGTAAAATCATACAAGACTATAAGGATGTGTGTAGCGCTTCTAATCCTGATCACAAAAAACATCAGGAATTTATTCAAGCAATAATACAAGAAAAGAGCGAACACCATTCATCTCATCATCAAGCACTAAGCACCCCTTTAGATCATCGCCCTAGCCAAGTCAGAGCAGAAGCACAGCAAACACATCAGCATGCACGAGGTGCTTTTCATGCTAGCTTTACTACAATTTTAAACAAAAAATATCAAAAACAATATGCGGATAAGGCTGAGGAAACTGCAAACTGGGCACAAAAAATTTTTAGTTATAACGCCAAAAGATTAGGGCAAGCCGATTTCATTGAACAACTGCGTAAGACATTGCATGATTGTTGCAAACAACGCAATAAAGAACCTGGCTTGGAAGAAGCTAAATTATTTTATGCAGCATTAAGTGCATTAAAACAAGAACTTCAATCTGAGTTTCGGTGGACACGCTGGCTCAATACTAAAAGCCGTTTAGAAAATATCATCCGGCAGGATATGGCAGTCTTAGAAAACCAATTTTCACATCAGTTAAAAGACAATCAGCAAAATATTAAGAAATCTGCGGGTAATATATTCAAAGGCAAAGACGCTGTTTGCAGCATTTTTTTAGCTTTGATAAACGATTCTCATAGATTATCCCAAGCGCATGATCGTAAAACGGATCCTGTACAGACGCCAACGCAGCAGACGCGGAAGCCACGCCGATAGGTGCTGGCGAGCCTGCAAGCCGGCAGTAGAAACTCTTTGACGGGGACGGCTGCGGTATCAACGTTTCAGCCATAGGTGTTATTATTGAGCGATAACATGTGATATAATACCAACCATGCGATGATACACTAACCTTACATGACTCTGATCGGACTAGAATATTAGGGTTTTGACAATGCACATGCAAGCCCCGGTTCATCAAAAAAAGAACCTTGGCGATAGCCAGAGGCAAATATAAACCTTCAGCGCATGAGCCAAAGGTATGGTTTTCTTCGAAAGAAGATCACTCTTTTTGGATGATCGTCTTATCATAGGTAATTTTTGTTCGATTGCTACGGGTGTAAAATTTATGATGGGTGGTACACAAGGGCATAACTATCATTGGATTGCTACTTATCCTCTAGATTCTTTTGATGATGATTTTGATGGTTATAAGTCTGAACCACCCAAAGGCCAGAAGCTTAAAGGGGATACCGTTATTGGCAACGATGTATGGATTGGGGCCGAGGCGATGATTATGCCTGGTCTTAAGATTGCTGATGGTGCGGTCATTGCTGCAAGAGCAGTCCTTACGAAAAATGTAGGTCCTTACGAGATTTGGGGTGGTAATCCAGCACGCCTTCAAAAAAAACAGAAAAACGGTGGATTTGAAAAGGGTATTTATAGTGCATTTTTTGAAATGGATTTCAATCATGCAGATGTTGATTATTATTTAGCCAAGCCACATAAATATCCTGAGCTTCGCTAAAAACAAGCCTGTATTTCAAGCCCTCTAAGCAGAGGTCTTAATCCCAACATAAATATCGAGCACAGTGTTTTTCGGGTCTTGAGCTCGTTCATCGTATAGCTCAAAATCAGTTTGATAAGCTCTTGCGCCGCCTAAGGCTTCTGGGGTCATGCTCCATATTTTTTGCCATAGATTAATACATACATCAGGCATAGGGCCTCGATCGCTGCTAAAGGTTGTGTACTGTTGTGCGGGTATGGTTAATGTACTCAAGCCTTCTGGCAGATCATCAAAAGAGGAAACCTCTTCACCGATAAAAAAAGTATAATCACCGGATAAATCACTTTCATAATCCGTATAACAGCAATAAGTAGTCCCTGGTTTTTTACGATAGATTATTTTTTCTGATAAGGCATTCTGAAAGTATTTTTGAACAGTTTCACCAATTTTTGAAGTGGCAGGATTCATTTCAGATGCAGTATTGGTTCTGGTTTTAATGCCTACAACTTTTATGGTTGGTAATTGCTTGGTTTGCTGCATAGCTATTGCTCCATGATGTGCATGTCAAAAAATATAAATTTAGCCTGTTGCAGTGGTACTAAATAGCTCCTCCAAAGATTGGCAGCGTAACAGTCGGGTTGCCCATCTCAATAGAGTTGCTGTATCTGCTTGTTCTATCTGTGTTCGGTAATGTTCAGGCAGCACATTAAATTTTTGTTCTAATAGATGCACCAATACGAAGCTCTCACCGCGTTTAAACCCTTGCTCTAGTCCTTGCTCTAGTCCTTGTTCTAATCCTTGTTCAAGCCCTTGCTCGAGCCCTTGTGCGATACCCTTTTTTAGACCTCTTTGGAGGCCCATTCTTTCAGCAGTCGTAATATATTCCACAACCAGCTCCTTTTCTAATGTCTCAACATATTGGTGGTAGTCTAGCTCTAATTCTGGGGGTAAAGCCACAACCCAGTCAATAAACGTGTAAAGTGACAAGATATCTTGCCTTGACCATCCCTTTTGGTACAAACGTCGCGTGATAGTAACCTTGCTTGGTAGACGCGAGTCTCTTTTTTGGTTGGCTGCTAACTGTGCTAGCAGGACAACGGCAAAAGGATTGGTAGAACGCTCTAGTTCTGCCACGCGTGTTTGGTAATCCATCACTTTGATGATTGGAAAGCCCATCTCAAGCCAAGAACCCCATAAGTCTTCTCGATAAACTTGAGGCCTCCAAGCAGGGTTAGTGTCGATCAAAATAGCCATACTTGCAATGGGTTTATTGTATAAATCCTTGAGCCTATAGCGGTATCGCAACATTCGTTCTGTAAAATCAGCATTGGCAGTTCGTTGGATTTCCAGGTGCAAAATAAGATAGGCCACTTCACCGCTTTTACAGTGTATCTCTACCAGCTTATCGACGGTTCTATCGCCAATAGCTGCATTTTTATCAATTTTCGAGAGCTCTTTATCGAGCATCTTATAACCTTTGGACCAGTCAACCTCTTCATAGTGCTTGGGCCAACACAGTTCCATAAAGTTCTTAAAGTATCGATCGAGAATCTTTTTCCACGGTGAGTCGAATGTTTCCCTGCGCACGGATTTTTTCTTTAGGACGATTTTTCCATCGGCTACTTGCATACGACGAATTTCCATAGGAGACTGTGTAGCAAGAAAGGTAACAGCATTTAAGTGAGAGGCCTATCCGTTTTTTAACGGAGTAATGCGGAGAGAATATGAATACGGAAAAAATATCGATCGTCTATACAACAATTGCAACCTTACAAGAAGCAGAAACATTAGCCGAGCAAGCTGTGGTAAAAAAATACGCAGCCTGTGTGAATATTATCCCTGGTGCTCTATCAGTCTACGAATGGGAAGGGAAGCTTGAAAAAACCCAAGAATGTCTGTTGTTTTTTAAAACAACCATGACTAAAGCTGAAGAACTCAAGCAATGGATTTTAGTGCAGCATTCTTATTCGATACCAGCCATCCTAAGCAGTACTATGGAGACATCCTCCGATTTTTATACTTATGTGAACTCAAAAATCTTATGATACCATATAGCCCAGTCGTATCTTGATGAAGCCCAAGTTTAAAGGAGAATCCCATGGTTCCGATTAATTGGTCAGCCGAAATACTCGACACCCTTATAAGCTTGGCAGGTAAATATGGCCGATGGCTCAGTGCACGGGGAAAAAGATTCTGTTTTGTTGTATGGTCACTTTGTACACTGTATTGGGCGGTGAGGGATTTTAAGTTGGGTTTATATTCACAGGCCTTTTTCTGTTTATTTTCGGTCGCGCTCAATATTTACGGTTATTCAAATTGGAAAAAAAAGGGTATTGGTTAAAAAAAGTCTTTTTAAGCACGTAGAATAAAGCTATCGATTAATGCTCTAGCAATGCTTGCATGCGATGGGAGCTTTGGTAAATGGTGAAGATTAAACCATTGTGCATCTTCTATTTCTTCAGGATCAATTTTTAGATCTCCGCTCAAATAGTTTGCTGTAAAGGCGATCATAAAACTATCGGGGAAGGGCCAGGGTTGGGTTCCAAAGTATTTTAAATCTGATATTTCCAAACCTACTTCTTCCTGCACCTCTCTGTGGACAGCCTCTTCGGCAGTCTCTCCTAGATCAATAAAGCCCGCAAGCGCACTATACATACCGGTTTCAAAATGCCGCGATCGGGCGAGTAAAATATCATGATCTCGCTGAATTAATACCATAATGGCGGGAGAAAAGTGTGGAAAAAAAGAAAGATGACAGGTCGCACATTTTTTTTCGGTTTTGTTCAATATCATTTGAATTTTTGCACCACATTGGCTGCAATACTGAAGCTTGGTATCCCAGTTTAAGCAATGGATGGCGCGTAGTATGAGTGGTTGTATCGGTTTCTGATAGCTTTGATATAAAAAATCTTTCGCAGGGTGTATCAAAAATCCCTGTTTGAGTATTTGTTCTGTTGTTAAAGTATTGTAGCACTTCACAACCAGGGTACTATTGTCCAAATAGGCCGAGCGCAGCCCCAATCCCAATTGTTTAACGGTGGTCGCAAAAGGTACGAGGGGGGAGGATGTCTCTGCATCCACCACGATACCTTCATCGGCAAACAACACAGCAGAATAGTTCGCATACTGTTCTAAAAGGGATATTTCAAGTGCTTGCATAGTGTTCAGTGTTGCATTGTAGGGCATTTTTTGCAATTAGAAAGTTTGCTGTCTAAAGCCGGCATTTTATCGCTGCATAGCTGGGCAATGCTTTCAATGGTCTAAGCTAATAACGTATGATCGCTCCAATATTCCACCTTGGATGCTCTTAGGATTTTTGAATGCCAACCCTCAGTGTTATCATTATTACCAAAAACGAGGCGCATCGTATTGAGCGCTGTTTAGAATCGGTGGCTTGGGCCGATGAAATCATTGTTTTAGACTCCGGTAGTACCGATGGTACAGCCGATCTGTGCCGTCACTATTCCCCCAAAGTAAAGGTCTGGGAAACAGATTGGCCAGGATATGGGGTTCAGAAGCAGCGTGCTTTAGAAAAAGCGACCAAGGATTGGGTCTTGTCTTTGGATGCCGATGAGCAGGTTACACCCGCCTTAGGCGAAGAACTAAGGGCCTTGCTATTACAGCCCTTAGATTCAACGACCTATAGTGGTTTTTATATTAAGCGCTGTACAAAATACGGCGATCGTCTTTTGCGATTTGGTGCGGGATTTCGCGAATACCGTTTGGTTTTATTGAGGCGCGACAAAGGCCATGTGCTTCCTTTGGCAGTCCATGAAAGAATAGAGGTACAGGGTCCAATAGGCCGCTTAAAAGGATTTATTCTGCATGAGTCTTTTCCAAACCTTCATGCCGTCTTAACCAAGATGAACGATTATTCCACACTCAGCGCACAACAAAAAAAAGCCAAAGGGCAACAGGGTGGTTTGTTCAAAGCCATAAGGCATGGTTTATTTAGTTTTATCAAAACTTATTTTTTGAAATGGGGGTTTTTAGACGGAAAGGCTGGTTTTATCATGGCTGTGTCTACGGCGGAAGGTAGTTATTATCGTTACCTGAAGATGATGGAATCATCAATATGAATAAAAACATACATGTTTTAAGCCGCGCGGTGATTTTGGACCACGATCATATTTTGCTGTGCAAAACCCTTGATCTGGCACAAAGTTTCTATTTTCTGCCTGGTGGTCATGTGGAGCATGGCGAAAGTGCAGAGTCTGCAGTGCTTCGCGAACTTTTCGAGGAAAGTGGCGCGTTATGCAGCATTAAACGATTCTTAGGTTGTCTGGAACATAGCTTTGAGCCAGGCCACAATAGCATTTGCCATAATCATGAATATAATTTTATTTTTGAGGTGGTGTCTGATACTTTAAAAATAGCTAACGATATTCCACAGATCGAAAATCATATAAAATTGGTGTGGATACCCGTGCTAAAGCTAAGCGACATCGATTTTAGGGCGGAACCTTTAAGATTACTTGTGCCAACATGGTTGGCTCGTTCTGAGGACTATGCCTTTCAAAGTGTCATGGTGTGAAAAAAGGATGAAAGATCGCCCTGATTTTAGATAGTAGAGGCATCTGAAATAATGTAAAGAGGATGGTATCATAAAATGGCTATAAAAAATGTTGTGTTTGATGTGGGTAATGTCCTGGTACGATGGGATCCACATGCGGTGATTCAATCAGTATTCCCCGAGTATGATCCAGTCGAATTTTATGCAGCTATGGAGACGGTTTGGCTTGATTTGAATGCGGGAAAATGCAGCGAAGCAAAAGCCATTGAACGCTATCAAAATCAATTTGGCATTAGCGCGGAAAAAATGCAACAGTTAATGCTTGAGCTTAAACAACATCAAACACCGATACCCGGTAGTTTAGCTTTGTTGCGAAAACTAAATAGTATGGATATCGATCTTTATTCTATTACAGATAATATTAAAGAATTCATAGACTATCATCGTGTTCATTCGGAATTTTTAGGTTATTTCAAGGGGGTTGTGGTATCGGCAGAAGTCGGTATATTAAAACCCAATAAGGCCATGTATGAACATTTATTAAAACAATACCATTTAGATCCATCCGAATGTGTTTTTATAGACGATTTACTGGTGAATGTCGCAGGGGCTTTATCTGTAGGCATGTATGCCTTTCAATTCACAGATCTAAAAGCCTGTGAAGAAAAATTAATAGAGCTAGGAGTCCCCTTGTAAGGGTTGGGTGAGAACAGTATTATCAGCGTTTTACTACCACTTGAGACTGTCTAAGACCCAGTTGGGTGAATAATCATAGTCTTTTAGCAAAGCTTCGGTATGATGGGGTTTAATATTATCTTTTAGTAGAGCACTCGCATTACCCGAAAGCACCAGTGCCGATCCAATACCTGCACCAATAGCACCTGCAACATCGGTATCCATGGTATCCCCAATCATTAAAATTCTTTTGAGATCCTGAACACCTTGTTTGGCAACCTTTTTCAAGGCCATTTCATAGATGGCTGGATGGGGTTTACCATAATAGATCACTTTTCCGCCCTTGCTTTCGTAGCGTTCTGCAAAAAAACCTGCACAATAACGGTTATACGGGCCGTTTACGACAATTTTGTCGGGGTTTGCACAAACAAGAGGCAGCTTGCGTGCTAGGGCGTTTTCAAAGATAGCATCATATTGTGTAACATCTTCTCCTTCATCCATATAGAGTGTGAGTAAAAGTTTATCGGCTTCTTCGATATCATCGACTAGGTCAACCTGAATCTCATGTAAAATATCGGCATTACGATGTGCGCCTAAATGATAATATTTTTTATGCACCGTGCTTGGAATAGTTCTTTTTTCTTGTAGATAACTTCGCACCAGATCCCCTGAGGTTAAAATCATCTCGGGCTCGAGATTGACCTTAAAGTCTTTTAATCTTTGGTAAACAGTGTTCCAAGGTCGTGGGGTATTAGACATGAAAGTAACACTTTTGTCGGACGCGATCATGCGATTAAGACAATCAACCGTGCCCGGATAGGGCGTAATCCCATCGTGTACCACACCCCATAGATCGATGATAAAGGCATCATATTGAGGGAAAATAGGCTCTAATCCGGAAAGATATTGGGCTTGTATTTTGTTTGTTATTTCCATGATTTTATGCCTGTTTTTTAATCTTATCCCACAAACCAAGTTTAAACGCTAAAGATTTTCCCTCCAAAGAAGATAAGCCTTGTTCGGCTGCCAGCTTTTTTAGATTATTGAATCGTAGATCAAATTTTGTACAAACCTTTTCCAAAGTCTCTTCTACATCAAAACCTACGAAATCACACAAGCTAATAGCGGTATGCAAAAGATCGCCTATCTCTTCTTGAACCCGGTGTGCAGGCTCATCGTTTTCGATGGCTTCTCTTATTTCTGCACATTCACTGATGGCCTGATCGATGAGTTGGTCAGTATTAGCCCATTCAAAGCCAAAAACCTTGGCTTCTTGTCGTGCAGCCAGTAATTTTTCTAGTATTTTCACCATGGATATTCTCGCTCCATTTGTTCTGTTTAATACAAAGTCATACAGCTGATCATTCTAACATATCTTCTTTAAGCTATCTAGACATATACCTTAAGATTATGGTAAAAGATCATGGTAATAAGGGTTTATCTATGCATGATCTATCAGCGAATGACTCTGAAAAAATAAACAACCAAAGTGGCGTGTGGATGCTCTTTGTTTTGCTTATGGCCCTTATCTTCAGCAATACCACACAGTGGTATGCCGATTGGCTCCATGCGCCTTTTGTATGGCATACCGCTTTCTTCGACCTAAAACTCTCTTTGACCTCTTTGGTAAAAGACTTTTTGATGGTTTTTTTCTTTGCGCAGATAGGTATGGAATTGCGACTACAATATGAAGAAGGATTTTTAGCCGATAGACGACAGATCTTATTACCACTCATGGCCGCCCTCGGTGGTATGGTAGTGCCGGCTATTATTTATGGTTTGGTCAATATTCATCATCCTGAAAATGCGATAGGCTTTGCGATTCCTTGTGCCACCGATATTGCCTTTGCGCTTTGTGTATGGAATATCATTAGACACCGTTTGCCCCCTTCACTCAGAGTCTTTTTATTATCCATCGCTATTTTTGATGATCTGGGCGCGATGCTGATGATTGCCATTTTCTATAACAGTCATTTTAATGGTATTTGGTTATTACTGGGATGGGTGGTGGTGGGACTGATTGCTTTTTTAAGTGCCCGCAAAGTCACACACACGTGGATTTATGGGTTGATCGGCGCTTGTCTGTGTTTCTGTTTTCATAAGGCGGGTTTGCATACAACCTTGGCAGGTTTTATCGTGGGTGCCTTATTGCCTTTGAGGGGTTTATTTGGGCAGTCTTATCTGAAAACTTTGATGCATAAACTAGAACCCTGGGTGCAATGGTTGGTGCTACCACTGTTCGCTTTTGTGTCGAGTGGGGTATCTCTGGGTGCCTTGCAGCTTAGCGATTGGCATCATCCGATTTTTTTAGGCGTTTTTCTAGGACTCTTCTTAGGGAAACAACTGGGTATTAGCGGTGTATCTTATGTTATGCTGCGTTTGAAATGGGCCGCCTTACCACTAAAAAGTTCTCTCTCACAAGTATATGCCGTTTCCATTTTTGCAGGCATTGGTTTTACCATGAGTTTATTTATAGGGATGTTGGCTTTTGAGCAAGATCAGCAACAAAATCTGGTTAAAATGGGTGTGATAGCTGGTTCTCTGGCGTGTGTGCTATTGCTGAAGTGCCTCTTAAAACCTAAGGTTTCTTATGCTTCCTATGGGCTAAAAAAACTTTTAGCCTTATTGAAAGGCTTAGGGACATGACATGCTAAGCATAGGGCTCATGAGTGGTACCTCCATGGATGGCATTGATGCGGCACTCCTAGAAACCGATGGTGCCACCAAGATTAAGCTGCTTGGTTCTTGTCATCTCGCCTATGCGCTGCCCTTTATAAGATTGTTAAAAACTGCTGAATGGGCGATTCGACAAGCAAAAGGCGATTTAGTGCAGGCAGCCTCTATTTATGCAGAGACAATCCCAGAATATTTGAAAAATGCTTTGACAATGAGCGATTCAGAAATACAGACTTGTGTACAATCGATGAAAGATTATTTATCGGCTCAAGGCGGCATCGATTTTTGTTTAGAAGCTGTGATACAGCATTCTACAAACTTGCATGCTAGGGCTGTACAGCAGTTGTTAGCGCAGACAGGCTATCGTCCTACCGATATCGAAGTGGTGGGTTACCATGGTCAGGCGATGTATCATCAGCCTTTGCATGGCGTATCCATCATCGTGGGTGATGGTCAGGTGCTAGCGAATCACTTAAAAATAAAAGTCGTAAATGATTTTCGTAGTGCCGATATTGCACTGGGCGGGCAGGGTGCACCTTTTGCACCCCTGTATCATCAAGCTTTGGTCTTGCATGATCAACCGATTCCTGCAGTGGTTGTCAATTGTGGAGGTATTGCCAATGTTACGGTGATTAGCAGTGCAGATCCAAACGATTTAATTGCCCTTGATACCGGTCCTGGGAATGTTTTAATGGATCAATTGGTGCGACAGCGCACAAAAGGTGCGGAAAATATGGATCGAGATGGGCACTATGGTGCAAAGGGTAAGGTTCATCCAGGGGTTTTAAAGGTATTGTATGAAAAAGCGGTGTTGCAAGCCGGGCGCGCTTATTTGCTAAAGCCCCCCCCCAAATCCCTGGACAGTGGCGATCTGCAGTTAATACCCGAATTAGCGGCTTTAAGTTTAATGGACGCTTGTGCAACCTTAGCGCAGTTTACAGCAGAGACCATTGTACAGGGAGTAGAAGCATTAGATAGGAGTATGCCCTCTCATTGGATTTTGGCGGGGGGCGGTTGGAGTAATCCTGTGATTTATAATGCCCTGGCTGCTTGCTTAGCCAGAAAATTAGGTCGTGCTGCAATAATACTGCATGCCGATATGATCAGCTGGCATAGCCAGTCCCTAGAAGCGCAAATGTTTGCTTATTATGCGGTGTGTTGTTTGCAGCAGAAGCCCATCAGTTTTCCGGGTACGACCGGTGTAGCAAAACCCACCTGTGGGGGTGTCTGCCACATGCCCCGATAAACAGTCGACACCAGTCTGTTAGATAAGTTTTTCTGAGTGCACACGAGGGGCGTCGATTCCAGGGATGGTAAATCGTCGAACACAGGGATGTGTGTTCCCGAGTGTTATTCGGAAAAACTTATTTGAGGGCGTGTTAGCATGCATAGTGCGCTTAACAAGACATCCTGTTCTTGCTAAGCGCTAGGGATTTTCTCCCCCTGTGCTTCCATGCGGTTGTACAATCCTTGTGCAAACCCTTCAAGTCCATAGTGAGCAGCATACTTTGTTTAAAGCCGATGGTATAATAGCCAAAGGTTGGTTTTTGTGTAGGCCAAACGCCCATGTATGTTTGTTGCATGACTTTTTAAAGCGCGCGGGGGATTGGTAGGGGATGCAGGTATCTGCTTTTAAACAAAATATCGCCATCGATTTACAAACAGGCTTAATAAAAAATGCCCGTTATGTACCCTCGCCCAATTGTGATGATCGGCCTCTAGAGAGCGCGATCGATTTGTTAGTCATACACAACATCAGCTTGCCACCCGGAGCATTTGGGGGGCCTTATATTGATGCATTGTTTACGAATACGCTTGATCCGACCCTGCATCCTTATTTTGCAGGGATTGCCTCTATCAAAGTTTCTAGTCATTGTTTAATTCGTCGTGATGGGCAATTGGTACAATATGTACCCTTTCATAAGCGTGCTTGGCATGCGGGGGAATCGCGTTTTATGGGACGCGAAAATTGTAACGATTATTCGATTGGGATTGAATTAGAAGGAACCGACACGGTGCCTTATACAGCAGAGCAGTATCACGTATTGTCTGCCTGCATTCTTGCTTTGCATACGGTGTACACCGACTTGTCACCAGAGCGTATTGTAGGGCATAGTACCATTGCGCCTTTACGTAAGACCGATCCAGGGCCTGCTTTTGAATGGGTGACCTTGCAAGGTTTGATAGAAAATTATTCTGAAAATATAGGGTAAAAGAATGAATTATGATGTAGAAAAGGCTAATGATAGCGATCCCAATGAGACCCAGGAGTGGTTAGACGCTTTAGAATCGTTGGTGGAATGTGAAGGGAAAACGCGCGCTACTTTTTTGTTAGAAAAACTCAAACAAAAAGCGCAAACCTTAGGCTGTAGCACCGATCTTTCCTTGCAGACGCCTTACTGTAATACGCTTAGACCTGAACAAGAACCCGTTTTTCCAGGCGATCTAAAAATCGAACAACGTATTCGTGCTTTTGTGCGTTGGAATGCCGCTGCGATGGTGGTGCGTGCAGGCAAACGAGATCCCGATCTGGGTGGCCATATTGGCACTTTTGCTTCGGCGGCTACACTTTATGAAGTGGGCTTTAATCATTTTTGGCGTGCAGCAAACCCTCAGCAGAATGCAGATTTACTTTACATACAGGGACATTCTTCGCCCGGTATTTATGCACGATCCTTTTTAGAGGGCGTGTTATCCGAAGCGCAACTCAATCGTTTTAGACAAGAAGTAGAGGGCCAAGGGCTCTCCTCTTATCCACATCCTTGGTTAATGCCAAACTATTGGCAGTTTCCAACGGTATCCATGGGGCTTGGGCCCATACAGGCTATTTATCAAGCACGGTTTATGCGTTATTTAGAGGCGCGTGGCTTAATCCCTGTGAGCGATAGAAAAGTCTGGTGTTTCTGTGGCGATGGTGAAATGGATGAACCCGAATCCGTCGGTGCTTTATCGATTGCAGCCCGAGAAGGGTTGGATAATCTTATTTTTGTGGTCAATTGCAATCTACAACGCTTAGATGGTCCGGTACGCGGCAATGGTAAAATTATCCAAGAATTGGAATCCATTTTTAAGGGCGCTGCTTGGAATGTCATTAAAGTCATTTGGGGCGATCGCTGGGATCTGTTGTTCCAAGCAGACAAGACAGGCTTGCTGCTTAAACGGATGGAAGAAGCCGTAGATGGCGAATATCAAAATTATAAAGCCCATGGAGGCGCTTATACCCGAGAACATTTTTTTGGAAAATATCCCGAACTACAAGCGCTGGTAAAAGATTGGTCTGATGAAGACATTGCACAGCTTAACCGTGGTGGGCACGATCCCAAAAAAGTGTATGCAGCCTATAAAACAGCCATAGAACACTGCGGTAAACCCACCGTTATTTTAGCAAAAACCGTGAAAGGGTATGGCTTAGGCGATGCGGGTGAGGCTTTAAATATCGCGCATAATGCAAAAAAAATGAATGTCGAGCAGCTGCAGCAATTTAGGGATCGTTTTAATATTCCCATGGATGATGCGTCGATTGCAGAGGTGCCTTTTTATAAACCTGACTCCAATAGTGTGGAAACAAAATATCTGTTGGCCAAACGTAAAGCCTTGGGTGGATCCTTGCCTGCCAGGCGCCTAAACGCCGATGAAAGCTTGAATGTGCCACCGTTGGCTATTTTCGATGCTTTGTTAACCAGTACCGCCGATCGAAAAATTTCTACGACCATGGTGTTCGTGCGTATTTTAGGGGCGCTGTGTAAAGATAAGGCTTTGAGTCCACGTATTGTGCCGATTATTCCCGATGAGGCCAGAACCTTTGGGATGGAAGGTTTATTTCGACAGCTTGGTATTTATGCAGCCCAAGGACAGGCCTATAAGCCTGTCGATGCTGCACAAGTTATGTATTACAAAGAGGCCAAAGATGGACAGATTTTAGAAGAAGGTCTGAATGAGGCCGGGGCTTTTTGTTCGTGGTTATCGGCAGCTACCTCTTATAGTACCCATAATATTACGATGATCCCTTTTTATACTTTCTATTCGATGTTTGGTTTTCAACGCATCGGGGATCTGGCGTGGGCTGCAGCCGATGCACGTGCGCGCGGCTTTTTGATTGGTGCAACGGCCGGTCGTACAACCTTAAATGGTGAAGGTTTACAGCATGAAGATGGTCATAGTCATATTATGGCCAGCACCATTCCTAATTGTGTCTCCTATGATCCGACTTTTTCTTATGAATTAGCCGTGATTATTCATCATGGTTTGCAGCGCATGGTGGGCAATAAAGAAGATATCTATTATTACATTACGGTCATGAACGAAAATTATGTGCATCCCGAAATGCAGAAGGGCACAGAGGCTGGCATTATCAAAGGCATGTATCGTTTGAGTGCAAAACCAAAAACAAAGGCTTTAAAGCATAAAGTACAATTGCTGGGTTCGGGCACCATTCTTTTAGAAGTGATGGCAGCCGCCGAATTATTAGCCCAAGATTTTGGTATTGCAGCAGATGTATGGAGTGTGACCAGTTTTAATGAATGTGGACGTGAAGGTGCAGCGGTTGAGCGCTGGAACCGTTTGCATCCGCTTGAGAAACCAAAAACCGCTTATGTGCATGATTGTTTGGCCTCGACAGAGGGACCCGTGATTGCTGCGACCGATTATATGCGTGCCTATGCCGAGCAGCTTAGAGTGTTGATGCCGCGCAGCTATCACACATTGGGGACCGATGGCTTTGGTCGTAGTGATACACGTAAGCAATTAAGACGCTTTTTTGAAGTCGATCGTTTTTATGTGGTATTAACCGCTTTACAAGCCTTGGCGGACGAGGGCACTATTGATAAAGCAGTCGTTGCTAAAGCGATTAAGCAGTATGATATTCATCCAGATAAGCCGAATCCAACAACGGTTTAATAGATAATTGAAATTAACGAGGGAATGCAAGGTATGTTAAAAGAGATCTTAGTGCCAGATATTGGGGCCTATACGAATGTGAGCGTGATTGAAGTTTTTGTGAAAAGTGGCGATACGATTGCGGTAGATGAAGGACTCATTACCTTAGAAACCGATAAGGCCACTTTAGAAATTCCAGCTCCGATGGCGGGCGTGATAAGGGCCTTGCATCTAAAAGTCGGTGATAAAGTTTCTCAAGGTAGTTCTATTTTAAGTGTAGAACCGGTAGGGGCAGAGAACAGGCCATCTGTAGAAACACCTGCAGAACCTTTGAGCTCCCTCACACGGCGCGACGCGCCACCCAGTGTCGGCGAAGCCGACCACACGCGTCCCGCGAAGCCCGAGAAAGTCAATATTTCAGAGGGAGTTGCTACCGTACATGCAGGTCCTGGTGTTCGACAATTAGCCAGAGAATTGGGCATTGATCTCACGCAGATCCAGGGTACAGGACCCAAAGGTCGTATTGCTAAAGAAGACATAAAAGCGCTTTTAGGTGCTGGTTCAGCTTCAGCAGGCATGAATAGTAGTGGTTCATTGGGTGGATTATCGATAGCACCTTGGCCTACGGTCGATTATGCGGCTTTCGGGCCGATTATGGCGGAACCCTTATCGCGGATCCAACAATTATCGGGTTCCTATTTGCAGCGTAATGCGCTGATGGTGCCACATGTTACACAATTTGATGAAGCCGATATTACGGAGCTAGAAGCTTTTCGCAAAGCACAGCAGCTTGCCGCAGAACGTCAGGGTGTAAAACTGACCTTGATTGTCTTGGTGATGAAAGCCTTGGTCAGTGCCCTAAAAGCGTTCCCCCGTTTTAATGCTTCCTTAGATATGCAGCGTTCCACGCTGATCTTAAAGCAGTATTACCATATGGGTGTAGCAGTCGATACCCCTGCAGGTTTAGTGGTGCCTGTCTTGCGTGATGTGGATCGCAAAGGCCTATTTGAATTAGCTAAGGAATTAGCCGTCTTAAGTCAAAAAGCGCGTGAAGGGCAGTTAAAAGGCCAAGACTTAACGGGCAGTAGTTTTACGATTTCGAGTTTAGGGGGTGTGGGTGGTACGGCCTTTACACCTATTATTAACGTACCTGATGTTGCTATTTTGGGTTTATCCAAAGCACAGATTAAACCGGTCTATAAAGAGGGATCCTTCGAGCCACGATTGTGTCTTCCTTTATCGTTATCTTACGATCATCGGGTGATTGATGGTGCAATGGCTGCACGTTTTACAACGTTCTTAAGCGCGTACTTAGCCGATCTGAAACGTTGTTTATTATAAAGTTTTAGGAGTCATACCATGTCAGATAATCAAAAAATACTACAAACCGATGTTGTCATATTGGGTGCAGGTCCGGGTGGTTATACCGCCGCTTTTCGTGCAGCCGATCTGGGGCAGTCCTGTGTTTTAGTGGAACGTTATGCTTCCTTAGGGGGTGTTTGTTTGAATGTGGGTTGTATTCCTTCTAAAGCCTTGTTACATGCTGCCAAGGTGATAGACGAAGCGGCGGGTTTTAAAGATTCAGGTATTACTTTTTCAAAACCTACCATTGATCTACCGAAGCTGCTGGCTTGGAAGGAAAGCATTGTCACGCGTTTAAAGACGGGCATTAAAGGGTTGGCAAAAAAGCGAAAAGTGACCGTGATACAAGGGGAGGCTTCCTTTGAGGGGCCCGATCGTTTGTCTGTAAAAACAGCTGAAGGTCAAACAGTGATTGTGTTTAAGCATGCGGTGATTGCCGTGGGATCGGAGCCTGTTCAATTGCCCTTCTTACCCAAGGATCCGCGCGTGATGGATTCTACCGGTGCTTTAGCTTTGGCCGATATTCCTGCGCGTTTATTGATCATTGGTGGTGGTATTATTGGCTTAGAAATGGCGACGATCTATCATGCTTTGGGATCAAAAATAACCATTGTCGAATTAACAGAAGCTTTAATGATGGGTGCTGATCCCGATATTGTGGCGCCCCTGCATAAGCGTCTGCAAAAACAGTATGAAGCTATTTTTCTCAAAACAGGGGTTAAAGAAGTCGTAGCAAAGGCGGATGGTTTATGGGTACATTTTGAAGGTGCACAAGCGCCCAAAGATCCCCAATGTTTTGATCGAATCTTATGCGCCGTGGGGCGCAAGTCCAATGGTGCTTTGATCCAGGCCCAGAAGGCAGGTGTTCAAGTGGATGAACGTGGTTTTATTGCTGTCGATAAGCAACAACGTACCAATGTACCGCATATTTTCGCAGTGGGAGACGTAGTAGGGAATCCTATGTTAGCCCATAAGTCGGTGGCCCAGGCTAAAGTTGCAGCCGAAGTGATTGCAGGACAGAAGCATTATTTTGAACCCAAAGGTATTCCTTCGGTGGCCTATACCGATCCTGAAGTCGCTTGGTTTGGTTTAAGCGAGGCGGAAGCAAAGGCGCAGGGTATTCTGTATGCCAAGAGCGTATTCCCTTGGGCAGCCAGTGGTCGTTCTTTAAGTTTGGGTCGGGACGAAGGTCTCACAAAACTCATTAGCGATAAGCAGAGTGGCCGAATCTTAGGTGCAGCCCTTGTGGGACCCCAAGCGGGGGATCTGATTGCTGAAATCGCCTTAGCCATCGAGATGGGTTGTGAAGTACAAGATTTGGCTTTAACGATTCACCCACATCCAACCTTATCGGAGACTTTGGCACTGGCTGCGGAGATGATAGAAGGGACCATTACCGATCTATAAGCACGATGCTTGTCTATAAGCGTTGTTCTGTTCATCATCCCCGCAAAAGCGGGGATCCAGTTTGAAAAAAGCATCCGCCTAGTGGTACGATGAGCTATCTGTTTAAATTTTAGCTATGATAAAATTCGGCTGTATGGAAACACAGGATAAGTTAAAAATCTACGCGTTTTCTAAACTTTCCAAGCGCAGGCTTGTAGAGGTGAGGCGTTTTTTATCTCGGTGCGAGAAGTTTGATCATCATGCTGCGCGTTTTTATTGGGATAACATTCAAGATCGTAAAAATCGTGGGGTGAATGAGGTTCTCTGTTACGCGAATGATAAGACTTTGGTGGCTTATATGGCTTTATACCATTTCGAGGAAAACGAAGCAGAAGTCACCTTAATGGTCGATCCCAATTATCGTAGTCCGCTCTTTTACAGTTTACTGTGGGAACAACTCAAGCAGTCTATAGCGCATTTTTCCATTAACCTTAGCCACTATGTTTTTACCTGCAATCAACAATTTCATTCCCTAAAAGATTATGTGCGGCGTTTGGGTGCAGAGTGTTCTGAGTGGACCTATCAGTTATCTATTACGCCTGCGCTTTATGCGAAGCGCAAGGCCCATGCGAATCCACTGGTACAAGATGTTCTATGGCGCCAAGCAACCTTGTCCGATATTGCTTTGATTGCAGCCATTGAGAAAGACAATTTTAATCTGCAAGCCTTGGCGTATGAGACGCATGTTCAAAATACTTTAGAACATCCTCATAAGACTATTTGGATGGCCTCTATCAATGATAAGGTGGTTGCTAAAATACATGTTGATACAGAGGATCCAAAAAAGACCGTATTATACGATTTCTGTATACCCTTAGAAGCACATGATAAAGGTTATGAGGGTATCCTGGTGCAATCTATCGCAGGTCTTCTATTCGAGCAATCTTCCAAAAAGATCCTGGTGGATGTGACCGATGAATATGATTTGCATTGGTACAAGCGCTTAGGTTTTAAGTGTGTAGGGGTGTATGAACATTGGCGTTTACGTTCTTATGTTAGTCCCATTAAGGAACGTGTCAAACAATTAGACTCTATGCTTTTAAACTTCAATTGCTATCAGATGCAAGATCAAGCATCCATGATCCTACAAAAACATTAAAATAATAAGGAGAACGGCATGCAGCACGTAGGTGGGTATGTGCCACAGGATGCACAAACCATTATAGCCTTTATTGCTTATTTAACGGTTGTCATGTTGGTGGGTGTTATTGCTTTTATCGCCACACGTAATCTATCCGATTATGTATTAGGTGGTCGCCGTTTAGGGGGTGCTGTGGCAGCGCTGAGTGCGGGCGCTTCCGACATGAGCGCATGGTTACTCATGGCCTTACCGGGCTTGGTCTATACCGCGGGCTTGAGTCAGATCTGGTTATCCTTAGGTTTAATGGTGGGCGCTTATGGCAGTTGGCATTTGGTGGCCAAACGTTTGCGGATCTATTCCGAGATGGCCAATGATTCCCTCACGCTACCGGCTTACTTAGATAATCGTTTTAACGATCAATCGGGTATTATTAGAATGGTTGCCGCTTTTGCAACCGTTCTGTTTTTTATATTTTATATTGCTTCAGGGTTATACGCAGGTGCTGTGCTTTTAGGTTTAACCTTTGGTTTAGACTATACCCAAGCGCTATGGTTGGGTGCAGCCATTATTATGCTTTATACCTGTGTGGGTGGTTTTTTAGCGGTAAGCTGGACAGACTTTTTCCAAGGTAATTTAATGCTTTGCTGTTTGTTGTGGGTACCTTTTATCGTGGTGGAACAAGCAGGTGGGTGGGCAGCAGGCTTTCATCATTTATTAATCGCAAAGCCTGATTATTTAAACTATAGCCAGAACTTATCCATAGGCAGTCTTTTAAACCAATTGTCTTGGGGGTTGGGTTATTTTGGCATGCCGCACATTTTGGTACGCTTTATGGCGGTGAAGCATGTGCGTGAAATTCGACTGGCGCGCCGAGTGTGTATTAGTTGGATGGGATTATCATTAATAGGTGCTGTATTAGTGGGTATGGCAGGTGCTATACACTTTAGTACAATACTTTCTGATCCTGAAACCGTGTTTATGGCTTTGTCTAGACAGGCTTTTTCTCCCTGGGTCATGGGGGTTATTCTGGCGGCAATTCTTTCTTCGAGTATGTGTTCCATCGATTCGCAGATGTTAGCAGCCTCGAGTGCTTTAACCGAAGATATTTATAGAGCCTTATTTAGAAAGCGTGCCACACAAAAAGAATTGGTATGGATGGGGCGCATAACAGTCTTTTTTATTGCGGGGGCGGCTCTTTATATTGCCAGAGTGCCCACACAAGGCATTATGGGTTTGGTAGCGTTTGCTTGGGCCGGTTTAGGTTCAACCTTTAGTGCAGCGGTAGTACTGTCGTTGTATTGGTCTCGTACCACCCGCAACGGTGTGGTGATCGGTATGGTGCTCGGTTTCACAACAGCGATTGTATGGCGCTGGTGTGGTTTAAGCCAAGTACTGTACGAGATCCTACCTGCAACCTTTGTATCTTTTGTGGGCGTTATTGCAGGTAGTCTTTTAGACAAACCACCCGCTAAAGCGATTCTCGATGCGCATCAGCGTTATCGAGAGGCGTTATCCGTATAACGCTGGCAGTATCGGTTGCTTTGCAAAACGTCCCCTTTCTAAAAGGGGGCCAGCTGAAAGCCGGGGGGATTTCAGCTATTTAGCGTGTTCTGGAAAATTGCTTTCCAGCGTCTTTCGAGCTTCTTCGGCCAACTTTGGCATCCCCAATTTTTCATAACACTGCACCATCGTGGCGAGTGCAAGAGGCACAGCAGGGGTTTTTTCAAAATGTTGAATAATATAAGTGGCGCGATTGATAGCCGATAGGTAAGCTCCGCGTTTCACATAATAGTCCATGACCTGTCGTTCGTGATTAGCCAGCATGTTTCTTAAGAACACCATGCGCTTTTTAGCATCTGCGGCGTATTCGCTTTTAGGGAAACGTTCCAGCAATTGTTTAAAGGTATCGAAGGATTCTTGTAAGGCTGAAGGATCGCGTGCACTGCGATCTAAAGGCAAATAACGAAAGGTAAAACTATAGTTTTGCTCGAAACGGGTAAGCCCTTTCAGATAATAAGCATAATCCACCCGTGGATGATGGGGGTTCATGCGGATAAAGCGATTGGCCGCCGATAAAGCCAAGGCAGGCTCATTGTTTTTATGGTAAGCATAAATCAGATCAAGCTGCGCTTTATCGGAATACTCGCTATAGGGGTAGCGTGCTTCTAGCGCTTCTAAATCTTTGCTGCTTTTTTGGTAATTTTCTTTGGCGAGATTCTTTTGCGCGTCGGCATAAATTTGTTCAGCCGATAAACCCTTATAAAGATCTTTGTTGCTATTGCAGCCCCAGAGCATTAAGAGTGCCAGGGGAAGAAGAATACTGCGTGATAGGGTTGATAGACTTAGCATTAGGGGCAGAACCTGTTTTTTTAAAACCAAGGGACAAGTCTACCCCAGCCTTAGGTTCGCTGCAATCCATCATGTTATTATTTTGAATGCCAACCAACTCTATTATTTTTTAGGATATCCTAAAGTATTGAGGGTCTTTACTGTGCTAAAATCTGCGGCATGTTAAACATGACCTTAAAAGTTCTTAAAGTATTGGCCTGTATAATACCCCTTATTTTGGTTATGCTCTTGTTGCATACCCTTTACTTTTTAGATCATTCCTTGCAGCCGATCGCTGCGCGCAGCCAAGCACAGGAATCCTTTAATGTGCATTTAATATCCTATGCGGATGGGCCGGAAGTTTTTAAGCAAAATCAAAACATCTTG
Source organism: uncultured Legionella sp. (assembly GCA_964522825.1). GTDB lineage: Bacteria > Pseudomonadota > Gammaproteobacteria > UBA6186 > Azoamicaceae > CADEGZ01. The sequence continues at coordinate 61,569 of CAZFXA010000005.1, forward strand.
GCGATGTCTGCCATTAATCGTGGGGTGGACTTTATTTATAATTATCGTCGGCACAATATTGATGCTGACTTTATTCGTCATAATCCCATTTTGAATGAGCGAAGCGGTGCAGGCTTTTGGTTATGGAAGCCCTATCTTATCTTGGAGACCTTAAAGAAAATACCCGAAGGAGATATTCTGATTTACGCTGATACGGGGTTATTGATTCGCCAAGATATTCGAGATTTTTTTACACGGGCATTAGGAGACAAAGATATATTATTATTTGCTTGTGATCCCAAAGACTATGGATTCGTAGGAACAATTGCCAGCGGGGATGTGTTTGAGGCCCTGCATTGTCATGAAGAACGTTGTCGTTATGGGCATCATTTATGGGCTGGTCTTTTGGTATTGCGCAATTCACTACACAGTCGCACTTTTATTCAGGAATGGCTTCGCGTGTGCCAAAAAACAGAGTTGTTAAAAACAGGTCGCACGCACAATGCACCTTCTTTTCCGGAATTTAGCCATTATCAACATGATCAAAGTTTATTAAGTGTATTGGCAACCAGAGAGGCAGAGGCTATTCATTTTATGCGCATGGACCCTGCGTTTTTTAAATATATCAACATGCATCGTCGCAAGGATAATCGTCATTCTTTGATAGGCTGCCTCTCTGTGCAGTATCGTGGTATTGTTCGCCAATGGCTCGATGCTGAAATCACGCATAGCCTTCAAAATTATTTGGTAAAAATATTGGATAAAGGCAAGAAAATACCTCAGGTTATTAAATGAAAATATTAAAAATGTTAGTGTTTGGCCTGCCTTCCCTGTTGGTGATACTTTGGCAAAGATTTTACATAGAGCTAAAAAAGACCGCTAGTGGTATCCTGGATCAATT
>CAZFXA010000006.1:0-53768 GCA_964522825.1 uncultured Legionella sp.
GCTGCCTCGAGCGTTTCTGGTGGCGATAGTTTCGGTGCGTCTTTGAGTGTGGCTTCTAGGTCTTGGATTTGGTTTATAATTGCTGTGCGGTCTGCTTCTGATAGTGTTTTATTTTCTAAAGTGGCTTGTAATTCAGCCAAAATATCTTCTGCGCTTTTTACAACGAGGGCCTGTAATTCAGGGTGAGCCTCTAATATAGTTTGAACATTCCCAAGTTTTCCCGTTCTGGAATCAAAGAAATTATTAATCGCAGCGTTGATTTCCGCATAATGATCTTTATACCATGCATTACCTTTGTTGATACCCTTTTCAACAAGATTTGTAGAGAGCTTCGTGCCCGATCTTATGGCAAGCAGCAGCGCATCAAGCCATGTGGGTCCCAGTTTTTCATCTTCTTTAGGATCTTTATCATCCTTTTTTTCAGTGTTATCTAGGTCAGCATCTAGTTCAGTGCCAGTTTTTTCATCGTTGATAGTAACAGAGGGTGCCGGCGCAGGAGGGGCGGTGGTTATTACGGTAGCATTTGGATCTTGCTTCGGATCATTAATAGCCACACCAGGTGCCAGTGGTGGTTGTTCGGCTTCTAATTTTGTATTAGGCTTTTTTGTCTCAACACGCATGCTAAGTGGTTTTTTTGCATCATCTTCATCGAAATTTAGTCCAGACCGTTCAGCCGCTTTAATCAAATTCTCCGTTTCAGTGGTTTCAGGTGCTGAACTAAACGATTTGCCATCTACATGCGTGCCTACTTCAGGGCTAGGTTTTGCGGAAGTAGGCATCTTTACATCAGGTGCAGGCGGTGTGCCACTAGCATTTGGTCCGGGAAAAGGTATTGCAGCCATAGTAGCCTCTTTTGAATTTGAAACAGCTGCTGTAGTTCCAGGTGCTACGGAGGAAAGTATGGGTGTAGTAGCCGGCGTTGTTGGCTCTATGGTCATAAACCAATCTCTCTATATATGATGGTGTTATGGGGTTTAGAGAGAGGTATGGGGGATTGGTTCAATCGCTGGATGTTATATTAGTACTTTATAATTAGAAAAGTGGGTGGGGGGCATCAAAGGCAAGGCGCTTATGTGTTTTTAGGTCTCTATAAAAATTTTCGTGAACACCTAGTGCTAACAATAATCTTTGTTGTGGGTCCCATTCATAGGCTAATAACATTTCTTGTTGATGAATTTTAAATTTGTAGACATATACGCCAGTTAAATCGCCTGTTTTTCCTTGTCCCAGCTTTGGATCCTTAACAATGGTCTGGATTGCATGATCGACAACATTTTTTTCTTGTGCATGTAGTTTCTTATAAACCTGCTTAAAAGCCGGCATTTGAAGCACTTGAATATTAGTCATGCTTGGCTTCAAAAATAAAAGGCTCCGCCAAAGAACGATCTTGGTTTTTTGCGATCAAAATTTCCCGGATGAATTCCACAGGTAAATCAGGGTTATCTAGGGCACATTTTCCAATTTTTGCCCAAAATTCAATCTGCTGAGGAATGGAGCGGCATTCAGATTTGGCCACTTTTTTCGCAGCACTGTATATATCATCAGAAATTCTAATGGGAGTGCCCATCTTAAAAACTCCATAAATGTTTCACATTGCTACAATTGTAGTTTATCGTGCTTGTAAGAACAACCATTATCGTGCGCGCTCCCCCCCCCCAAAAAAAAAGAGTCATTTATCAATTTGGGGAGGATTATGGACGATTTGAGTCCTAATTCTTGCCGAATAGCCCTTTAAGTATACATAAATACCATTTAAATATAGTATTGAAGTTCACTTAAAAATCGATTATCCTTAGTCCTATGAACAAAAGCACTGCTATTCAATGCTTACGAACCTGGGACAAACGGGGAAAGTATGTCTTTAGTACGCATGCGCTACAAAAATGCTTTGCAGCGGATAAACCCAAGGCCTTTAGAGCGGGTCTTGAACGCCTTGTGAAGGATCAGCTTTTGCTGAGAGCCTGTCGGGGCGTTTATGTGAATCCGCATGCTATCTCCTCAGATGGCTATGCTATTGAGCATATTGCAAAAGCTTTGCGTCCGGGTGAATACAATTATGTGAGCTTAGAATCGATCCTATCTGAATACGGGGTGATCTCTCAAATTCCCATGGATCGATTAACGGTGATGACCACAGGACGTAAGGGCATTTATAAAACGGCTTTTGGTGTGATTGAATACACACATACTAAGCGATCGATCCAAGACATTCTTAATAGCATGAAGCAAGTGAACAACAGACCCTTACGTATTGCCTCTAAGCAAGCCGCTTGGCGAGATTTGAAACGTGTGGGGCGTAATACCGATATGGTTGATAAGGAAATATTAAATGAATCATGAACAAAACAGTTTTACGGTCTTGGTTGAAAAAGCTATGCAGCAGCAAGGTCGTGCGCATATGAGGCCTGTTAATGAGGCCTTTTCGCAAAATTTGAAAATAGAAAAATAACCACAGCAACGACTACAATCGCAGGACCTGTGGGCCAATCCATCGTGATGGAGGCTAAGATCCCTACACACACGGAGAGCATGCCAAAAAAACTTGCCAGCATGGCCATTTGTTCGGGGGTGCGTGCAAAGCTACGGGCCGCAGAGGCAGGAATAATTAACAGGCCCGTAATGAGTAAAATGCCCACTAACTTCATGGCCACGGCGAAAAAAATCGCCATTAATAAAACGAGTAGGCTATGTATGGCGCGTACAGGGACCCCTTCTACGCGGGCTAAATCTTCATGCACGGTCATAGATAATAGTGGGCGCCATAGGCGTGATAGAACCATCATAATAATTAGCACAACGCCATAGATCCAGATTAAATCACTGTGATTGACCGCTAGAATATCACCGTACAAATAGCTTAATAAATCGATGCGGATCCCTGTGAGGGTTGTGGCCAGAATTAAACCGAGGCTTAAACTGGCATAGGCTAAGATACTCAGAATGGCATCTTGACCCACAGACGTGTGACGCGATAACAGCGCCAAACCATAGGCTACACTCACGCACATAGCCGTTAATCCCACATAAAGGTTAATGCCCAAAAGCAATGAGAAACAAAGACCCAGCAAGGTAGAATGTGCCAAAGCATCGCCAAAATTAGACATGCGACGCCATACCATAATGGATCCCAAAGGACCTGCAGCCAGTGCAACACCTACCCCTGCGATGAGCGCACGTCCTATAAAATCTAGGGACATTTCTCTCTCCCAAAATGCGCATGATCATGATGATGGGTATAAATAGCGAAGGTCTGTGCGTCTTGGATCCCAAACAATTTTAGAAAGACTGGATTTTGGCTAATCACCGCAGGGCTTCCCTCGCAGCACACGTGTTGATTTAAACAAATCACAGAATCTGTTTCGGCCATCACCAAATGCAAATCGTGTGAAACCATCAAAATGGCACAATGGTACCTTTTTCTCAGTGTGGCAATCAGGCCATAAAGCTCGGCCTGACCGCTTAAATCGACACCTTGCACAGGCTCATCCAAAACGAGCAAATCAGGTTTGGGCAATAAAGCGCGGGCGAGTAATACGCGTTGAAATTCGCCACCCGACAGGGCTTGTAGCGGTGTGTTTAACAGGGGTGTAATGGCTAATTCTAGGGCGACTTGTTTAACCCATGCTTGATCAAAAGAACCCGCTAGGGCTAAAAATCGGCAAACAGGCAGGGGTATGAAAAGGGATACGCTGGTATTCTGAGGCATATAACCCATGCGTAGCCCAGGCTTGCGTTTTAGCAGACCTGCACGGGGTTGTATAAGCCCCAATACCACCTTGAGCAGGGTCGATTTACCCGCCCCATTGGGTCCTACCAGGGTCACAATTTCCCTGGGTTTTATGTGCAGGTGCACGTCACTCAGCACCTGTTTCTGACCTAAATGGACTTGTATGTCATGTGCCTCAACCAATAACGCAGCCAATCTTGCCTCTACACACAATAAAAGGCCCAATATACGCGATTGCATCTGCCAAAGGTAGGGATTAAGATGCGGTTCTTTAAAAGGTGATAACGCATGATGCTTCGAAAACGATTATTGAATGTCCTGAGGCAGGTATTAGGCTGTGTGGTACTCTGCCTGCCCTGTGCGCCAACTTTTGCAGCCCTTCCGCGTGTTGTTGTTAGCATTAATCCCTTCTATGGCCTGGTGGCGTCTGTGATGCAGGGTGTAGCTAAACCTAGCTTGTTGCTAAAAAGCGGTGCTTCACCGCACGAATACACGTTAAAACCTTCGGAGATCCGTGCACTAGAGGCTGCAACCCTGATATTTTGGGGCGGACCTGCACTCGAATCTTTTTTAATCAAACCGCTTGCACAACAACAAGCAAAAATAGTGGCTTTTGAACAAGTAGCTGGTTTACGCCTCTTGCCTCTTCGAACCGATAGTGTCTGGGAATCAATCGATTCAGAGGTATCAGGGCATCATCACCATCACCACAGCCATAGCCATAGCGATGCACAGGGCAGTATCGATATGCATTTTTGGTTAGATCCGCATAATGCGATTGTGATGACAAAAGCTATTGTGCTGCAGTTGTCTGCGGTCGATCCTGAACATCAAAGCCACTATCAAGCGAATGGTACAGCGCTGATTGCACGGTTAAATGCTTTGGATCTGAAACTGCGAAAAAAGCTTCAGTCAATACACGCTATGCCCTTTGTGGTTTTTCATGATGCCTATCAATATTTTGAACGACATTATCATTTACACGGTGCAGGATCTATCAGTCTGCATCCCGAGTTACCACCCAGTGTGAAGCGTTTAAGTGTGATTCGAGCCATTATCGAAAAACAAAAAGTGGTGTGTCTTTTTTCAGAACCACAATTTAGTCCTGCACTGGTGCATAGTATTGCAGACGATTTACCTGTCAAAATAGGTGTCTTAGATCCGATTGGTACTGATGCGAGTCCAGAAGGTTATTTCACGTTGATGGACAATCTAAGCGAGGCGCTGAAAGGATGTTTAGTACAAAAAATCAATCGCTAAGCCAAAAAAAAGACAAGCTCCTACCCATTGATTGTTTTCAAAAGCTTTAAAACAGCCCGTCGGATCGCGATCACGTATAAGTCTTTGTTGATACACAAAAAGTATCATGGCTGTTATAAGCCCTAGATAATAAAATAATCCTGCTTCTAACAGTAGGCCGATTTTCAACAAAATGCCTGTCACAAAAAGCTGCAACAATCCGAGAATTATTCTGTCCCAAGATCCAAATAAAAGTGCGGTTGATTTCACACCAATCAATCGATCTTCCGCTCTATCGACCATGGCATATTCGGTATCAAAAATAATTGTCCAGAATATCGTCATAAGATACAACCACCCTGCTATCAGAGGCACCTGATTATTCAAAGCAGCAAAAGCCATGGGGATGCCCATACCAAAAGCAGCGCCCAATACCACTTGGGGCCAATGCGTATAACGTTTCATCCAGGGGTAGATCAAAGCCAAAACGAAGGCTGCGAAAGACCACTGAAGGCTAAGGCGGTTTAAGCCTAAAACGAAGACTAACGATAAAAGCAAAAGCATAGCCAATAAGCCCATGGCTTGATAGCGGCTTAATGCGCCACGGACTAAGGGTCTGTTGCGTGTGCGCTGAACATGACTATCAAATTTTTGATCGACGAGATCATTCACGACGCAGCCTGCACTGCGCATGCTAATCACACCTAAGACAAAGATCAGCACGGTTTTTACTGAAGGTCTACCCTCCCCTGCTATCCACAGTGCCATTAGAGTGGGCCATAAGAGCAGGAAAATGCCCACAGGCTTGTGTAGGCGCATTAAGCGGGCGTATGCACCAAGGGGTTGTAGATTCATAGGAACAGCCTATTTTAAAAACACTTCTCATCCCATAAATGATTGAGAAAATCTTCCCAGTATATGATTTCGATACCATCACTGATTCTATGGATTTTATCCAATGAAATTAAAAAGTATTTTTTACAAATGTTTTCTTCTTGCAGTGCCTTTAAACTCTTTAGGTGTTTAGCTGAAATGGATTTCGCTGTTTTAACCGCAATGGCAATGCTGTCTCCTATAATAAAATCGACTTCTTGGCCATTTTTAGCAGCCCAGTAACTTAAAGATAAATGCTTCCTGGTGTAACTAAGATAGGCTCTCAATTCCAGGGCTATAAAATGTTCAAAAGCTTGTCCATATAAATCTGAATGGGGTTCAATCTTGGTGATGCTCGATAGTTCATGTGCAACACCAATATCAAAAAAATAAAACTTTGAAGTGTTCATAGCTTTTCTTTTGACCGTTTTTGTCCAAGCGGGTAATAGAAAACCGATTAAAGTATCTTGTAATATTTGATAATACCCTCTTAAGGTAGAAGCAGGTATTCCAGCATCACTAGAAAGGTTGCTAAAATTTAACATTTTCCCATTGGTGAGTGCAGACATTGTTAAAAATCGAGAGAAAGATTGTATATTTCTAACGACGGCCTCTGCTTGTATTTCTTCTTTTAGATAGGTATTAACATAGGCAATTAACTCTTCTCTAGGATTTTCACTTAAATAAACGACAGGTAACCCACCGATTGTTAAATATTTTTCCAAAGCAAAATTGGGAATTTCTCGAAAGGTGAGTGGAAATAATTGAGCTTCCCATGCACGTCCTGCCAATAAATTCACATAGGCGGCTTTTAATTTTCTGGCACTGCTGCCTGTGAGCAAAAACCGAATATTTTTTTCTTCTATTAATCGATGAACTTCATTTAACAACAATGGAATTTTTTGGATCTCATCAATCACGACCCATGGGGGAGAAGACGCTTGATGGGCGTTAATGATCGTTTCTAATTCCCAGGGTTGGCTATTGAGTCTTAAAAACACATCACTCCTTAGTAAATCGATTCGTAACACAGTGTGCGATAGTTGATGTCTAATCAGGCTGGTTTTACCCGTCGCCCGGGGACCTAATAAAAAAAACGATTTTTTTTCAAGTAAAGCCTTTAAATGCAAAGGTCGCTCTAAATACATTTTTGTTCCTAGCTGCTACGGAATGATGTGGTTCGCATGAACTTCTTTTTAACACAAAGTCCGCTTTTCAGCAAGACAACCGCTGAAAAAGTGTATAAATCAGCGCTTGAGTTGCTGAAAAGCGGACTTTAGCATAAAAACACTGTTTTTATATCCAATTAACCTGGGTTTCTTAGGCGCTCACACACAGCCGTGCACAAGGTGTAAAAATCCCCCGCTTCTGCCATAATCGCCAGCTTATGAAAAAAATTGGTTTTTGGTCTGTAACCTCCCTGGTCGTGGGGAGTCAAATTGGTTCAGGTATTTTGCTGTTACCCGCAAGCCTGGCACCCTTTGGTGCCATTGGTTTGGCGAGTTGGGCGATTACGGCCACGGGTGCTTTATGTTTAGCGCTTATTTTTGCACGCCTCTGTGCAGCCAATCCCAAACCAGGTGGCCCCCATACTTATGTAGAAGAGGCCTTTGGTCCCAAGGCTTCTTTTTATGCAGCGTGGACGTACTGGGTTATTTCGTGGATGAGTTCGGCCGCAGTGCTGATTGCTATCGTGGGTTATCTAAGTCCTTTTTTGGGTGCGATGGATCCGCTCAGTAACTTACTTTTAGAAATCGCCATATTATTGTTGCTGACATGGTTAAATCTAATGGGTGTGCGTGCAGCAGGGCGTGTAGAATTTGTCTTTACCTTATTTAAGATTTTGCCCCTGCTCATTATCCCTTGTGTAGGCTTATGGCATATCAATCTCGAACATTTTAGACCTTTTAATCCGACAATGCAGACGCCTTTGTCTGCACTCAATGCAGCAGCTTTGCTTACACTGTGGGGATTTATCGGCTTAGAATCCGCCACGGCACCTACAGAAGCTGTCTTTAATCCGGCAAAGACTATTCCCAAGGCTATTGTTGTTGGTACAGCGATTGTCGCGTTGGTGAATATTGTGAACAGTTTTGTGATGATGGGCATTATGCCTATGGAGGCACTTGCACATTCCAAAGCGCCTTTTGCAGTAGCAGCTGGCTTATTATTGGGCGGCAATGGGTCTTTCATTATTTCTGTGATCGCGGCCATTGTGTGCTTAGGCACCCTGAATGCTTGGGTGCTTACCAGCGGACAAATTGCTTTAGGGGCGGCTTACGACAACCATTTTCCGAAATTTTTTCTGCGGAAAAATCAACGTGGTGCACCGGTATGGAGTTTAATGATTTCATCCCTGGGGGTGATTCCGTTGTTGATGCTTACCATGGATGCGGATTTAATCAATCAAGTGAATGCAGTGATTGATATTTCTGTAACAGCTTTTCTGTTTGTTTACCTGTTTTGTGTGCTGAGTTATTTTAAACTTTTTTTAAGCAAACACTCTTTTTTAACCGATAAAAAAGGCACTGTCGTGGGTGTGGCTGCCCTTGTTTTTTGTCTGTGGGCCTTATGGTCTTCGGGACTTAAGATGGTATCGATGGCAGGTTTGATTACCTTGAGTGGCGTGCCTATTTATTATTGGCAGAAGCGCTCTGCTTTATCTCTAAAAAACTTAAATAAAGATTAGAAGCAATAATCAAACCAGCACCTATAAAAATGAAGGGACTTGGACTTTCATGAAAGAAATAATAGCCACTCAATACGGCGAATAGCAAACGATTATATTCAAAGGGTGCGACAAAATAGGGTTCTGCAATTCGGATCGCTTGGGTATAAAGAAGCTGCGACAAAGTAGCACTAATGCCAATCAACACTAATAAACCGGTGTCTTTCCAAGAAGGTGTATGCCACATAAACACGGCACCGATCCCCGATAGCAGCACCGTTGCTATATTAGTATAAAAAAGGATGGTGATATTGCTTTCGGTATCCGATAATTTTTTCAAGAGGATAATGGCACAACTGGCGAGTAGATTGGCCAAAATGGCAATGGTTTCGGCAGAGTGTAAGGCAAAGGAAAAAGGCCCTAGAATCACCAAAACACCGATATAACCTGCAAGAATTGATAAACCCTGTTTCCAGTTAATCCTATTTTTTAAAAATAAAATGCCTAAGACGGTGGTAAACAAGGGGCTACTAAAACCGATGGCAGAGGCGGTGGCAATGGGCAGGTTACGATAGGCATAATAAGTACACCCCATGGCAAGCGATACTAAAATAACCCTGATGCAATAGAGAAGTGGTTGTTGTACTTTTAATAGGCGAATGCCTTGGGTTTTTATCGCGCCTACGGCAAAAGGCAAAAAAACGATTAAACCAAAAAAACAGCGAAGAAAAACAATCATACCGCTGGGTACCTCAACACTAATGCATTTGGCCAGGGACATCGAAACGGTAAAAGTGATGCCCCATAGGAGCATATATCCGATACTGGCGAAGGTTTTAAAGTATTTTGAGGGTGTAGGGGCTCGTTGTATAAAGCCCTTGGCAGATTCTTCAGCAATTAAAGGGGTGCTTAGCATAAGGGGCTATGATAACAGATCTAAGTAAAAAGTCAACTTGCTTGCATATTTTCAATGGATTCCCGTGATCAAAGGAATGAGCGCTTGGCTTATGAATGAAATAGGGTGTTATTTGGGTATCAATTATGAGCAAGATCAGGAATAATGGCGCTTGCGAAAACGCAGCAAATAAAATAATGAAGAGGATACCATCATGATTTCCGTGAGCCATATCTCCATGGTGTATGGGGCTCGATTACTTTTTGACGATGTCAATCTTAACTTATTGAAGGGCTATCGCTATGCTTTGGTGGGTGCCAACGGTACAGGGAAATCAACCTTTTTAAAATTATTGGCAGGACATGATGCCCCCAGTTTGGGCGAAGTGATTATTAGCAAAAAAGCCAGTATTGGTTTTTTAAAACAAGATCAATTTCGGTATGAGCACGATACGGTTCTAGAAGTGGTTTTGCAGGGTAAACCAAGATTGTGGGAAGCTTTGCGAGAAAAAGAAAAGCTATTGGCACAAGATTTACTCGATGAAAAAATGGGCCTTCGGTTGGCGCTCTTAGAAGATATTATTTTTCAAGAGGATGGCTATACCGCAGAAACCTTTGCACAAACTTTGTTGTTAGGTTTGGGTATTGAGGCAGGCGAACATCGTAAAGCCTTGAGTGCCTTGTCGGGTGGTTTTAAATTGCGTGTATTGCTTGCGCAATCGCTTTTTGAACAGCCGGATATTTTGCTTTTGGATGAGCCGACCAATCATTTAGATATTATGAGTATTGCCTGGCTCGAGGAGTATTTAAAAAACGAATTTAAGGGTGTTTTAATCTTTATTTCACATGATCAAGGGTTTCTCAATGCCCTAGCCACCCATGTTTTAGATGTAGATTATGGCGAGATCCGAGAATATGTTGGAAACTATGATCATTTTATACAAGAAAAACAGCTGCGTGTAGAACAAAAGCTACGTGAACATCAATATATCGAAAATAAAATTGCACATATGCGTGTGTTTGTCGATCGCTTCAAGGCCAGCGCCAGTCGTTCCAAGCAAGCTATGTCCCGTGAAAAAATGATTGATAAGTTAGAGTTGCCAGATATTAAAAAATCGTCCAGAGTGAGTCCTAAATTTTTGTTTAAACAAAAGCGCCCTTCTGGCAAAAAAATCTTAGAGGTTGAAAAGCTTGGTAAACAGTTTGGTCCTAAAACAGTCTTGAAAAATGTTCATTTTTCTGTGGATCGGGGTGAAAAAGTCGCGATTATTGGTCATAATGGCATTGGCAAATCAACCCTTTTAAAAATACTGTTAGAAAAACATCAAGCCGATCAAGGGAACTATACCTGGGGATATGAGAGTCATATTGCCTATTTTGCCCAAGATCATCATGAAGCCCTTGATCAAAAAGTGTCGGTATTAGAATGGTTAAGCGAAGTCTGTTCTCAGGAGACCCGAGAAGGGATCCGTCAGGCCTTAGGCCAGATGTTATTAGGGCAAGATGATATCCATAAAAAAGTTTCAACTTTGAGTGGTGGCGAAGCCGCACGGTTGTTATTTGCCAGTATGGTGTTACAAAAGGCTAATATTCTTATTCTCGACGAGCCCACCAACCATCTTGATCTGGAATCCAGAGAAGCCTTGGCTTTAGCGCTGCGTGAATTTGAAGGCACGGTGCTCTTTGTGAGCCATGATAGAAGCTTTGTCTCCAGTATTGCCAATCGGGTGCTTGCCCTTACCGAAAAAGGCGTGACGGATTTTCAAGGTAGTTATCAGGATTATCTGAATGAGTTTGGCGAAGATTATTTGAATAAGGTATGGCTACTTGAACAAGAGAAAAATCAACAATAAGTCCCACCATTGCAAGCAATAGCGCTATTAACACTATATGCTATGCGTGACCTTAGCAGCCACCCGTCATGCGTTGTTTTTCACAGAGCGCAAAAGAGGAAAATTGTGTACAAACGCCCCCACAGCATAGATCATTGCTCGAGGCAGGAAACGTGGTGCTAAAGGGAATGCCGCTGGTTTGCAGTTGATAAGTACTAGCACCGGATCCAGGTACACAGTTCATGCGAAATTCAGGCAAGGCATAAGCATTTAAATAGATAGTGGTCACAAAAACCTTACGCAGTTTTCGATCGGTCGGTGGTGTATAGGTGATCATCTTATTATCGCTGCCAAGCATAAGATTAAGCGGGGTACTGGAAGTGGGGGCCGCCGCTAGCACATTGTCATTGGATTGAACGACCAGTGCAATTCGCACCGCCGTAATACGATAAGCGTATAAATTAGCGGCATCAAAGCGCACATAGCGATTCATCTCGGGCAATTGCATTATTTCAGTGCCATCACCTTCCACATCTTTTGATAGAATGCGATCGCTTTCTCCGACCAAGATAGCCATATATTCAACATTATTTGCAATATTATAGGGTTTTCCACTGCCCGCATCGGTCATTTGTAGTGCGTAAATACCATTATTCTTGACGACTTGAAAAGTGTAATGATACAGCGTTAGAGGAGGTGCATTGTTAGGTGGGCCTGCGTTGGCATCAGCTGGGATAGTGGTGCCGTCATAACTTTGTATGGCTTGGGGGCCGCGATTTGTAAAATAAACCTGTAAGGTATCGCCTCCTATGGCAGCTCCGATGCTAGGAACATTTAGATGAGGGACCAATTTTTGGTACACAGAACCCGCCCATGCTGCAGGTGCTCCATTCGATGCACCACAGCTATAGACAGGGTCCGCACAGTTCGTGGCATTCAGGGGATTTGCGCAGCACAGACCATCGAAATAAGTATTGGCTGATACAGAACTCCAGCCTGGATTGCTGCTGTAATAGCATTTTGCTCCCTGTAATGCCATGAAATTATTGGTGATAGTAGCCGGTGTAGCATTAGGGACATTCTTTAGCAAATTTGTTCGCGTGGCACACCAGGCGGGTTGACTATTGGAAGAAACGGGATAGGTATAGGAAGGTGGGGCAGGACTGCTAGGGATAGTAGCCATTCCCACATAGACCCAATCCTTTAGGACTGCAGCCCCGCCCCCTGGTATGGGCTGAGTACCTGCACCATCGCCCCGTACGGTATAGGTAATATTGGGCGCTGCGGCCGAAGCGGGTTGTGCGATCCCTACCCCTGCCATGGGCACATATTGCCTGAGGCGCTGGATAGCATTACGTCCATCCACATAGAGTTGCAGCGTGCTTTCATTTTTAAAAAAATTGGCGCGTGATATGGAAGAAAGTTGGGCGATAGTTAGCAATAATAGGGAACTGGTTGCGATGCCCACGATGAGTGATAACAAACTGAAGCCTTTGTGCAATCGCATGCTTTTCCTCCGTTATTGATTGGGTATAGGATTAGACAGAGGATAAATAGATGCTCTTAGCAGGGGTGCTTCTACAGTGCTTACTTGTACTTGGTCATAACTACCGGTGGGCATGCTTTTCCAATAAATTTTAATGGTAAAGGTCAAAGGATCGTTTGGAACAGTAGCATTTGTACAACCCACGGTTGCTAAAGGGGCAGTGCCTGGGACTGCTTCTAAACAAACAAAACCCTTCGCGTTCATGGCCGCGGGAAAAGAGCTGCCTACTAGGCCTTGCCATTCATACAGATCATTGAACGCCATTTGATTACTCGTGCAATAAGCACCCGAGGTACTGTAACAACTAGCATTTGCATTGGTTGGCGTAGCACCTAGATAACCACTGCTAGGCCCTTGCCAAAATTCGGCCGAATTGGCCTGCATACGAGCGGTCATATCTTGGAGAAGCAAGGTGGCCAGCGTGCGGGTCATGGTATTTGAGATATTTTTCAAACTGCTTATTTGGGATGTAACATAGCCTAAAGCACCCACCGAGATGACAGCCAAGGCAATCATGACTTCAATTAAGCCAAAGCCTTTGAGGATCTTTTTGATACGACCTCCCTGCCGAATGTCAGATAGACATCTAATGTCTAATGATAGGGGAAATATGGCATAATCACCATTTTTATGTCAAGTGCGGGTTTATGAGGAATCGCCATGAAAAATAGTAAGCATACACCGCAGAGTCCCTTAGCGCTATTTGATGATAGGGATCATATTGGGCAGCCGTCTGACCGTCTCTTGAAGGGTGCGCAAGCACAAGAGGACTATGTACAGGGGGTCGCTTTTTTAAAATCGTATAAGGGTAGTCAAGGAACCTTTAATGCCTATCGGCGAGAGGTTGAACGATTATTACAGTGGACACACTTAGAAGAGAAAGGGCTGAAAGATTTGCGGCGTGAGGATATGGAGCATTTTATCCATTTTTGCCAGGATCCCCCGCCGTCTTGGATCGGTCTCAAAAAAGTTCCACGTTTTATTGAAAAAAACGGATTACGTGGGCCTAATCCAGCTTGGAGACCTTTTGTGGTCACCCTTTCAAAGACTGCCCATCGCGAAGGACGTAGACCTCTTATTAAAAACTTTGAATTGTCGGTGGCTTCCACCAAAGAAATGTTTGCCATTCTCAGTAGTTTTTATACCTATCTTATGCAAGAAGATTATGTGGTCATGAATCCCATTGCCCTTATTCGGCAAAAAAGCCAATTTATTCGACGACATCAAGGTTCACCCAAAATCCGCCGACTCAGCGAATTACAATGGCAATATGTCATGACAACCGTACAGGGCATGGCTTCAAGCGAGCCTGCTAAACATGAAAGAACCTTGTTTATGATGTCGGCACTGTATGCGATGTATTTAAGAATTTCAGAATTGGCAGCGAGTGCTCGTTGGATCCCCGAAATGCATCATTTTTATAGCGATCATGAAGGACATTGGTGGTTTACAACGGTGGGTAAAGGTAATAAACAACGCCAAATTGCGGTGAGCGATCCGATGCTCGCGGCGCTTAAAAGATGGCGTACGTATTTGGGGTTGTCGGCATTGCCTTCTACGGCCGATAAATCAGCCTTGTTCCCAAAAAATAAAGGTAAGGGGCCTATTACCAGTACCACCTATGTGCGTGCGATTGTACAGGATTGCTTTGATAAAGCGATCACACAATTAAAACAAGATGGTTTTGAGGAAGAAGCTGGATCCTTGGTCGAAGCGACGGTCCATTGGCTTAGGCATACAGGTATTTCCGATGATGTGAAACATCGGCCGCGTGAGCATGTGCGGGATGACGCCGGGCACAGTTCAAGTGCGATTACCGATAAATATATTGATATCGAATTGCGAGACCGACATCGTTCTGCTAAAGATAAACCGATCTTAGATTAATCTATAAAAAAAGCCGTTAAATCGTTCAAAAAGCGTTTGCCTAAATCGGTGGGCTTGACCCAATCATCGGCTAATAGCAGAAGACCGATATCGATAGCTTTAGACAAAGGTTTTTCGATGGAGGCACGGTTTAAAAAAGTTCTTTGTTCAAACTGTGTCAGGCTAAAGCCTTGATGGTGTCGCAGTGCATTGAGCATAAATTCTAAAGCCAATTCGTCTTGGGGAATAACCGTTCTATCGGCCAGAGGGTTTTTGAGCAAGTTGAGATAATCTTTGGGATAGCGTGTTTTCCGGTAACGGGTTATTTTTTTCGAGTCTAAATCGGTTATTTTTGCATGGGCGCCAGCGCCAATGCCGAGATAGTCGCCAAAATGCCAGTAATTCAGATTATGTGTACAGTCGTGACCCGTTTTTGAAAAGGCCGACACCTCGTAAGCCTTCAGCCCGTGTGCATGCAGTAAATCAGTGCCTGCACACTGCATTTCAAAGACATGGTCATCTGAAGGTAAACCCGCTGGTTTTTGATTATAAAAAACCGTATTGGGTTCTAGTGTTAAGTGGTACCAAGAGATGTGCGGTGGGTTAAAGGCCAAAGCTGTTTGCAGATCAAAACAGGCATCTTGAATGCTTTGTTCGGGTAGACCATACATGAGATCAATATTAAAACTTCTAAAATCGACATTGAGGATCGCTTGGATCGCCTCTTGTGTTTGGGCAGCTGTATGAATGCGCCCCAGAGCAAGCAATGATTTGTCTTGAAAACTTTGAGCGCCCAGTGACAAGCGATTAATGCCAGCTTGCTTATAAGCTTTAAAATGTTGTGCGCTCACGGTGCCAGGATTCGCTTCAAGCGTTATTTCGGCTGCAGTTTCCACCGATAGATGTTGATGAACACCCTCAAGAATAGCGCCAATACCTTGGGGGCTAAAGAGACTGGGCGTACCCCCACCAAAGAAAATGCTTTGAATGGAACGTCCCTGCACAAGCGGTTTATCTTGTTGTAAATCGATCAGCAAACGTTGAATATACGCTTTTTCTGGAATTTTTTCAGGGCTTGCATAAGAATTAAAATCACAGTAAGGACATTTTTTAGTGCACCAAGGGATATGAATATAAAGAGACAGCGGAATAGCAGGTTGTTGATAAGTGATCTTATGCATGCTGGAATGACTCTGCGGCAAGCCAAACAGTGGATGAGATGTTTAACGCTGCTTGAGGTAACAACTGCTTATCATGGATTTTGAAAATCTGGTCCAGTTTTTGATGGGCAGAGGGTCGGTGTGAGCTCAGAATAATGCTCGGAATGCTTTCGAAAAGAAGGTCTAAAATTATTTGCTCATGTTCTAGGCTCAACGCATTGGTGGTTTCGTCTAAAAGCAAAATAGTGGGTTTCAACAAGAACGCTCTAGCTAAAGCTATTTTTTGTTTTTCACCACCTGAAAGTTTAGTGCCCATCTCACCCACGGGTGTGTCGAGCCCATGGGGCAACTGTTTTACGAAGGCTAAGAGTTGAACTTTTTTTAAGATTTCGAGCAGATCATTGTCTGAAGCAGTCGTCGTAATGCCATGACATAGATTATCTTTTAAGCTGCTATTGAAAAGATGGTAATGCTGTGGAATATAATGAACCATCTTATGGAGATCATTTTTTTTATAGTGATGAATACTTTGATCATGGATGAAAATATGTCCTTGCTGGGGTTGGTAAAGGCCGCTCATTAATTTCAGAAGTGTAGATTTTCCGCAACCATTTTCTCCCACAATGCCTATTTTGGTGCCAGGCTTTAAATGAAGAGATGCCTGGTCGAAAATAATAGAGGTATCATATTGAAAGCTGATCTTGTCAATGTGAACGCCTGATTGTTTAGAACGATTTCCATAATGTTTTAGGGTGTTTTTTTCAATAGGCATGTCGAGTATTTTTATAACTTTCTCAATATCCACTAACGCTTCGGCCATTTGCCGAAATTCTCTTGTAAAATGTCTCAGGGGCATTAAGGCTGCAATCAATTGGCTTTGGAGGAAAACAAAGTCGCCAATACTTAAGTGATGGCTCCGGATGCCAACAATAATACCCATGAGTGTTCCGCTGAGCGTTAATCCCAGTAGTAGACCGATGACAATATGTACACTATTTAATCGTTTATTGGTTTTTTGCCAGCAGGCCGCTTCTACATCTAAATATTCGGCAATATTTTGCATTTCCTGTTTTTTAAAAAAACGACATCGCTCTGTATTTAAGAGACTATCATTAATGCGCAGAATAACCTTGTCAGAGATTTGCCATGCCTGTGCTCTGGCCTGGATATACCATAGCGTTATTTTATACAATAAAAAAAGTGCTAATCCGATCAGCGGAACAAAGACTATCGCGAATAAAGTAGCCTTGCTCAGCACCCAGGCGGCAACAAAAATCTTCATAAAAGCCGGAGTCAGGGTTAAAACAATCGTCTTAATAAACAATCGTGCACTTTGACTGATACGACGTATGCAATTAATCGTTTCTGGAATAGATAATTTTTGATAATCCAACAAAGGGAGCTTATGAATATGTTCCACTGTATGATAGGTCATATTGCGGGTTGTTTGATTAATGATTGGGAAGAAAATAATATCCTGAACGTGTATGACCGTTGTTTCTAGGATCCAAAAAATACCGAATAAACTGGCGCTTATCCAGATAGCCGATCCCCATTGCATGGGGAGGGTGTTCACGATTTGTTTGGAATAGTAGGAAACAAGCGAGGTGCTTGTAACATCAACGCCGATGAGAAGGAAGGCGATGACACAACGAACTCGCATCCAAGGTTTGGATAAAGCCTGCTGGATAAAAAGCCTAAAGGTCTTTTTTAAAACGTATAGGGTATCGATCGTCATCAGTTACAGTTCGCCCGGGTATTAAAAAGTAAAATTGTATCACACATTATCCGTTTGCCCAGGGGGTAGAGGGCAAGGCAAGCATACTAGATAGGTTGCCAGTACACCCGTCATTTCCGCGAAAGCAGGCATCCCCCTGGTCTGGGTGGCCTGTTTGATTGGAGGGGTGGGAACAATTCTTGCAGTTAACACTCTATAAATAGGAGAGGGTACCCTCGTATCACGCAAGAGGCGTCTATCTATGGATATTACAGAGTTATTAGAATTTACCGTTAAAAGTAATGCATCCGATTTACACCTTTCGGCGGGGGTTCCCCCTATTATTCGTGTAAACGGTGAGCTGCGGCGTTTAGATGTACCTTCACTGAGTCATGAGGAGGTACACAAATTAATTTATGATGTTATGAGCGATAAGCAAAGAAAAATTTACGAAGAAACCTTCGAAACAGATTTTTCTTTCGAAGTGCCAGGCTTAGCCCGTTTTAGGGTGAATGCCTTTAGACAAAACAGGGGTGCGGGGGGGGTCTTTAGAATGGTGCCCGCCAAGGTTTTAACCCTTGAACAACTGGGCTGCCCGTCTATTTTTAAAGATATTTCAGAAACATCCAGAGGTATCATTTTAGTCACGGGTCCTACAGGATCCGGTAAGAGCACGACGCTGTCCGCGATGATTGATTTTGTGAATGAAACGCGCAGCGATCATATTATTACGATTGAAGATCCGATAGAATTTTTACATCAAAGCAAGAAAAGTTTGGTGAATCAACGCGAAGTTTATCGGGATACGTTTAGCTTTTCGGCCGCCCTGAAATCCGCCTTGCGTGAAGATCCAGACGTTATTTTAGTCGGAGAAATGCGCGATCTAGAAACCATACGCTTGGCGTTGACAGCGGCAGAAACAGGACACTTGGTTTTTGCAACGCTACATACGACTTCTGCGGCTAAGACAGTGAACCGTATTGTGGATGTTTTTCCCAGTGAAGAGAAAGAAATGGTACGGGGTATGTTATCTGAATCTTTACGGGCTGTTATCTCTCAAACCCTTGTGAAGGGCATTAAAACAGGCCGGGTGGCTGCCCATGAGATTATGTTATGCACACCGGCTATTCGGAACCTCATACGAGAGGCGAAGATTGCACAAATGTATTCTGCCATTCAAACAGGTCGTGCATCGGGCATGCAAACCCTCGATCAGTGTTTGCAAGAGATGGTGCAAAAAGAAATAATTCATAAAACAGAAGCAAAATCCAAGGCGGAAAATAAGAGTTTATTTATTTAAGTAGGATTATTTATGGCTTTAGAAGATTGGCTGGTTCAAGTGGCTGAAAAAAAAGCATCCGATCTATTGATTATGGTTGGCGTGCCTGTGATGATGAAAGTCAATGGACTTTTGATTGAGCTTTCTACCGAAAAACTTTCCCACGAACAAGTGGAAAATATTGTTGTCGAGATGATGGATGCCAAGCAGAAGGTAGAGTTTTACAATAATAAAGAATTAAATTTTTCGATACAAGGAAAAATAGGACGCTTTAGAGTAAGCGCTTTACGACAGCGGTCTTGTGTGGGCGCCGTTTTAAGAAGGATAGAAACCCATATTCCTACTTTAGAAGAATTAGGAATGCCCCCTGTTCTCTATGATTTTGCGATGATCAATAGAGGGTTGATTCTGGTGGTAGGGCCAACAGGATCGGGCAAGAGTAGCACCTTGGCGGCCATGCTGGGGTATAGAAATCGCAATAGTAAAGGACATATTATTACGATTGAAGATCCGATAGAATTTATTCATGAACATGAAGGTTGTGTGGTCACACAACGAGAAGTGGGTATCGATACCGATTCCTATGAAATTGGCTTAAGAAATGCCCTCAGACAAGCGCCCGATATGGTATTAATTGGCGAAATTAGAACGCGCGATACCATGGGTTATGCCTTAGCGTTCGCAGAGACAGGACATCTTTGCTTGGCCACTTTGCACGCCAACAATGCCAATCAAGCTTTCGATAGAATTACTAGCTTTTTCCCCCATGAAATGCATCAGCAATTATGGATGGGCTTGTCTTTAAATCTCAAGCTGATTGTTGCGCAGCAATTGGTTCCAACGGTCGATGAAGATGGGCGGATCCCTGCGGTTGAAATACTCATTAACACACCTGCTATTGCAGATGGTATACGAAAAAATGCTTTAGATGAGTTGCGCGATTTAATGACGCGATCCAGCTCACAAGGTATGCAAACCTATAATCAGGCACTTTTTAATCTCTATGTTCAAGGGAAGATAACGCAGGAGACAGCCTTAAAGTACGCAGAATCAGAAAATGAAGTAAGACTTATGATTAAGTTGAGTAAAGGTATTAAGGGTGTTGATAGCGGTGGGCTGAGCCTTTTAAAAGACCGATAGGATATTCTATTGATTGATTTATTATTTAGACATAAAAACAAAAAACAACAAATTCGTTTAAGACGACTTGTTTATGCCCTGTATGGCGCTTTTATTCATACGGTCGTCTGTATGTTGCTTTGGGTTTCCGATCTTTTTCGTATATCAGGCTATGAATTTATCATTACTTTTGTCATGGCTTGGATAGTTAATGGATTGTTTTTTACATTGATCTACAGCGGCATGAATGAACGTCTCAAAGATCCAAGTTTAACCATTCCTATGATGTTATGGTCTGTTACTTTCATTATGTATACGGTGTTTTTAACTACAGAAGTGAGAGAGTTATTGCTTATGTTTAATTTTTTCACGCTTGTTTTTGGGACATTTCATTTGGGCGTGAGAGCTTTTATTGTGCTCGCTTGTTATGGAATGTTTTTATATCTATGTGTCATACAAACGCTTAAAATAGTTTATCCAAGTCTTATAGATCCCCATATAGAGTGGATAGCTTTTTTTGGATTTTCATTAGTTTCTTTGGCCTACGTTGTTATTGCTTCTGAGATGAGTAGCATTAGGGATTATTTGGGAAATAAAAACAAAAATCTTACGCTTGCGCTCGACAAGATAGAATCTATTTCTATCACGGATGAATTAACCCAGATAAAAAATAGGCGGTATATTTTAGAGATTCTCAAACAGCAGGTTTTGATTGCAGAGCGAAACGTCTATAAATTCTCTATTTGTTTGCTGGATATTGATATGTTTAAAAATATTAATGATTATTATGGACATCTTCGTGGCGATGAGGCGTTGATTTTTTTATGTAAAACCCTTGAGGCTGTCATGAGAAAATCCGATTATTTTGCACGGTTTGGCGGAGAAGAGTTTTTGATTATCTTTCCTTTAACGACAAAAAACGAAGCAGAAAAAGTAGCAGAACGTATGCGGGCATTGGTTGAAAATACACCTTTTGAAGGCCTTGATGCTTCGCACCCCCTGACTGTTTCGATGGGGGTTACAGAATACCATGCGCCCGAGACAGTAGAGGCTCTCTTAGGGCGTGTGGACAAGGCCCTGTATCTGGCGAAAGATAAGGGCCGTAATAACGTTACAAGTGTATAGTTTTACCTCGGAACTTTTGTGCATGATGACAGTCAAAGAATAAGAATGCACCATTAAATGCATCGGTAGAACAGGGGGATGACTATGAAGCTTAGTGAACTAGAAACGCTGAGTGAACTAGAAACGCTGATGGTTCAGGTTGAAGATGTGTTGTTGCAAAATCCCATAGATCCTATAACCGTAATTTCTGTCCTTGATCCTGTTGTCATTGCAGTCGAAAAAGTCCTAAAAGAGAAAAGAACATACGATAGAACGACCATTGAAACAATGATTAAACTTGGCCAAGGCGATCCGCTTCGGATGTTAAAAGACCAAAGAGGTCAACCTAGACTATTGGCACGCAGTGATATAGAAACAGTATTTTCAGCCGCCAATATAGCCTTGATTCTCATGAGAAATATTGTTTCGAATAATCCGGCGATTTTTGATGGTGAAGAAAGCAAAGATTTTATTAAAAAACTGCAAGAACATCTTGCGCCACTTTCGGATGAGGCCATTCGGTTCGCCGAACAATGGTTGCATGATTTACAGTCTGAAATGCCGACGCAGAGTCCTTCTTATGTGCAAGATAAAGCCCATCAAGATGACATAAAAAATTTACTGAAATCGTTTTCTTATGCATCTGAGGATATAACAACCCCTTCCAGCCAAAAAGGACCGCTAGCGATTTTTTTTGTGGGAACAGAAGCACGTCTGAAGATGCAAAAGGAAGCGTCTGAAACACAAAAAAATGATGCGTCGGAGACAGAGGAAGCACCAAGATATGTTGGAACCGATGAGGAAGTCCGTGTAAGTCTGGGGCTTCAAACCACACCTTCTGGGAGACCATTACCTTCCTTTTTGTCTGAAGCATTATCGCCTGATCAAGTTGCTTCATGTTTGGTCGGGCTTGAAAAATGTTGTGTAAATCATCCTAAGCCAAGTGGAACACGTTTGGGTACATTACTGTTTTCTATAGGTGGAAATAGTAAGTTGATAACGGAGCTGAAGCGCTTTATAGACGATCCCAAGTTAATCGCACTTCATCGCGGACGTTTTTTTAACATCGTAGATAAGATGGCAGACAAAGGTTTGATTGATCAAAAGCTATTGCTAGCGCTCGTAGATTATAGAATCAATACAGATTCTGATCTAGACACATCTGTGGTCAGCAGTTTTCTGGATCTTGCGAAGAGGCCGGCTCTTGAGGCTCGATTGGACACCCTTGTAAATTCGAACACAAGACGCTCGCGCGTTCAACAATCGTAAAGATACATATATTTTTTATAAGAATAGAGAACAACTAAAATGGAGATTGATAGATGGATACCGAAATACCTCAAGCACCTGAAACTCCCAAGAACCCTTACGCTGATTTTCGAGATGGTTCAGGTTCTAACAATCCCTTAACCATCGTTGTGCCATTAGACGGTCTTTCCCCTGATGTTCCCGAGGAACTTCGAAAAGAAGTGTACGCCATTTGCATAGAAAAGTATGCAAAAGCCATGGAAAACATGGAAGCTGCAGCAGCTAGAGCAGCGTTTGCCTGCGTGAGACAAGATCCATCGGGGCGCAGACCTTTCTACGATAAACTACGTGTTGAGCCAAGCAATGCTTCTGCGCCAGCAGGTTCTGTGGGTAATCCACAGATGTCCCCTTCCAAAACAGTTGGTTCAGTAGCACAATTTTCTAATGTTTATGCGCAACGGTATCTGGATCTATACCAAGCCTATATAGCATGGGAGATGGATCAGGAAATACCTATGATTCCCGTAACACCTGGGCAGATGAAACTTTATGGTTTTACTTCCCGTGAAATTATTGCTATGCAACATGCTTGCGAAATTTACGATAATATTGCCGTTTCCATAAAAAAAATTGTAGGGTCAGAAGGCGTTGGTGCTGAAAAATCTAAAAAGAGATTTGATAAAATGATAGCCATTATGACAGGCTTAGACAAAGAATGCACAATAGATCATTTTAGGGAACAAGCTTTAAACCCAGAGAGTGAAATTTATAAGATTTTAGGCTTCAAAACAACAAACACGGTAAAAAAAATAAAAATGGTATCAGAGCTTGATGCCCAGCTTAAAAAATATAATCAATTGGCTGCGGCGGATCCTAAGGGCTTTAAAGCGCTTAACTTCGCCCATTTTTTAATGCATGATTTTGCCCACCTTGAATATGATCAGATTCACACCCAATTACAATCCGTGGCTATGATGAAAACAGGTGATGATAAATCTGTGACAGCAGAGGAAAGACTGCTTATGGAAATCCGTCATAGAATAGCCGGGGATGGTTCTATTTTTCAAAGTTCTCCAGGAACTTTAGGCGATAATCCCTTAAAATATTTAAACATGTTAAGAGAGGGAGAGCCTGGTAATCCAGAAGCAGAATTTTCTGAAAAAATGTATTTTGTTTATATGAGTAATCATTTTGCAAATGCTGTGATGGAAGATAAACCATTAGCCTTTATCAATGCATGGCTTAAAAAAAATAATAAAGGATGGCAGATTGATCCAGAATTTGTGAAAGCCATGAAGGCGCGAGGGCCACAATATATACCACCCATTTTTCGTTATGGGCCTAGAGCGGCACTCAATCAAAAATTGAGGACGCTGGCTACACCGGGTGAACAGCGACAAGTTTACAAAAAACGTTCTAATATTAATGCTTCAGAAGCTTCAGATCCCAATAACCCGCATCCAATATTGGGGCGTGCACTTTCTGCGAGAGAACTATCCTATCAGACGCATGGTGGTGCACGAGAAGAAATAGGCTATTCAACAGGCTCAGCACTTTTTAGCCTGAGAAAAAAACCAAATGCGGCGATGTCTGAGGCTGCTCGAAAATATATCCAAAGCGTTCGAGCGCTACGTATTCCTGTATTGGCGGGTATCTCGGGTACACTGGATCAATCTACGACCATGGCAGGCCTTGTTGGCTTAGGTATTGATTCCGATCCAGTGGTGAAAGAGCTGGAGCTTCAAACAATCAAATTAGCCTATATAGCTTTTATGGTGGCTACAGGTGATCATTCTTTAGGCGAGATCCTTGAGTCTTCACAAACTTTCGGTCTTCAATATAGGCCCGGTCCCGGTTTCCAACGCGATATTTATCCACCAGGTGGTGAAACATTTATTGACTTGCTCAGAGAATCCTTAGCAGAGCATCAATTTCCTGATGCGTATCTTAGTGAAGCCTATGTACAGGAAGTAGCCAATGATTTGCGAGCAGGTAATATTAGCAAGTACGAAGATATACTGCCACGACAGACCTCAACATCGACCGACAGCTATTCAATAGAAAACACAGAACGTGGTTATTATTTTGGTATTAATTGTGTAAATAATACATTGGGCTCAGCTATAGCAGCCTCAATTAAAAGAGAATCTGAAAGTGCCAAGGATTATGATTGGACACCACAACACAATTACCATTTAACCATAGGATGGCTCGAGACTCATCGATGTGCTCTTTTGTTGCTAACAGAAGACGAGGTGCCTGGAAAATTGACAGCCGCGCATGCTCCGGCAATCATTAAAATGAAGGATGGAAGCTTCAACCTCATTATTCATGATGCACAGGGCGTTGTTCGAAGAATTTCCGATCTTGAGATCAAGGATCCCGATCAACAGTTGATTGCAATGACCTCGCCTCATAGATCTCGGGTGGCGAACTGGCGCACAAAAACGAATACATTTTTCGATGAGAATTACGAAAAACAAAAACGTGGCGAAAGGGTGCTATTGCGCTGGGATGATAAACATGTCCAGTGGATCCTCGATAACGGGCATGATAAGACAAAAATAAGCAGGTTGGCCGAATTGTCTCCCGCGGAACTTGCTAAAATACACGAAGCAACCCGGCCTATTTTTGAAGAATACCAAGCTTTAGAATTTGAAATACAATCTGTTGTAAGAGGGGCGCATAGAGAAAATATCTTGGTCAATATCGAAGAACAAACAAAGCAATTAGAACATTTACAAGTAGCATTAAAAGCCTGTGTTCAGGCCTTGGGTTTAGACTGTACTTTTGAGTTTTCACACCAACCTCACATTCTCATAGGTTACCAAAAAGAGGGGCTGCCAACCGACGCGAATATTGAAGATGCTGTCGCAATGGAGAGACTTGGGATGCCCTGTAAGGTGGGCCAAGTCTCTCTCATGCACTATGATCCCCAGGCGTATAGACAAGTTATAGATGGGTCCTTTCAGCTTGGTCCTATGGTGGCGGTGGCACCCAAGCCCGTGGTGGGTTCTAGTACGCAGGGCGCTGTTCAGCGATCGAGTGTGGTTCCAACAAATCAGCCTTTAGATAGTACTTTCGCAGTGCCAAAAGCGCCTAAAGATTTTCTACCCACATATCATCACACACAACAACAGAGCATTGTTGTGGCGCCAAGCCCTGATAAAGACGAGCAAGATAAAGGTCACAAGCGAAATTAGTTTTTCCTATCGATGAGGTGCTGCAGGTGCCATGGGTGCTCTGGGTGCTGCAGGTGCCCTGGGCGCTGAAGGTAGTATAGGCGAAGTGACACCATGACCTTGTTGGTAAACAGTAATGGTTTGACTCTCAGCCCCTGTGCCATTGGTTTGGGTGATTTTTGCTTGTAGGGTGTGTGAGCCGCGCGCGAGGGCGGGTGCACTCAGGTTGGTGCCATGCACAGGGTCTCCACTGGCACTGCCATCTACATACAGTGTGACCGTATCATCGCTTTCCAAATCGGGTATGATCATCACCGAAACATTTAAGCTATCGGCTGTCGTCGTGAAGGTATCTTGATCAGCCGGTGTGCTAATCGCAATCGTATACTGAGGGGGCACTTTAGGTGTTTCCACGCTCGTAGTGTTTGTTATTTCGGTTGTCGTTGTATGGGCTGTGTCTGTTTCCGTTGCGGCTATCGTTGTTAGACTGAAGCCTAATGCCATCAATGCTGTCAATACTGTTAAAATTTTCTTCATGCTTTCCCCTTTTCTGTTGAAGGCCTGGTCTTTCTATCGCCAACATGCCCTTAAGTGTAGGATAACCCTTTTAGACGTGCGTAGCGCAACAAGCAAGACAGTCAGCTGAGTTTTATTTATGGTTGATTTATTTTGTTCGTTATCTTAGTATACGAGTCCCTATATTTTAAAAAATCCCGGATAAAAACCTTATGATTGAACATTTAAGAAATATCGCAATTATTGCGCATGTTGACCATGGTAAAACAACCTTGGTAGACCGATTATTAGAAAGTTCGGGTACTTTAGGTGAACGATCGGCGGATGTTGAGCGTCGGATGGATTCCAATCCTTTAGAAAAAGAGCGTGGGATCACCATTCTAGCCAAAAATACGGCCGTTGAATGGGAAAAAGACGGTCTGCAATATCGTATTAATATTGTCGATACCCCGGGACATGCCGATTTTGGTGGCGAGGTGGAGCGGATCCTCTCGATGGTCGATTCCGTATTATTATTGGTAGATGCGGTCGATGGACCCATGCCACAAACCCGCTTTGTGACCCAAAAAGCTTTCAAGCAAGGCCTAAAGCCCATTGTCGTGATTAATAAAATTGATAGACCCGGTGCCAGACCCCATTGGGTGGTGGATCAGGTTTTTGATTTATTTGATAAGTTGGGCGCTACCGAAGAGCAATTAGATTTTCCGATTGTTTATACTTCGGCCCTACTGGGTTATGCCGTGTTAGAAATTGATCAACCCCCTGTTGATTTCACGCCTTTGTTCGAAACCATTCTTAAGTACGTACCCCCACCGGCTGTGGAACTGAATGGTAGCTTACAAATGCAGATCAGCTCTTTGCAATATTCCAATTATGTGGGTGTTATTGGGATTGGACGTATTAAGCGTGGGCAGATCAGTAAAAATATGCAAGTGTCTGTGGTCGATCGCTTTGGTAAAGTACGAATGGCTAAAATCTTGCAACTCTGGACTTTCAAAGGCCTAGAAAAAAAGGAAGTCTCTGAAGCCAATGCAGGCGATATTATTGCGGTTGCGGGTATCGAGCATTTAACGATTTCAGAAACCATCTGCGCAAAAGACAATCCAGAAATGTTGCCACCTCTGAGTGTGGATGAGCCGACGATTACGATGACCTTTCAAATTAACGACTCGCCTTTTGTAGGGCGTGAAGGTAAATTTGTCACGAGTCGGCAATTGAGAGATCGCTTATTCCAAGAATTAACGCACAATATTGCTTTGCGTGTTGAAGAAACAGCCGATGCTGATAAGTTTAAAGTATCCGGTCGTGGCGAATTACATTTAGGTATTCTGATTGAAACCATGCGTAGAGAAGGGTATGAATTAGCCGTCTCAAGACCCGAAGTCATTTTATGTGAAAAAGACGGGGTCATGCAGGAACCTTATGAGCAATTAGTCCTCGATGTTGAAGAAACCCACCAAGGCACTGTCATGGAAAAGCTTGGAGAACGACGGGGTCGTTTAACCGATATGATTTCGGATGGCAAGGGACGCGTACGCTTAGATTATATTATTCCAGCCCGAGGCCTTATTGGTTTTCATACAGAGTTTCAAAATTTTACCTCTGGCACGGGTATTATGACCCACGTTTTTGATCACTATGGTCCAGTAGATAAAACAGCGGCTAAAAAACGTAGTCTTGGTGTTTTGATCTCAAATGGCGTCGGTAAATCGACAGCCTATTCTTTATGGAAGCTACAAGAGCGTGGTAGGCTTTTTATACATCCACAAACCGAAGTCTATGAAGGCATGCTGGTGGGGTTCCATACCCGTGCCAATGATTTGGTTGTGAACGTGACCACCGAAAAACAGCTAACCAATATGCGTGCCTCAGGTAGCGATGCAAAAATCGTTCTGACCCCTCCCATTGTTTTCTTGAGTGTGGAAGAAGCCCTACAGGCTATTGAAAGCGATGAGTTGGTAGAGATTACGCCTAAAAGCATACGGTTGCGTAAACGATACCTGAAAGAGAATGATCGTAAAAGAGCTGAAAGGTAATCTAAAAAAGGTGCCCGGGTGAAGAACCCGGGCAAACACCGAATTAGTCGGTTGGAGATTGACAAGGTCATCTTACCTCCCGCCCCGTGATTCACCTATAGTCTATTGACCTTTTGTTTTGTAAGCCATTGACCCTTCCTTTTTAGAAGCCATAGCCCTGCTTCAAAGAGCCCCCACATGGGTAGCGCCAGCATTATTTGAGAGAAAACGTCTGGTGGTGTGAGGAGCATCCCCAGTACAAAAGCGCCTACAATGACATAGGGCCTTAAATAGATAAGCTGTTGAACGCTACAGAGTCCGAGATTGACCACCAAGACGGTTAAGACAGGGACCTGAAAAGCAAGCCCTCCTGCCAGTAGCATGCCTAGCATAAAATCCAGATAAGCTTGAATATCGGTCATGATCTGCACACCCGGGGGCGCACAGTGTGCAAAAAAAGCTAAAGTGAGGGGACAAATTACCCCATAAGCAAAGGCAAGACCGCCATAGAACAGTAAAAGACTGCCTATAAGAAAGGGTAAAATCTGTCGTTTTTCATTTGTATGCAAAGCGGGTGCTATAAAGGACCATAGTTGGTATAAGAGATAGGGCATACCGAGCAGCAAGGCACTCACAAAAGCAGCTTTCAGGGGTACGGTAAAAGGGGTGGTGATATCGGTGGCAATCAAATACCCTAAGGGTAGTTCTTTGAGCAGTGGCTTTGCTAAATAATGGTAAAGCTGTTGATCAACCAGAAATAGGGCTACAAAGAGCAGGCCTATCACCCATAGGCTGTGTATCAGACGGCTTCTAAATTCTATAAAATAGATCGTGCTATGGTTCACAAGGGTTCACAATAAAGTCTGATATTTTTCAAGGATCTGTTGATAATAGCCCCCCATTTTTTTCAGGCTTTTCCCAAGAAAATAGCTTATTTCAGGCAAGCGTTGTGGTTTAATGACAATCAGTGCCACCACAATAATAAGAAGGATTTCAAAAAGCATTAGGGATCCTTGGGTGTCTGATTGGGATCTTCAAGGCCTTTTTTAAAGTTGCGCAAAGCGGCCCCTAAGTCACTACCTATATCACGCACACGCTTCGTTCCAAAGACCAATAAAACAATCAGAAAAATAAGGACTAAGGAACCCATGCTTACGCCGCCCAAACCCATATTAACCTCCTAGTAAATGAATATGTAAATGGGGCACTTCTTGTCCACCCGTCTGACCCGTATTAATCTGGGTTCTAAAGCCACTTAAGCCTTGGGCCTGGGCTAGTTTGGGTAATAATAACATCATATGGGCTATGAGCGCGGCTTGATCTTCAGAGATATGCGCTAAGCTCTCAATATGCTTTTTGCTGACCAGGAGTAAATGTACGGGAGCCTTGGGCTTAATATCTCTAAAAACAATCACATGCTCATCTTCATAGATGAGGGTGATGGGCAGAGTGCCGTTAATAATTTGACAAAAAATGCAATCAGACATGCTAGCACCTTAGAGCGTTATTGAGCGCTATTATGCAAAGGCTGATGCTAAAGCGCAAACCCAGAACAGTGAGATGCCCTCCCCGCCTCCGAGGGAGAGGACAGCATGCCATGGTGCAGCGATGGCAGTTGGGGTGGGGGTTTAGGGATCGACAAAACGACGTAGCAAGGTTGGCAACTGTGGCAATAGTTGGAGAAAGGTAGGGTACTGGTTCTTCAGTGTACGGATCAGTGCGGCAAAGCCCATTTGATCTTTAAGCCATTTTTCCAAAAAAGGTTCTGCCGTTTTCCAGAGATCGATCTCGGGATCTAACTGTAAACTCAGCATTTCGACAGCCGCGAGGGTTTTTTGGAACAGTAACAATTGGGGTTGAATATTAATTTGGTATTCGAGGGCTAGCTGGAATAATTGCTGTAACAAGGCTCCGAAAGAAATCTCGAAGCGTGGGCGTTCAAGCAACGGTTCGCAGATTGCGCGGATACTACCTTCTAAATCATCGATGCGCGTGGTAGAGGGTACCCATCCATAATCAACATGTAGGATAGCCACGCGTCTATAGTCTTTGGCTAAAAAAGCCATCAGATTATTGGCCAAATAGCGTTGATCCTCAGGGCTTAAACTACCCATAATACCGAAATCCATCAGGATATAGCGTGGGGGCGTATTTTCAGCTATCAGCATATTACCAGGGTGCATATCGGCATGAAAAAAACAGTCTCTAAAAACCTGTGTAAAAAAAAGTTCCACCAGATGTTTCGCTAAGACACAACGATCCAAGCCTTGCTGTTTAAGGCGATCAAAGGCGAGGAGCGGGATCCCATAGACTCTTTCCATGACAAGCACATGCTTGGTGCTATAGGCCCAATAGATAGTGGGTATGTAGAGCAACTTCGATCCTTGAAAATTGCGTTTGAGTTGCGAGGCATTAGCCGCTTCTCGCATCAAATCAATTTCATGATACAAGGTTTTTTCACATTCACGGACGAGTGCCATCGGTTTAAAGCGACGACTTTTTTTATAGAAACGCTCTAAAAATCTCGCAAATATTTTTAAAAGCCGAAGATCTCTTTTAATCTGTTGTTCAATATGAGGGCGTAGTATTTTCAGTACCACGGCTTCCCCACTTGTTAAAGTGGCTGGATGGACTTGGGCGATAGAGGCAGAAGCCAAGGCTTTCGTATCAAAATCTTTAAAAACACTGTGAAAGGGTACTTGAAGCGATTTTTCGACGATTTGCTGTGCAAGGGTTCCAGAAAAAGGCGGAACTTTATCTTGTAACGCTGCGAGTTCTTGTAGCATGGCAGGTGGCAAGAGATCAAAACGGGTTGATAAAAGTTGACCCACCTTGATAAACAGCGGTCCTAAAGCTTCTAGGGCTTGTCTATACTTCGGTCCTTGATGCGAGAGCTTAGACCATGGTATGGGCTGTAATAGACAGAGTGCCATCAGAGGTCTGCCTAAGCCGTGTCGTAACAGTATGCTGATAATCTGAAAAGTTCTATAAAGAGGATGTTGTTTCATACAAGTTTGGCCTCTAAACGCTCAACCCCTGCACGTAATACATCGACCGCTTGTAAAAAATGATTCACTAAAGGGCGTGGGGGGCTTAAGTTTTCTTCTACGGCGTATTCACCTATGTGTGCACAAAGATCATCGAATCGCTGACGGCTTTTAGGAAGAAGCCGATGGAGGGTTTTTTCCATGCTATGCGCTGTCGCATCACCCAGGTAGGTTGCGATTATTTCAGCCCAATCGATCTGGCAATCACTCAACCATTGTTCTAAGAGAGCCAGGGTGCTAGGTTCTCCCTCAAAGACAAGGCCCTGTTCCATGGCGCGTCTACTATTTTTATGCAGCAGTAGACCCAAAAAAGTAGCAGGTGTTGCGCTGATATGGGCTCCAATACCTTTTCCTGAATGCGATTCGGGGGCATACATCAAGGAATCTGATAAGGGCTCAATTGCCCTCAGGCCTTGTGCGTTGAACGTGACAAAATAGTGCTTGTCTTGAACCGGATGATGATGGTTAGACATTTTTAAACTGATCTGTAAACAGCCATCGATCAGGGCGCTTGCATAGTAGGTGGTTTTGGGATCAAAACGTAGTAAGTGATTGATCAGATTTGTGAGCAATGGCGCCATCAAGCTTTAGTCCCCTGATGTAAGGCAACAATACCACCGCTTAGATTTTGATAATCGCAGTGTTCAAAGCCTGCTTCCAAAAACCATGTTTTCAAGATTTCCTGATCGGGGTGTTGACGAATGGATTCTACCAGATAACGATAACTATCTTCATCCTTGCAAAGCCAAGCCCCTAGTTTTGGGATGAGCTTAAAGGAATAGGCATCGTAAGCCTTTTTTAAAAGGCCAGGCGTTGGTTTTGAAAATTCTAAAATAATGGCCCGCCCGCCCTTTTTTAAGACCCGATACAGTTCTTTTAAAACTTTTCGTGGATACGTCGTATTGCGCAATCCAAAAGCCATCGTGATCCGATCAAAAGTATGACTACCAAAGGGGAGCGCTTCGGCATTCAATTGCGCAAAACAAAGTCCATTAAAAATCCCTTCATTGAGCAAACGATCCCGACCCTGCTGTAGCATAGCAGCATTAATATCGGCCAGAATCACCCGGCCTTCAGGATTTAAGATCGGTGCAAAATGACGGGCCATATCACCGGTTCCGCAGGCTAAATCTAAAATACAATGGTTCGGTGCGATCGCGGCACGGGCCGCAGCCATCCGTTTCCACAGACGGTGCAGACCTAGCGAGAGGCAGTCATTCATAAAATCGTAGTGGGGGGCAACCGCATGGAATATTTCTCCCACTTTGGCGGTTTTCAGATCGCTTGCGATGATTTGCGAACCAAAATGGGTTTGATCGTTTTGAGTATTATTGTGCTGCACGCTTCATCGAATCAAAAAAGATCACATTAGTCTTCGTATCTTTTAAGCGGTCTAGTAAAAATTCCATGGCGGCTAAATCGTCCATGGGATGCAGTAGTTTACGCAAAATCCATATTTTTTGTAGGATATCGGCTTTTGCAAGGAGCTCTTCGCGTCGCGTACCCGAACGGGCAATATTAATCGCTGGGTAAACACGTTTTTCTGCAATACGTCTGTCTAAGTACAGCTCCATATTACCGGTGCTCTTAAATTCTTCGAAAATAACTTCATCCATTTTTGAGCCGGTATCTACCAGGGCTGTGGCGATAATCGTTAAACTACCACCCTCTTCAATATTACGCGCCGCGCCAAAAAAGCGTTTAGGTCGGTGTAATGCATTGGCATCCACCCCGCCGGTTAAGACCTTACCCGAGGGCGGTATCACGGTATTGTAGGCTCTGGCTAAGCGTGTAATAGAATCCAGAAGAATCACAACATCTCTTTTGTGTTCAACCAAGCGCTTTGCACGTTCAATGACCATTTCTGCGACCTGTACATGTCGACTGGCAGGCTCATCAAAGGTACTGGCAATCACCTCGCCTCGTACAGAACGGGCCATTTCGGTGACTTCTTCAGGGCGTTCATCAATCAGTAGCACAATCAGATGACAGTCTGGATGGTTGGTTGCGATAGAATGTGCAATATTTTGTAGCATGACCGTTTTACCGGCTTTAGGCGGTGAGACGATCAGGCCTCGTTGACCCATACCCACAGGAGAGACGAGATCGATCACACGGCTGGTAATATCTTCGGTACTACCATTCCCTATTTCCATCACCAATCTTCGGTTGGCATGCAGTGGTGTAAGATTTTCAAAAGCAATTTTATTGCGAGTTATTTCAGGGGCTTCAAAATTAATTTCATTCACTTTCAGCAGTGCAAAATAGCGCTCACTTTCTTTGGGTGGACGAATAGTACCCTGAATTTCATCCCCCGTTCTTAAACCAAAGCGACGAATTTGGCTCGGTGAAACATAGATATCGTCTGGGCCTGCAAGGTAAGAGCTATCTTTCGATCGCATGAAACCATAGCCATCGGGTAAAAGCTCGAGGACGCCTCTGCCAGAAATGGGCTCTCCCATTTTGGCGTGGGCCTTAAGAATCGCAAAGATGATTTCTTGCTTTCTGGCACGGGCGACATCGTCAATGCCAAGACTCGTCGCAATCTCCATCAAGTCGATAGGAGATTTTTGTTTTAGTTCAGTTAAATCCATAGTGTATTTTCAGCTTAGATTAGGGTTAAAAGAAAGAAAGGTTAAGCGTTCGCATCTAAAAATTCGGACAATTTTGTTTTACTTAAAGCACCTACGCACGTGGCCGCGGGTTCTGCCCCTTTAAACAAAATAAGCGTGGGGATCCCGCGCACACCGTACTTAGCGGCTGTTTGGGGGTTATCATCCACATTCAGTTTTAGAATCGTGACTTTACCTGTGTATTCAAGGGCAATCGCTTCTAAGGTTGGCGTTAGACTTTGACAAGGGCCACACCAGGGTGCCCAGAAATCAACCAACACGGGCGATGATGCCTTCAAAACATCCATTTCAAAAGAATGATCTGTTACGGATCCCAAAGTACTCACGGGTAAGGGTTGCTCCTTCATTAGGATTAAACTAGGGAAAGGAATCATAGACTGACTTTTCAAATGTACAGCCTTCTTTAAAGCACGTCAACTATCCATTACAGCCAAACGGATGCTTGTTTGGCAAAATAACTTAAAATAGCATCTGCACCTGCTCGTTTAATGCACAGTAAAGATTCCAAAATGGTTTCACGTTCGGGTAGCCAGCCCTTTTGAATGGCGGCCTGATGCATCGCGTATTCACCACTGACTTGGTATGCAAAGGTTGGCATTTCGAAACGATCCTTCACGCGACGCAGTACATCCAGATAGGGCATTCCGGGTTTCACCATAATCATATCGGCGCCTTCTTGAATATCCAGTGCAACTTCTCGCAGGGCCTCATCACTATTGGCAGGATCCATCTGATAACCCGTTTTCGTGCGTTTGCCAAGCTGTGTGAGGGAGCCAACGGCTTCTCTAAAAGGCCCATAGTAGGCAGACGCGTATTTGGCTGCATAGGCTAGAATGCGCGTGTCTTGGTAACCAGAGGCTTCAAGCGCTTTTCGAATGGCGCCAATACGGCCGTCCATCATATCCGAGGGCGCTACAATATCCACGCCGGCTTCCGCCAAGGAGAGCGCTTGTTTCACTAAGACGGCAAGGGTTTCATCATTCAACACACGGCCTTCTGAATCGGTTAAGCCATCATGTCCATGGGTGGTAAAAGGATCTAAAGCAACATCTGCAATCACACCTATGTCCTTGAACTGTTTTTTGACACGACGAATCGCCTGTTGTATGAGCCCTTCGGGATTATAAGCTTCTTCAGCCTGCGCTGTTTTTTGGGCGATCGAGATTTTCGGAAACAAGGCAATGGCAGGGATCCGTCGTTCTACAAGGATTGCTACTTCTTCGAGTAATAAATCGAGGCTTAAACGTTCGATCCCGGGCATCGAAAGAATCGGCTCAGACCCCTGCCCCGCATGGATAAAAATGGGATAGATGAGATCGTCAACCGATAAAGTTGTTTCGCGCATCAAGCGACGGGAGAAATCATCTGCACGCATGCGACGCATACGGATGAGGGGGTAATGGGACATGGAGCCTCCAAGCCGGCGTGTTTGCGGCGCGAGGGTGCGCCAAGCCTGGATTATGGCATGGAGAATGGACTTCATGTAGCTGTTTTAATATACAGGGGAACGCTGTGGGCGAGCATGGCATAATAGATGCCTCGAAAGTGGACACCGAAGCGCGTAGCGTGTAGGTGGCCGGCTGAAGGTCTCAGGGTTATCATCGGGGTTTACATGAAAAAAATCTTCCAAAGTCTTTTAGTCCTTTGTGCGGTGCTGTGCATGGTAGGCTGCGAAGATTCTAAACCAGACGCAGTACTGACCTTTGCCCTTTCTGCAGAGTATCCGCCTTTTGAATATATTGAGAAGGGAGAGATCAAGGGTTTTGATATCGATGTTGCAAAGCTATTAGGCAAGACTTTGGGGGTGAAAGTCGTTTTCGAAAATAGGGCTTTTAATACGATTTTTCTATTACTCGATCATGGTCAGGTAGACGCTGCTATTTCTACGATTACCGCAAGTGCAGAACGTCGCAAGTCTTTTGATTTCTCAGAGGTTTATTATAAGTCTGATTTGGCAACGATTTTTAAAGAACAGACACCGATCGCTACGGTTGCACAGTTGGCAGGCAAAAAAGTAGCGTGTCAGCTGGGTTCTACCATGGAACTCTGGTTAAAGGCACACATTCCGAGTGCAAGCAGGGTCGCGATAGATCACACTAACCAAGCCGTCGAAGCACTCAAAGCCGGACATGTAGACACTGTCTTGATAGACGAGGTACAGGCCGTTATGATTACACAAAAAAACCCCGGTTTATCATACGCTGTGATTGCGCCTGTCGATGAAGGCTATGCGATTGCCTTTAAAAAGGGATCAATACACAAGGAAGCTGTCGATCGCGCACTCAAGACGCTGATAACGGGTGGTGAACTTAAAAAGCTAGAAGATAAGTGGTTAAAAGATCCCTCTTTATGGAAGGATTAATCCCTATGGAATCATTCATGCATTCATTGCGCTTCATTGGTTATGGCGTGGGTTTAAGCTTGCAATTATTGTTAGGCGGGCTTGTGATGGGGCTATTACTGGGTACTGTTTTTGCAATCCTGCGATACCAGGGTATAGCGCTTAGGATTATCACACGATTTGTTTCTATCATACGTGGCACCCCCCTTATTTTACAGCTCAGTTTTTTTTATTTCTCGATCCCGATGCTCTTAGGATTGAAGCTTAGTATTCTGATGGCAGGTATTATCACCTTTGGTTTAAATAGTGCTGCCTATGTTTCGGAAATTTTGCGTTCGGGTATCGAAAGTCTTCCGAAAGGACAATTTGAGGCGGCCAAAACCTTACATATTCCACGTTTCTTTATGTGGCGAGATATTATCTTACCCCAAGTTTTGAGAAATATTTTGCCTGCTATGGTGAATGAAACCATTACCCTGCTGAAAGAAACAGCGCTTATTTCAACCCTGGGAGGGATGGATATGATGCGTCGAGCCCAGGCGGTTGCCGCCGAACAATTTACTTATTTTGTCCCACTGTGCATAGCCGGTTTTTATTATTACTTGCTGGTGCTAGTCATCGAATATGCGGGTAAACAATTAGAAAAAAAGGTGGCTTATGCTCCACATCACTAAGGCTTCTAAGACCTTTGGTTCACATGTGGTCTTAGATCAGATTGATCTGAAGGTCGAAAAAAATACGATTTTGGGTTTGGCGGGCCCTTCGGGCGGTGGTAAATCCACCTTGCTTCGCTGTATACAAGGCTTAGAATCCTTGGATTCAGGCAGCATACAATTAAGCGAAAAAAGCGGTTTTATGTTTCAGGATTTTCAGCTTTTTCCGCATCTTTCTGTTTTAGATAATCTTTGCTATGCACAAAAAATAGGAAAAAATTCCAAAGATTCGGAACCTATTGAAGGACGTGCACACAAGCTTTTGCAAAGCTTAGGGTTAGCCGATAAGGCCTTGTATTTCCCACATCAACTCTCGGGTGGGCAAAAGCAGCGTGTAGCCTTGGCGCGTAGTTTGATGATGCAACCAAAAATTTTGCTTTGTGATGAACCCAGCTCAGGCTTGGATGTGGCTACCATCGATGAGGTGGTATCGCTTTTGCGTTCGGTGCGTGATTTCGGTTTGAATCTTTGGCGTAAAGATGCTGCGGCTCACCTTGCAGGGCATTTGGGGGTCACAATGATCATTGCCTCGCATGATCTGGATTTTCTTACAGCTCTTTGTGATCGGATTGTGATCTTAAAGGGTGGGTCTATGGTGAAGGATGTGCAAGTGAAAGACTTGGATAAGCCTATTGAAATCTTAAAAGCCTATTACTAGTACTAGCGAAAACAAGATTGACTGTAATTAATAACAGTTAATGTGTTTCCCCTAAAAAATGTTAAAATGGTCCCTTGAGAATACTAAAAAGGAGGTTGGTTGATGAGCACAATGAACCTGCCGATTGGCAGCATAGAATCCTATATCCAAAGGGTTCACGACATTCCTCTCTTAACACCCGAGGAAGAGTACCGCTATGCCACCCAGTACCGAGAGCAAGGGGATTTAGAAGCCGCGCAGAAGCTGGTTTTAGCCCATCTGCGTTATGTGGTGCGTGTTGCCAGGGGTTACCTGGGCTATGGTTTGGCACTGAACGACTTGGTACAGGAAGGTACGATTGGTCTGATGAAAGCCGTCAAACGTTACGATCCTACTGTGGGTGTACGACTCGTGTCTTTTGCAGTGCATTGGGTCAAGGCAGAGATCCACGAATTTATTTTAAAGCATTGGCGAATTGTGAAAGTGGCAACCACCAAGGCTCAGCGCAAACTTTTTTTTAATTTAAGGACGGCCACCAAACGATTGGGCTGGAATAGCCAAGCCGATATCGAAAATATTGCCAAAGATTTAGGCGTCTCTACGGTAGAAGTGCGGCGCATGGAAGAGCGCTTAAACGCGCGGGACGTGTCCTTCGATCTGCCTGCAGAAGCTTATGAGAACGAGGGCACTAGCCGTGCTTTAGTACCTGTTGAGTACTTGGATGCTCATAACGATCCCTATCTTCAAATAGAGCAACAAACATCGAGTGAACACAGCGGTCATCAATTACAGGCGGCGCTTGAAACCTTAGATCTCCGTAGTCGTACGATTGTGCAAAAACGTTGGCTTTCAGAAGAGAAAGGACAAACACTACAAGCTTTGGCTGAAATGTACAACATATCCATCGAACGCGTTCGACAGCTGGAAAAAGTAGCGCTGCAAAAGCTTAAAGCGCATATGCTTGAAGCAATCCAGTTCGTCTAGAACAATGATTCCATGGGTGGAACAATGCCCGGTGCGGTGTCCACCGCGTTGTCTTCATGGTCGGTTGTTATCTGAGGATCTATCTGTGTACGGCGTCCAGGTCCGGCCTTTTCCATAAAAAATTCATAAATCGCATTCTTTTGGCCGGGTTGTGCGGCCAGTCCTGTATCCGGATCAATTTTCACACTCACAATGCCAGGTGGCGGTATCAAAGGGCGATCAGGCTTATTTTTAAGGGCTGCTTCCATAAAATACATCCACATAGGCAGTGCTGCAGTGGCACCATACTCTTTCAGCGAACGGGGTTCATCAAACCCCACCCAGGCTGTGGTCATAATATCGGCGTTATAACCAGAGTACCAAGCATCTAACCACTCGTTGGTAGTGCCTGTTTTACCAGCCAAATCTTTGCGGCCTAGACGCTTCGCGCGCTGCCCGGTACCGTGTTGTATGGCATCTTGCAGTGCAGAACTGATAAGAAAAGCAATCTGTGGACTAATCGCGGGCACGGGCTGAGGCTTAGGGGCTTCATAGATCAATTTACCCTGATAATCTTTAATTGTTGTTATAAAATAAGGTTCAATGCGATGGCCCCCATTTGCAAAGACACAATAGGCTGCTGCGAGATCTAAAGGTTTGACTTGGGCTGTGCCCAGAGCCAACGATAGGTAAGGAGGCAATTTTTCAGCCTTAAATCCGAAGCGGGTTGCAAATGCAATTAATTTTTCAACGCCAATTGCACGTAATAATCGTACGGTAGCAATATTTTGAGAACGCATAAGACTTACACGCAATCGGGTGGGACCATAGAATTTTTTAGTATTGTTTTGAGGTCGCCAGGTAACACCTGTTATGGGATCGGTGTAAACCACCGGTGCATCGTTAATCACGCTGGCTAAGGTATAACCTTCATTCAATGCAGCTGCATACAGAAAAGGTTTAAAATTCGATCCGGGTAATCGCTCTGCTTGGGTCACACGGTTAAAAGGACTTAAAGAATAATCAAAGCCCCCCACCAAGGCCAGGATCGCCCCACTTTTAGGTGCTAAAGCCACCAGTGCACCACCCACTTGGGGTACTTGGCTCATTTTCCAGGATCCCGATTCATCGGTGTCAGCGTAGATTACATCGCCCATAACCACCACATCGGAAGGCTTTTGGGGTGCGGGACCTTGTTGATTATTTTTACCTTGGGATCGCGCCCAAGATAATCCTTTCCAAGGAATATCAATATAGCGTCCATCTTGTAATAAGACTGCAATTTTTTGATCATCAACACGCATGACAATGCCCGGTAATAGCCCATTGTAGGTAGGAATGGCTTTGAGCTGTTGGCGCCAGGTAAGGAGTTCTTGTTCGGCGGTTTTATGGGTAGACAGATGAAAATGATAGGGCGTTTTTCGGTATCCATGGCGTTGGTCATATTCAAGCAAAGCGCGTCTTAGCGCAGCATTGGCTATGGTTTGTTGTGCACCCTCAAGGGTGGTGTAAACTTCATAGCCTCCTTCATACAAGGCTTCGCCAAAGCGAGCGAAAAGCGCCTGTCTGACCATTTCGGCCAGGTAGGGTGCTTCGACTTCCGTACTACGACCCTGTGATTGGGTTGGTAAGGGGGCATCGACAGCCGCAGCAAATTCCTTCTCTGAAATAAATTGATAGGTGAGCATGCGTTCTAGTACATGTTTACGACGTTTATAAGCCGCTGCCGGATCATGTAAAGGATTAATGCTCGAAGGCGCTTGAGGTAGTCCTGCGAGCATTGCCATTTGATCCAGCGTTAAGCGATCGACCGTACAGCCGTAATAGACATTCGCTGCGGCTGCAATGCCATAGGCACGTTTGCCAAAATAGATTTTATTTAAGTACAAAGCCAAAATATCGTCTTTACTCAATTCTTGCTCGATTTTAAAGGCTAATAAAATTTCTGAGAGTTTGCGCGCGAAGGTTTTTTGACGGCTTAGAAAGAAGTTGCGGGCAACTTGCATCGTGATAGTGCTACCACCTTGTTTAAGAGAGGCATTGGTGAGTAAATGAAAAGAGGCGCGTGCTAAACCGCGCAGATCAACACCTCGATGTTCATAAAACCGTCGATCTTCTGTGGCTAAGATGGCATGAATAAAGGTTTTTGGTACTTGGTCGAGGGCAATCGGTGTGCGTCGTTCTTCTCCAAATTCAGCAATCAATTGCCCTTCGCGTGTAAAGACCTTCAAGGGTACTTGTAAACGAATATCTTTGAGAACCTCGACAGATGGAAGGGTTGATTCAAGATAGATAACGCCAAGGGTACCCAAGACCAATGCCAAGCAAAAGCACCCCAGTAGGGCACGCCATACGATACGGAACAGCATATTCATTTAGTTTTCTACTTAATAATCTAAAATACTGAAACTTGTTTAATCATAACAAACTGGACCACTAGAGGACTATGCCTAGTACTTTCTCTACTTCCACCTCGACTTTTTTCAAGGGAATACTAGTATTAAGTTATAGTTCCCACCGCGGATAAAGAGGCAAAGGCAGTGTTCAATTTTTTTAAAGTGTTAACAACCCCTTTATTTGGGCTAGATATTAGTTCATCTTCTGTAAAAGCTGTAGAAATAAGTCAGGTAGCTGGAAATTATTGTGTAGAAGCCTATGGGATTGAACTATTGCCCTCTCAAAGTGTGGTGGACAGAAATATCAAGGACAGTGCTAAGGTTGCAACAGCCATTCGTCAATTAGTGAAGCGCATTGGTATTCACCGAAAATTCTGCGCCATAGGGGTTGCAGGCTCATCGGTGATTACGCGTATCTTACAAATGAGTGCAAGTCTCGATGAGCAGCTCATTATTCAGCAGATCCAAACCGAGGCCGAGCGTTATATTCCTTATCCTTTAGAAGAGGTCTACTATGATCACGAAGTATTGGGTATATATCAGAAAAACCCAGAATTTGTGGATGTGCTTTTAGCAGCAGCGCGCATAGACACAGTCGATCTCAAAAAAAATACAGTGACAGACGCTGGTTTCAAAACAACGATTGTGGATATTGAGTCTCTAGCGATTGAAAGAGCCTTTGCGCTCGCGGTTAATCATCTGCCAAAAAACGAGTTAACCCACCATATTGCTTTGATTGATATTGGTAGTACCAATACCGATATTTATGTCTTTCAAAATTTACGAACGATTTACAATCGTTCACAAGCTTTTGGTGGTAAACATTTAAGCGATGAAATTCAACGACGTTATGGGTTGTCTGAAGAAGAAGCTATTGCCGCCCAGAAATATGGTGGTCTTCCGGAAGATTATACTACGGAGGTATTAGAGCCTTTTAAAGAAACGGTGGTGCAACAAATTAATCGCGCTTTGCAAGTTTATTTTTCATCCGCGGATGAAGCACAAATCAATTTCGTAGCCTTGGCGGGTGGCGTTGGAATGTTGCCAGGATTAGATGCCTTGGTGCAAAGCAAGTTGGGTGTTAAAACCTTTGTGGCTAATCCATTTTTAGAGATGCAAGTATCAAAAAATATTGATAAAAACATGCTTTTAGATGATGGACCTTCTCTTATGATGGCCTGTGGTCTTGCGCTTAGGAATTTTAGTGATGAGTAATATTAATCTACTACCCTGGCGAGAAGACTTAAGACAAGTTAAAAACAAGAACTTTTTAACTATTTTAATGATTACGGTGGTTGTGAGTGGCTCCCTGATATTGTGCGTTAATCTATGGCTGGGATATAAAATAAAAGTGCTTGCTATGAATGCTGGTTATATGGAGGAATCTTTAAAAGTGGTGAAGGAGAAAATTACACAAATCAAAAATCTTAAGCAAGATAAGACAGAATTGTTAAATCGCATGAAAATCATCCGTTCTTTAGAGTTTGATAGGGCGTCTGTTGTAAAATTACTAGATGCAATGCCGAGAGTAATATCTAATAGCATCTATTTTACGGAAATAGATCGCTCGGAAATCAATGCAGATAATAGCAGTCAGACAGATGGTGCAAGCAAAAACATTTTAGAAAATCTGTCAACAATCGTTGGCAATACAAACGAAAATACACCAAGCAATTTTTCTATAAACTTTGATAAAAAAAAATATTTGGTGGTCGTAAAAGGTATTGCAACGAACAATAATGCTATTTCCGCATTGCTGAAGAGTTTGTCGGATTTGCAGTGGGTTTCTGAGGTTCAATTAAATCAAGTGAAGGAAGCCAATAAGGATAGTATGCAGCATGGTGCGGGTTTTGAATTTACCGTGCAGTTTGTGCAAAATTTATATGAGGCTCAGGACTAGCTTATGGAATTATTCGGCATTAATTTAGAGGAATTAGACATAGCTCAGCTTGGTAGCTGGCCTCCCTTTTTAAGAATTGCTTTGATAATTATTTTTTCATTTTCAACGCTCTGCTTCGGTTATTTGTCCAGTTTG
The DNA here is from genome assembly GCA_964522825.1 of uncultured Legionella sp. Classification (GTDB taxonomy): domain Bacteria; phylum Pseudomonadota; class Gammaproteobacteria; order UBA6186; family Azoamicaceae; genus CADEGZ01. The sequence goes on from CAZFXA010000006.1 coordinate 42,751, forward strand.
AATGGACAGTTGAATGAATGTGCGCTATTGGCACAGAAAATAGAGCAGGCAAAGATAGCCTTTGCTGAAGCACAATTTCAGGCTTCAAATTTAGAGGCTTATAAAAAAGAGGTTGAAATTGTCGAGGCGCAGCTTGCATCGTTATCGGAAGAGTTGCCACAACAAAATGAGTTGGCAGGTTTTCTGGATGATGCTTCACAACAGGCGGCAAGTACGGGTGTAAAATTAATAGCAGTGCAACCCCTGAAAGATACAAGCAAGGGGTTCTATTCTGAGACAGAGGTTTCTCTAAAGATAACGGGAAATTATAACGCACTGGGTGCTTTCGTGAGCAATGTTGCCGGGATGAAAAGAATTTTTACTATTCATAATTTTACGCTTAAAAAGATCGAGGGTGTCAATGAAAGCCTCGATAAAGATTTATTGGAGTTTGATCTTAACTCAAAGACTTATTGGGCTGGAAAGGATAGACATTTGAGATGAAATATTCTAGAGACTTATGGATTCTTCTGTTGCCTGTTTTTCTAAGCGGTTGTGCACCACAGGTGAGTGAAATTTTGGTAGATTATGTTAAAAGCGTTCAAGAAAAAAAGCAAGCTTATGTCCAAGACTTACCCCATTTTAAACAATCTAAGCCCTTTAAATATACGGCCAATCAATTCCGAGATCCTTTTGTGCCCTATGAGGTTGAGGTGAAAACTGTCACAACCAGTACGATTCCCGACATCAATCGTAAACGAGAGCCTTTGGAGGCTTATCCCTTAGAGACATTTGTGATGGTGGGAACCATAGAGCAAGCAGGACTTTTTTATGCTTTGCTAAGAGACGATACGGGCATAGTTCATTATGTGGGGGTTGGTAATTATATTGGACAGAACTCTGGAAAAATAGAATCTATTTCATTATCAGAAATAAAAATTCAACAATTGGGGCCTGATAATCGTGGGGGATGGCATACATTTCCGGTGACCCTGTATTTAAAAAAAGCGATAAACAGCCAGGATAAACCATCTAAAGATGCACCATAGGGGATGACTATGCTATATAGAATACGACAAACAACCATTTTTTTAGGTGTTGTCTTTTATGCTGCTTTTTTAAGCCAAGCGGCTGTGGCAGCTGTTCTGAGTACGGCACCCATGCCACGTGCACAGGCTATCACGTTGGATGACATTGTTTTACGTGCGAATGAACAAAATAATGTTCAGGTTGTGTTGCGATTTTCAGACGCCGTCAGCGCGCCTCAGAATTTCTCTGTAGAAGATCCACCGACGATTGCTTTTGATTTTAATCACATTAAAAACAAAACATCCAGGGAAGCGCTTCAAACAATAAGTGCAACGGGCGTTTTGCAGAACGTTGACATTTTAGAAAGCGACGACAAAACGCGTGTTGTTTTGAATCTTGTTAAAATGGTTCGTTTCGATTTAAAAGTCAATAAAAATGAAGTTTTGATTGATCTTCATGCGATTCAATCGAGCGATAAACCGATGATTAAAAAAATTGCGAAAAGTTCTGAGGCATATAACATTCGATCCTTTGATTTTCGTCGTGGCGATAATGGAGAAGGTCGGCTGATTGTTAGTTTGTCAAACACAAAAGCCTCCGTGGATGTTATCGAGGCACTGAATCAAACCACCTTGGCTTTTTTGGGTGCGGGCATAGAAGATAAACTGCTTAAAAAATACGATGTGGTGGATTTTGCAACACCCATTCATGGTTTTGAAATTACCCGGGATGATGGCGTTGTGAATGTGAGAGTCTCTACAATGGACGACTATCATAAAATTGTGTATCAATTAGATAATCAATTTATCCTAGAAGCACGTCCAAAAACGAAAGATGATAAAGTGCTTGATAATACAACAGGCGGCTATAGTGGCAATAAAATTTCTTTGAATTTCCAGAATATTGAAATACGATCTATTTTGCAGGTTATTGCCGATTTTTCTAAATTTAACATGATTGCCAGTGATAGTGTAAGGGGTAATATTACCTTGCGTTTAGACAATATTCCTTGGGATCAGGCTTTGGATATCATCTTAAAAAGCAAGGGTCTTGATAAACGACAAGCCGGCAATGTGATGATGGTGGGTTCTTCTGACGAACTAGCCAGTCGTGAAAAATCTGAGCTTGAAAACCAAAAGCAAGTCCAGGAGTTGGGTATTTTAAAGTCCGAACTCATTCAAATTAATTATGCTCAAGCCGATGATATTGCAGCCATGTTAAAAGACAAAACAAATTCCTTATTAACCTCTCGGGGTAATGTAACCGTCGATAAAAGAACCAATACCTTATTGATTCAGGATATTCCAGGGAAAATTATTGAAGTGCAAGCCCTGTTGAAAAAGCTTGATATTCCGGTAAGACAGGTGGAGATTTCCACCCAAATTGTGGAGACCAATACAACCATCGCAAGCACCTTGGGTATGCGTTTTGGGGGTGGTGCTAATGCAGCATTTGGGCATAGACAGATTGGCGTGGGCTCACGTATTGAAAAAGCCAGAGCCATTGCGGATAATGGATCAATGCCGGGTTCTGGCGCTGTGATAGGAAACACAAGTGCTACAACGGGTCTTGCAGATGGTTCAGTGCCGACGCTTAAGAATACTGAAGGGTTATTTAGTGATTTTGGCGCGAACGCCATAGGTAATGCGAAAGGTGTAGCAACCATGGGCCTTGCATTGGCGCGTTTGCCCAATGGGACTCTACTCGATTTAGAGTTGCAGGCTTTGGAATTTGAAAGCACGACAAAGACGCTTGCTAGGCCAAAATTAGTCACCATGGATCAGGTTAAAGCTTCGGTTTCAAAAGGAACGCAAATTCCTTATCAAGAAGCTAGTTCTAGTGGTGCTACCACAACAGCCTATCAAAACGCTGTGCTAAAATTAGACGTTACACCCCATATTACAGCGGATGATAGAATTTCGCTTGATTTAAATATTTCCAATGATGCAGCGGGTGATGCGATTGCGGGTAGTGGTATACCTATCAATACCACCGCAATACAAACAAAGGTATTGGTGGATAATGCGGAAACAATCATATTAGGGGGTATTTTACAAGTTAAAGATAGTAAGACACAAAACAGAGTGCCTTTTTTTGGTAGTTTGCCTATTATCGGGGGGCTTTTTAGAAATAAAAATGTATCTTCTAATCCCGATGAATTGCTTATTTTTATAACACCTAGGATTATTAATACGCTGAAGGATAAGGCTTGAGGGTTTTTTAAAGCACATCTCGCTCGCCCCCTTCAAAAGGGGGGCTGGCTGCAAGCCCCGGGGGATATTTAATGATGGCCCCAATTACTGTACAATCTCCCCATGGATACACAGCATACTCAGAACACGGCGAACGTCCCCTATTCTAAACACCGTCTCATTCGTGCCCTATGGCGCCAGCCGGTCGATCGCACGCCCCTTTGGATCATGCGTCAGGCGGGACGTTATTTACCCGAATACAGAGCGCTTCGTCAACGCGCCAAAGATTTTCTCGTGCTCTGCAAGACGCCCGAGCTTGCTTGCGAGATTACCCTACAGCCTATACAACGCTTCGATTTAGACGCAGCCATTATTTTCTCAGACATTCTGGTGGTACCAGAGGCTTTAGGGATGAAACTCAGCTTTGTCGAGGGTGAAGGCCCTCAATTTCAAGATCCCCTTCAAAATAGCCAGGCCATTCAACAGTTGCCCCGTATCGATGCGGCAAGCGAATTATCTTATGTGATGGAGGCCATTCGTTTAAGCAAGCAAGCTTTGGGAGGACGCCTACCACTCATTGGTTTTGCGGGCAGTCCCTGGACTTTAGCGACCTATATGATCGAAGGGCGATCGTCTAAAGATTTTTCGAAGATTAAAAACTGGCTTTATCAAGATCCGCACAGTCTACATGCCTTGCTTGATCATTTAAGCCATACTTTGATTGATTATCTTAAAGCACAGGTGCAGGCGGGTGTCGATGTCTTAATGATTTTTGATACCTGGGGTGGGGTGTTGCCCTATCAGGCTTATCTGGATTTTTCGCTATATTATATGCAAATCATTGTTTCTGCCTTAAAGGCCGCCATGGCTTCTTCAGGTAAACAGACACTTAAAAAGGTTCCCATTATTTTATTTAGCAAAAATACGGCGCAGCATTTGGTAGCACAGGCAGCAACGGGTTGTGATGCATTGGGTCTGGATTGGACCGCTTCATTATCAGTCGCAAGACAGTGTGTGGGCAATCAGGTGGCGCTTCAGGGCAATCTGGATCCTGCAGCCTTGTACGCAGATCCTGCGCAAATCCAACAAGCGGTGAAACAAGTTCTGGATGATTTTGGTCCGGGTTATGGTCATGTTTTTAATTTAGGCCATGGGATTACCCCTTTGGTTGATCCTGAAAACGTACAAGCGATGATTGAAGCTGTGCACCACTATGGTGTGCAAGACCTTCAAGAAGAGGACAGCAAACCATGGCGCTGATGATAACAGAGGCCTGTATTAATTGTGATGTCTGCGAGCCGGCCTGTCCGAATCAGGCTATTTCGATGGGCGAGTCTTATTATGTGATCGATCCGAATCGTTGTACCGAATGTGTAGGACATTTTGAAGTGCCCCAGTGTCAGACACTCTGTCCGGTGGAGTGTATTCCACTGGATCCAGAACATGTGGAATCGGTAGCGATCCTCATGGCGAAATATCAAAAACTACTCACTGGATAATCGCATAATTTCCAGATTGCGAATGCTTCTTTGTGTTTTAAAGAGTTTATCTTCGATTCTGGATTTTGTGGCCTCTAAATCGGCTATCTCTTCTTCCATTAATATCAATTTGTCTTCAGAAACTTTGCGTTTTGTTTCTTCTGTACGCATGTGCGACTCGGTCATTTTTTGTTCGCAGTGTTTGCGGAGCTCTTTTTCTACTTCGATAATCGACTCCAAGTGCTTTGTCCTTTCAAGGGCTTGCGTTAACAACTTTTTTTGCAGTTCTACGCCTTGAATGATTTCTAACTGTTCTGTGTTTTTTCTTTGAAGCGCGTCGATTTGTTCCTCGAGTAATAGCCGTGCAGCTTCGCTTTGACGTGCAGATTCCATCGTTTTTTGTGTAAACGATTGCGCCGTTAATTTGGCTTTTTCGTGTAGTGCGATTTGTTCTTGGGCTTCTTGAATTTTTCGTTCGGCTTCACGTTGGATCGCAGAAGTTCGACCGTCGGTCTGTGTTTTAAGAATCATTAATTTTTCTTGAAGGCCTTTACGAACGTCCTCCTCTTTCTCTATGGTTTTAAGCGCATGGTGCAGCCGTTCTTCCAAGGCTTTTTTGGTGCGTTCTAATTCTAAACGCAGCTGCTTTTCTGCTAAAACTTGATTCTCGGCTTTATGTGCTTGTTCGACAGCAACCTTTGCTTTTTGTATGGCAAAAAGTGCATTCTCTTCGGCAGATTTTCGAGCGGTTGCTTCATGCGCTTGCGCAACTTCTGCTTTACGGGCTTCTTCCAAGGCTTTGCCTACTTGTAAATCATGATCCAGTCGCAGGATGTCTTGTTCTTTGGTTCGAAGTTCTTGCATGAGGTTGTGAATGGCACCATTTGTTTCAAGTGGCTTATCTGCGTTTTGTTTGGGATAGAAAAATCCACCAATTAATACAGCCTCTGTCTGGGGAGACAAGACGGGTTGCATGTCCATGGCGGTTTCGATGCCTTGCGTGTTGGTTGTGGTGTCCAAAAGAGGCGCTTCAAGGCTGGTATGCCAGGGACGGTGTATGCGTTTTTTAAACTGAGCTTTGTTTTTGGGGGCGTCGAAAGGACCCATGTTTTGCATTTCAATACTCCAAACAACACTGTTTGCTCTGTTAGAGTGTAGGATGCAGGCAGTCATATATCAAATAGTGCTGTACGCCATTGCAATCGTAGGATGAGAAGCTTTGGCTTGTGCACGCCTGCAGTGCCAGCCTATGCACAGATACAGCAGGGGTAAGCCATAAGGCAATACATACCGAGCAGTCCTGTAAAACCAAAGGGGGGGTATCAGGGGAAGATCTATCCTGTGTGCGGGTTTTTCTGCGATAAAAAGATCTGCATCGTTTAACCAATTAAAAAGATTATTGGCCAGTTGAAGATTACCGTAATTATGCAGTGTTGCATTGTTAAAACAGTGAGCGCTACCAAGCAGCACCACCCTTTGTGCTCCCTTTGAAAGACTCATGCCTAGGTTAAAGGGGCCTTTTTTTTGTGGATTGCCTTGTAGATAGGTTTGTTCATTGCTCACGAGCACCGGTAGTGCTTCCCATCCCAGGGCCGATGCCTGCGTGGCTTCAATGGGTGTAGACCAGGGAAAAACCGTTAATTGATCCACGGTGTTTAAGGGATGGCGTGGATAATGTTGGACCAGGCTAATCGCGAGATCAGGCGTCCCTAAAGCATGGCTTTGAGGGTCCATGATAAGCCCTCGAGACCAGTGTGCCCCCAGCATAGCGGCCAGTGGCTTAAAACCGGCAGGTTGATCGGGGCCTGCAAACCATAATAAGTTTCCGCCCTTTTCTACATAATGCTTGATAGCGACCATTTCCTGGGGTAATAAAGGACTGCGTGGATTGGCAATCACCAATAATTGGGTATTATCGGGAATCAGGCCTGTGGTCCCTAAATTCAGGGATGCAATACGGATCCCTTTATTCTTAAGATCTTTGCTTAAGTGATGCAACCCTTTGTTATCTTTGCCAAAGGCATCGGCTTCTCCATGCCCTTCTAAGAAAAGCGTCCATTTTTGGTTGCGTCTTAACATTTGATAAAGAGCCTGTGTGAAAGGCTTTTGTCCAAAGTGTGCCCAATCAAGATCCATGGCTTTGAACTGATCGGCGCTTTTGAGCAGCAGATGGTGATGGCTTTCTAACCCCAATCTTGTTTTTTCCGCAGGCTCTAAATGATTGCGAGTGGCGATAAAGTTGAGGTGCGGGCTATGCGCTTTGAATAAGGCTACCGTTTGTTGAACCTTTTTTCGAACATCGGGATCAGGACTCACCAGTTCTATCGTAAGCGGTTCATGCAGTGTTGATAAAAGCGATTGTGCAGCGGGTATCAGGCTATTGTAGCGATGATGGGTAAGGTCAATGGTATAAGGATATTGATACCCTATCAGTAAAAAGATAATCAATGTTAATAGCGTTATCGTTGTTTTCATCGTTGAAAAAAAGACTCGTTTTTTAACCGCACTATACTGAAAGCAAGACTGCTTATCATCACTAGTACATAATAGATCACATCTTGGCTGCTTAGGATGCCTGATAGAAAATTTTTGCAGTGATAGATTAAAGAAAAATGTGCAAAATAATCACAAGCTGGATCCAGCAATCGCCCCACCCATTCCAACAGGCTAAAGCCTAAAAGCACACTAAAGCTCAAGAAGGTCGCCATGAGCGGTTCTTTGCAACAGCTTGCCACCCCTATTGCTATACTTAAAACGGCACCTAAAAATAGAAAGAGACCCATATAACTGGCCAGTAATTGGCCCCCATCCAGGGTATGCTGCAGGGCTAATAAAAGAGATAGTCCGAGTATAGGTAGGAGTAAAAAACACTGTGCCATAAAAGTTCCCAAAAATTTCCCCATCACAAGATGATAGGCTTCAATCGGCGCGCTTAAATAAAGTGTTAAGGTATGAGATTTTCTTTCCTGTGTGAAGGTGCTCACGGCTAGCAAGGGTGTGATAAAGAAAAAAAGTAAAATCGTCCAGGCAAATAAAGGATGTAATACCCCTTCAGTGATATCGACAAGGGTATCTTGTTCTAAAAGAGAACGTTGGCTTTTGGCATAAAATTCTTCTAATAACCAATAGGCAATAAAAGCCAAAAGACTTTGGCAAAAAGCTAATAAATAAAAAATTTTACCCGACTTTCCTAAGCGGTTACATTCATGCTGTGCAAGCGTATAGATCATGCTGTATTCCTTGAGACTGAAGCATTAAACGTTGGTCACACAGAGACTGAACTTCGTTAAAATGGTGCGTGGACACAACCATGGCCATGTTGGGTTTCAAGCGTGCTAATAGGGATTGAAAATGATGCACCTCGCTGGGATCTAAGCCGTTTGTGGGTTCATCGAGTAATAGTACAGCAGGTCGGTGTAGAATAGCTTGTGCCAGCCCGACCCTTTGCTTCAGCCCTCGGGATAATTGGTGTATGGGTACAGACGCGTAGGATTGTAGGCGTAGGTCTTCGAGGGCTTGGTCAACAGTCTCTTTTTGCAAGTGCTTGGGTATAGCATGCAGTTTACTTACAAACGATAAATAGGCACTTATGCTAAGGTCTGGATATAAAGGCAGCATTTCTGGTAATAAACCTAGATATTGTTTAGCCGCAGGCCCATTGCGGTGTATATCGAGCCCTTTTAGGTATACCCGCCCTTGGCAGGGGCGTATCAGGCCTGCTAGTATGTGCAGCGTGGTGCTCTTTCCCGATCCGTTCGCACCCGTCAGCACCAGGCATTGGCCTTGTTTTACAATGAAGCTAAGATCCTGAATGTGGAAGGGATTTTGGAGCCTCGCTGAGGATCTGGCTTTATAGCTTAGCTTTTCAACATATAATGAAGATGTTTGCATAGGTAGGAGTATAGCGATGAATTACGGTAAAGCATTCTGGTGGACCTGCGTAGTAGTCCTTCTGTTCATGCCCTTTATGGGGGGCGATAGATTCTATGGCGTATTAAATCTGTCCTGGTGGGGCTATATTGTGGCTGGTTTAGTATTCACCCATATCACCATTGCCAGTGTGACGATCTTTTTGCACCGTGCTCAAGCGCATCGTGCGCTCACTTTGCATCCTGTGGTGAGTCATTTTTTTAGACTGTGGCTATGGCTAAGCACGGGCATGGAGACCAAAGCCTGGGCCGCGATTCATCGTAAGCATCATGCCTATTGTGAAACAGATGACGATCCCCATAGCCCGCAGGTTTTAGGGTTATCAACCGTTTTAAAGCAAGGTGCAGAGTTATACCGCAGAGAAGCCAAGAATGTACAAACCTTAGAACGCTTTGGTCAGGGAACACCGGATGATTGGTTAGAACGACGTGTCTATACCCCCCATTCTGCCAAAGGCATTTTACTGATGCTCTGCATTAACCTGTGGTTGTTTGGCATCCCCGGTCTTAGTATTTGGGCATTACAAATGGCCTGGATCCCTTTAACGGCCGCAGGGGTTATTAACGGTATTGGGCATTACTTTGGCTATCGGACTTTTGATTGTGCCGATGCCTCGACCAATATTATACCCTGGGGCATTTTGATTGGTGGAGAAGAATTGCATAATAACCACCATACCTACCCAACGTCTGCAAAACTCTCTGTACAATGGTGGGAGTTTGATTTGGGTTGGTTTTATATTAAGACCCTAGCGCTGTTAGGATTGGCCACCGTGAAACGTACGGTACCTACCCCTAAAATTATTCCAGGTAAAAATGCTATCGATGCAGATGGCTTGCGTGCTTTATTGAGTAACCGTGTGCAAGTCATGACAACCTATTCTAAGGCTGTCATTCGACCTTTGATTAAGATTAAGCAAGAAGATGCGCTGCGATCGGCTTATCATTTTAGAGAGCAGCTGATACTCATTTGGTCTAAGACCACCGCTAGCCAAAAAGAATTGCTAGATGCCTTACAAGAATGGTGTGTAGAGGCCGAGGCAACGGGTATTCAAAAACTCCAGGACTTTGTTCGTTACCTAAAAGGTTACACAATACCCTTGATGCACGCAGTTTAATAGCTTGGGGGATCCCCGCGAAAGCGGGGATCCCATTCATCACCTACCGTATCGGCAAAAGCTGATTTTAAAAAATAAGCTATCTTGTAAGAATCCCTCTTTGATTCAATGCAAAGGACGATAGCTTTAGATGAAAAAAAAACATCTGTTGAAGAAAAACCCTTGGATCATACTGAGTGGTTTAATCCTCTGCTTTGTTGCCTTGCTCAGTGTGAGGCTTTGGCCTGTTTTTTCCGGTGTACCCATAACGGTCAGTCTGAAAACTCTGCTTAAGAACCCTTTCGCGTGTGGCGAGGCTAAAGTAAGTTGTCTTATTAATAAAAAAGTTTTAGATCAAAAAATAAAAGCAGGGCTACCCCAATGGGCTCGCGATCAAATACAAGAGGATCTGGGAAAATTTAAACCCTTTAAAAAATCCGAGTTAGATCGTTTTCATAAGAAGCTCGATATGCTTTTTCGTTTTCAAGTCCAAAATCAGCACTTAAAAACAACCTACAAGGATAATCTCAATATTCTTCCAGCATACAAAGTGCTTTCGGATCTATTCGAGTATTTAGTGAAAAATGGGTATGTGGCCGACACAGATTTTCTCATGGGTCTCAGCGATAATTTTACGTCTAGCATCAAGATAACCCACCCTATTTTTGTGTTTGCTAAAGATCTCAACAACCCTTTTGAACGTGATGAAGTGATGGTGCCGGATTGGATGAATATGCTGCAAATGCCAACACTCCAGCCACGTATTCTAAAAGCTAACCAACTATTTCCATGGGCTGTAAAAGAACCTATTCTTTTTTGGCGTGGCGGGGCGAGTGCAAGCACACAGTTTAGACAAGCTATTGTGGATCTCTCTGAAAAACATCCGGATCTTATTGATGCAAAATTTACAGACAAAGTGAAAGTGAAATTTGTGAAGCAAGAGGATCATCTCAAATATAAATACTTAATTGCCATCGATGGTGCTCGGTGTACCTGGACGCGCTTGGTGTGGCACTTGCAAGCCAACAGCCTTACCTTTAAACATCTGAGCACGCAGATCCAATGGTTCTATAAGGGCATAAAACCCTATATACACTATATTCCTGTGAAAGATGAAAAGGCCTTATTAGCAGTGCTCGATTGGGCAGAAAAAAATCCGAAGCTCGCAGAAGCAATGGCACAACAGTCGACCGATTTTGTAGAGAATAATCTAACCTTGGAAGACATGGTGCATTATTATATTGTTCTTTTACAAGAATATGCTAAAAAGATCGATTTGAAAGCATGATCAGATCTGGACTCGAAAGGCGTTCT